>CAYOPW010000038.1:0-28236 GCA_964405975.1 uncultured Hyphomicrobium sp.
TTCTTCTTTGCCGGCTTAGCCGCGGGTGTCGATTCACCCCGCGCTTCCCACCAGCGGTTCGGTACGAGCAAACGGCCGGCTGCATTCTCAATTGCGTAAGCTGCGCGAAACAGTGTCGCTTCGTCGAACGGCTTGCCCAACAGCTGAAGTCCCAGCGGCGTGCCTTGCGTCGAGAGCCCCGCTGGCACCGAAATGCCCGGCAGTCCCGCCATGTTGGCTGTTACCGTGAACAGGTCCTCCAAATACATGGCGATGGGATCGTCCGACTTCTCGCCAAAGGCAAACGCAGGCGTCAACGTGGTGGGCGTCAACACGACATCGACTGAGTTCCACGCTTCGTCGAAGTCGCGTTTGATAAGAGTGCGCACCTTCTGCGCCTTGAGATAGTAGGCATCATAGTAACCGGCCGAAAGCACATAGGTGCCCATGAGGATGCGCCGGCGCACTTCGTGGCCGAAACCGGCTGCGCGCGTGTTTTCGTACGTATCGATTAGATCCTTGCCGGGCATGCGCAATCCGTAACGCACGCCGTCATAGCGTGCCAGGTTCGAGGAGGCCTCAGCGGGCGCGACGATATAGTAGGCCGGCAGCGCATACTTGGTGTGTGGAAGCGTGATGTCGTGGATCGTTGCTCCGGCATCTTTGAGCCAGGCTATGCCGCAACTCCACAGCAGTTCTGCTTCTTTGGACATGCCCTCGACGCGGTATTCCTTCGGCACGCCGACGCGCAGGCCCTTGATGCCCTCGGAAAGGGCCGCTTCGTAGTCGGGGACGGGCCTATCGACGGACGTGGAGTCCTTGGGATCGTGGCTCGCCATTGCTTTGAGCATGATCGCAGTATCGCGCACGGTCTTGGCAACGGGTCCGGCCTGATCGAGCGACGAAGCAAAGGCAACAATCCCCCAGCGCGAGCAGCGCCCATAGGTCGGCTTCATGCCGACGGTGCCCGTCAACGCCGCGGGCTGGCGTATTGAGCCACCGGTATCGGTGCCGGTAGCCGCCAGACACAGGTCAGCAGCAACGGCAGCAGACGAACCGCCCGAAGAGCCGCCCGGCACCAGCTTGTCGGGCATGAACACGCCGTCCTCGCCTTTGCGCCGCCACGGCGAAACGACAGGGCCGAAGGCGCTCGTCTCGTTGGACGATCCCATAGCGAACTCATCGCAATTGAGCTTGCCCAGCATCACCGCACCGGCATTCCACAAGTTGGCGCCAACCGTGGATTCATAAGTGGGCTTGAAATCATCGAGAATGTTGGAACAAGCGGTCGTGCGCACACCGTTTGTGCAGAACAGATCCTTGTTGCCGATAGGAACACCTTCAAGGGGGCGCGCGTCGCCAGACCTTAGGCGCTTGTCGCTTTCCTTTGCCTGCGCGCGGGCCACGTCGGGCGTGGGCAGCACGTAGGCATTGAGGTCGGCATTGCCTGCCTCGATCGCGGCAAGGACAGATTCAGTCAGTTCGGTCGCGGAGAACTGCTTCTTTCGCAGGCCCTCGCGCGCTTCGGCAATGGTGAGCTTGTTAAGTTCGTTCACTTGAATGACGTCCAGTTAAGAGCATTCGTATGAGGTCTCCGGGGCCCGCCGCGATCGATCTCTAAACGCCGCGGTCACCCTATTCGACCACCTTGGGCACAACGAAGTAATGGTCCTCAACCATCGACGCGTTCCCCACAACGTCGTCGGCAATGTCGCCGTCTGTGACCTTGTCCTCGCGCTGCCTTAGCTCAATGGGGACGACGCGCGTCAGCGGCTCGACAGAGGATGTGTCCACCTCTTTAAGCTGCTCGACCCAATCGAGAATACTGGAAAGCTCTGCCTTTAGACCCTTGGCCTCCGCCTCGCTGATCTTTATCCGCGCAAGGCGTGCAATACGCCGGACGGTCGCTTCGTCGACCTGCATAGTCCCTCGCCGTTCTGCTGATGAAAGGTGGGCTTACAATTGATCGCTCTCATAGCCCTGGCACGAGAGCCGCGCAACTCATGAGGCGCGGCACCCGCTACCCGCCGCGCCATCGAGACAGGAAGGGGCCGAGGATGTCGGAGCTGTCGTCGGTCCAAGGATTGAGGCCACCTTTTTTAAAATCTTGCGCTCCTGAAACGGCCCTGAAGGGGTCGAGGGCATACTCGTTCTTGGCAAAAACTGCGATCGTCGACGACAGCTGAGCATAGGTCCCCCCTTGTGCCGGGTCAGAAATAATCAATCCTTTGAGCTCAGGCACCAGTGGCAGCGTCGCCTCCAGCACTGGATCAAGGTCAAGATAACGGTTGGAAATGTGCAGCACGAGGACGCCACTGTCCTTTAGCTTGCGCGCGTAGAGTCTTAGGGCATCCGCCGTCATGAGATGCACGGGCACCGCGTCGGAGGAGAAGGCATCGACGAGGAGAAGGTCGAAGCTGCCGTCTGGCTCCTTCGCAATCGTGATGCGCCCGTCACCCACGACGATATCGGCCTTCGGCTGGCAGTTGACCAGAAATGTGAAGTGGTTCGACCTTTGCGCAATGTCGACAACGATGGGATCGATCTCGTAAAAACGCCACCGCTCGTTCTTGTTCGAATAACAAGCAAGCGAGCCGGCACCTAGACCCACGATCCCAAAGCGCCCTTCATCTCCCTTCACCTGCAGCCCGTCTTGTACAATTCGAATCGATTGTTCAATGGGGCTTCCCGGATAGTAGTAGGTGCCGGGTGTGGTATCGGCGATAAGATTGCCGTCCTCGTCGCGGATGCGTTGCGAGCCGTGCAACGTCGTGCCGTGCTGCAAGATATTGTAATCGCCCTCATCCGATTGCGTCACGCGATAGACGCCGAAGTAGCTGCGTTCCGCATTTGCCCGCCTGACTGCTGAGGGCAGCATGACCACGGTCAGAAACATTAGAAGCGCAGCCACGAGCTGGCGCGCGGGATAGTTCCAGAGCGCGAACATCGCGACGGCAAATAAGAGAGTAAGCGCTGCCGTAAAGCCCCACTCGCCGAACCACAGGCCGAGGTCAGCGGCCCATTGCGTCCCAAAAAGTACAAGCGCGAGGCCGGTTG
The DNA here is from genome assembly GCA_964405975.1 of uncultured Hyphomicrobium sp. GTDB lineage: Bacteria > Pseudomonadota > Alphaproteobacteria > Rhizobiales > Hyphomicrobiaceae > Hyphomicrobium_A. The sequence goes on from CAYOPW010000038.1 coordinate 3,037, forward strand.
CGAATAGTCCGCCGAGCCACATCAGCTCATGCCAACGCCAATCTTTGCGCGAGAAAACTCCGGGCCGGCAGGCCATCGTTAGCGCAATGAGCAGTGGGTACTCAAGCACCTCGGAAAACAACTTGGGCGCGATGAGCGCAGCAAACAGTCCCCCAAGCACACCGCCAAAAGCCATCCATAGATAAAACTCCGTGAGGTTCTGGGCGCACGGGCGCATATCGTAGAGCGTGCGATGGGCCACAAGCGCGGAGACAAAGAAAACGGCGACACCGGCAGCACTCGTCAACGTCCATGTCTCGTGCTTCACCTGCGACAGCTCAAGTAGAGCGAGCGCCACCGTGATGAGATGAACCGCCAAAAGCAGCCGCATTGGCACAAGGAATGTGTCACGAAACGCGAGCACGAAGGTGAGGAGATAGAGCGCAAGCGGCAGCACCCACAAAAGCGGTGCAGAAGCTATATCGGTTGCAAGATGGGTTGTGAACGCGGTGAGAAGTGCAGCCGGCACGAGCGCCAACCCGACCCAGCCCAGCCGGTCACGCAGCGTGGGAACCTTGAGCGTGGACGCCTTTGACACCGCCTTGCTGGGGGCAGCCTGCATGTCGCCACGCACGACGCTCTTGCGCATAATGGACGAGCACACGCCCAGCGATACGATCAGACCAACAAACAGAAACGCCCAATAGCGGCTGAGGGCTGTCACGCCAAATTCAGGCTCGAGCACAAAGGGATAGCTCATCAGCGCAATGAGGCTGCCGAAGTTCGAGGCGGCATAGAGGAAATAAGGATCGCGGGCATGAGGATGACCCGTGCGGGCGAACCAGGCTTGCAAAAGTGGTGCATTGGCGGCGACTGCAACAAACGGCAAGCCAACCGCAAGCGTAAAGAGCCCAAGTTGCCAAAGGTAAGGCTCACCAGGCGGCGGCTCCGCCCAACCCTCCGGCAAACCAATGGGCAAAACGAACAAAGCCAGCAGCCCCACACAAACGTGCACGAGCCCCGTCCACACGACGGGCACCAGACGCATCAGCACATACGCGTAGCAGTAGCCGGTTAGGAGCGCTGCCTGAAAAAAGCAAAGGGCGACAGCCCACACCGAAGGCGAGCCGCCCAAAACAGGCAACACCATTTTGGCAAAGAGCGGCTGAACGGCAAAGAGCAGGAACGCAGACAGAAATGTCGTCGCTGTAAAGAGGCCCAGCGCCGTATTGCCCTGAGCGAACGTAATGGTCGCGGGATCTGCGGCGCGCGATCGTCGCTTTGCCCGGGATCTTCGACTTTGCACGCGTTCACCCTTTTTGACGCCCCCAAGCCCTCACGCTGTTGGGCTTCAAACTGTAACCGCCTCTCCGAGGCTCGGCACGACGACGTTTTGGCCTTCCATATGGGCAACAAAGGCATCGGCGGTCTGATCGATGATCGGAAACGTACCGTAATGGGCCGGAAACACCGTTTTGAAATTAAAGAATGTTTTGCACGCATGGGCAGCAGAGCGCGCGCCCATCGTAAACCGGTCGCCAATGGGGACGATGCCGATATCGGGAGCGTGCAGCGCGTTGATCAGGGCCATGTCCCCAAAAACTTCCGTGTCGCCCATGTGGTAGAGGGTTCTGCCCTCCTTCGCGCGTATGATGACGCCGCAAGGGTTGCCGAGATAGACGCCTTCTGAAGAGGACGAATGCCGTGCGTGTACCATCGTCAAATCGAAGTCGGCGCTTTTGACCGTACCACCAGTGTTCATGGGCTCAAGCTTTTCAGCGCCCTTGCTGCCCAAATGCATGGCCAGCTCCCACACGGCAAACAGTGTCGCACCCGTCTTCTGGCAGATTTCGAGCGCATCGCCTAAGTGATCGTCGTGTCCGTGTGTGAGCGCGACGTGCGTGACGCCGCTGATGGCCACATCCCACGCCACCCCCGAGCCCTCAAACGTCGGATTGCCCTTGAGAAAGGGATCGATCAGGACCACGCTCGATCCCGTCTCAACACGAAAGCAAGAATGTCCAAACCACGTAATCTTCATGCCCAAGACCCCCGGAACGTCTATGAATTCGAAAGGCGGCGCGCAGTATAAGGATGGCGGGGCGAGCAACAACAGGCTAACGCAAATGACCGAACCGGCGGGGAAATAGGCGACGATGGGCGCACGCGGACTGACACTGGAGAACATTCAGGAGTTCTCAGAACATCTGCCTCCGGCCGCGCGCCTCATAGGCATCGATGCAGGCACCAAGACGCTTGGTCTTGCGCTGTCAGACTTGACGCGTACCATCGCGTCTCCCCTCATGGTCCTGAAACGGTCAAAATTCACCAAGGATGCCGCACGCCTCTTGGAGATTGCGGCCGAGCACCACATCGCTGGTTTTGTATTGGGGTTGCCCACCAACCTCGACGGAACCTCTGGTCCGCGCGAGCAAGCAACGCGAGCGTTTGCGAAGAACCTCAATGCGCTCAGCGATCTGCCCATTCTCTTGTGGGACGAACGCCTTTCAACAGTGGCCGCGGAACGCACATTGCTTGAAGCCGACGCCTCACGGAAACGCCGCGCCGAAGTTGTCGACAAGGTCGCCGCCACAATCATCCTGCAAGGCGCACTCGATCGCATGCGCGCCCTGGAACATTAGCCCTTGCCTGCCCATCTCCCTTCTTATCGAGACGCCTGTCCTACGCGTGCCGCAATAATCGGCGATGGTCTCAAAATGGCGCCGTGGAAGAGGCTGGTCATTAGTTCCTTGAAAGGCGCAAGGTGGTGAGTTGGCATGCCGCAGAACGTGAAATCTCTGAAGCGGCCTACGGATCCACGACGAACGCAAGAGCTTTCGCAACTCTGCGATGAGCTGGAACGTTTCGCCGCCCGTTTTGCCTATCCGGCCCGCCGAGAAATACGCCGATTGATGCGCTCATCGGACCGCCTCGCCGATCTTGCAACTGTTTTTCCCGGTGCAATTTATGCACTGGCCACGAAGCGCGGACCTCCTGATGTGCGAACCAAAGCGACAAAATTGGTCGAAGACGGCGCCGCACTCAAATCGGTGGCACGCACCCTTGGCTTGCCCCTTTGGTTGCGCCGTTTGCCGCCGGAGGCGTTTCAGAGGAAAATTGACGAACTACCCAATAGTGAGCTGTTTGCCCGGCGCATTGCCAACCGCTTACCCGCCTCTTCTAACTATAGCGCCTTCTGGCTGAAAACCGTCGTGTTCGCCACGCGTGCCTGTGATGAAGACTTCGCGCTGTGGCTGGCAGATCAATCAATTTACAAAGAGTCAGGCGATCCTGAGCAACTCTTTGGTGTGCTTGCAGCCTACGCTTGGTATTCGCGCGCGACGCACACGCAAGCCAACAGTCTGATTGTCGTCCCCTGGCGCGCTGAGATCGCGTTCGATACCGCGATTTGTGCCGCCAAGAGCTGGCTAAACCGGATACGCCTCGTCTTGCAGCTTCCGCCCGGCGTAATCGAAGATGCGTGGCTGAAAGGTGGCAAAGTGAAAGGCTATGACTTCATCCCGCTCATTGACCGCAATGAAATTCTTGCCGAAGCGCGCGGCATGCAAAACTGCGCCGATCAATACGCCGAGCGGCTCGCTGACGATAAGTGCCGCCTATTCTCCGTTCGCCGTGACAGTGAGCACGTCGCTACTCTTGAGATCGGTCCACATTCGCGCGAAGCGGGTATGCTAGCCATCACTCAGCTAAAGGGGCGCCACAACATGGCCGCACCCCTCAATGTCTGGCAAGCTGCCTATGCCTGGCTCGCAAGCCAAAATGGACTGAGGCGCCTTCCGCCGCGCATCCCGCCTGAACGGCGGCTCGACACCACGACATGGCGGCAGCTCATGCAGCCTTACCGCCGGCAAGCTGACGGTGCGCTTTGGCTGCCCAATGCCGCCACGCACGACGTATTCGACTCCTTCAATATGGAGATGTCCGACCTCGCCCGGCGCGGCGGCGTATCGTCCTGGCTCTTTACGTGACGCAAGCGCCAACTGCGATCAGACCATGTTCGGCGATGCACGTGTCACAATGGCGCGCGTGTCGGCTCGTTCCAATCCCTGACCATAAGTTTGCCGCATCCGGCTGCCGAGCCGCGTCGCAATGAACGCGTCGGCGATGGGTGTGGGCGCATGTGCATTGAGGATTGTCGCCGCCGCCAGCGTGGCCAAGCCCTCCACCAACGATCTGGCGCGCTGATCAAGCAGCACGGGTTCGTGCAACAGGTTTTGGATGCGCTCGTGTGCGTACGTCAAGCGGCCATCGCCCTGCGCGAACTGCCCAAGCTCCTCCATCACAACCTCGGCCGCTTCGGGCTCGCGCTGAAGCACGCGCAATACGTCGAGCGCCATTACATTGCCCGACCCTTCCCAAATTGAATTGACCGGAACCTCGCGATACAGGCGGGCAAGCGGCGCTTCCTCGACGTAGCCATTTCCGCCCAGGCACTCCATCGCCTCCGCCACAAGACCCGGCGCAATCTTGCAAACCCAATACTTCGTTATGGGAGTCATCAGCCGCCGCCATGCCGCAGCGCGCGGGTCCTCAGCAAGGTCAAAAGAGCGTGCAAGGCGGAAAGCGAGCGCAGTCGCTCCTTCAACATCGAGAGCAAGGTCGGCAAGCACCTGCATCATCAGCGGCTGGTCGATCAACTTTTTCTGGAACACGGTGCGGTGCTCAGCGTGATGAATAGCGTTGGCCAGCGCTAGGCGCATGAGACCGGCTGATGCGACGGCACAGTCCAGGCGCGTATGCGTCACCATTTCGATTATCGTGGCGACACCCTTTCCCTCCTCGCCTATAGCGCGGCCCCAACAGCCATGAAACTCGACCTCGGATGAAGCATTCGACCTGTTGCCAAGCTTGGACTTGAGACGCTGTAAACGCAGCGGATTTACGCTTCGATCGGGCAAAAAGCGAGGCATGAGAAAGCAGGTGAGCCCACCCGGCGCTTGCGCCAGCACGAGGAACGCATCTGACATGGGGGCGGAAAGGAACCACTTGTGTCCTGTGATTGTGTACTCTGCGCCAGGACCACCGGCCCTTATCGGCTCTGCCCTCGTGGTGTTGGCACGAATATCCGTGCCCCCCTGCTTCTCCGTCATGCCCATGCCGAACGTAACGGCCAACTTGTCGTCTGCGGGCACGAAGCGCGGATCGTAACGCCGCGACACAATCTTGGGGATCCACTCCTCGCCGATCTCGGGTTGCAGCCGCAGAACGGGTACGGCGGCATTCGTCATCGTGATAGGGCAGCAATGACCGGCCTCCATCTGAGCCGCCATATAGAAAGCGCCGGCGCGGGCCACATTGGCATCGGGCGGAGGTAAACGGCTCCCCGTCACAAGGTGCGCCCAAACAGACGAATGCAATCCCTCCGCGCAGCTCGTCTCCATGCAGGCGTGATAGGCGGGATGAAAAACGACAATATCGCGCCGCCGCCCCTGGCGATCGTGCGTCTCAAGCGTTGGCAGGTGCTCGTTTGCCAAGCGGCCCTGCTCGAACGCTTGAGCAGTGCCCGTTATCAGGCCGAAAGCTGCCAGCGGCTTGGCGGCGTCTCTGCCGCCCTCGCGCTTGACAGCCTCCTGGAGCGCCCGATCCGAGGTAAACAGGTTCACATCCTCGAACGGCGGGGGCTGATTGACTACCTCGTGCGTCGAAAAAGGCCCAGCCATGGCGCCTTTGCTCCCGATTCGACTGGTTAAACTCTTAACGCTATCAAGTTCCGCAATATGAAGCACGTCTTCAGCACAGGCATCGCTTGCCGGAAGCTGAGACTCCCCGTATAGAAGCTCCTTTAATGACTAGCGCCGCCGCCAAAGTCGAGGCTTTACACTTCCCGCATCGCCACCTCCTCACCTGTGAGGGGCTGAGTGCGACAGAGATTAATTTTCTTCTCGACCTTGCCGATAAAGCTGCTGACGCCAATCGTCAGCCGGGCAATAGGCGCGATGTCCTACGCGGCCGCACCCTGATCAATCTGTTCTTTGAGGCCTCGACAAGGACGCAGGCATCCTTCGAGCTCGCCGCCAAACGACTTTGCGCCGACGTCTTGAATATGAACGTTTCCACCTCCTCCGTCCAAAAGGGGGAGACGCTGCTCGATACGGCCATGACGCTCAACGCCATGCGCCCCGACATCATCGTCGTGCGCCATCACTCCGCAGGCGCGGTGGAACTGCTTTCACAAAAGGTCGATTGCTCGGTCGTCAATGCCGGAGACGGCGCCCATCAGCACCCCACGCAAGCACTTCTCGACGCCCTCACTATTCGCCGCGCCAAAGGTCGTCTCTCGGGTCTGCTGGTCGCGATATGCGGCGATATCCTTCATAGCCGAGTTGCCCGCTCCAACATCAATGTCCTCAACGCGCTCGGTGCGCGCGTGCGCATCATCGCCCCCTCTACCCTTCTGCCGGCAGCGTCTGAGCGACTGGGCGCAGAGGTCTTTACCGATATGTGGAAAGGTGTCGAGGACGCCGACGTCATCATGATGCTACGCCTGCAGCGCGAGCGCATGCTGGGCTCCTATGTGCCCTCCACGCGCGAATACTTCCACTTCTTCGGCCTGGACCACGAAAAGCTCACGCGCGCTAGGCCGGATGCATTGATCATGCACCCTGGACCCATGAACCGGGGGGTGGAAATTGCCTCTACCGTCGCCGATCACTCACGCAGCGTCATTCACGATCAAGTGGAGATGGGCGTCGCCGTACGCATGGCTGTCCTGGAAGCGCTCGCCCGGAACCTGCCCAACTGATGAACGCAAAAAACAAGAGCCCACGCAAGACGGCCAACGGCGCGGCGCACGCCGGGGCCAAAGTCTATTTCAACGCGCGTCTCGTCGATCCTTCGTCAAACCGCGACGAGCCCGGCGGCATCGTCATCAAGGATGGCGTGATCGCAGACATTGGACCGCACCTGCGACGCAATGCGCCCGAGGGCGCCGAGGTTGTCGATTGCAAGGGCCACGTGCTGGCGCCCGGCCTGATCGACGCGCAAGTCTATACTGGCGAACCCGGCAACGAGCACCGCGAAACACTAAAGACGGCAAGCCAAGCGGCTGCCGCTGGCGGCGTGACCACCATTGTCGTCATGCCCGATACTAATCCAGTCATCGATCAGGTTGCCCTCGTCGACTTCATCCAGCGCCGGGCCCGCGATAACGCTGTCGTCCACGTCCACACAATGGCGGCCGCGACCAAGGATCTTAAAGGCGAGGAGATCACGGAGATCGGCCTGTTGAAACGGGCTGGCGCGATTGCCTTCTCCAACGGCAAGTCAAGCATTGCCAATACGCGAGTGATGCGCAACGCGTTGCTTTACGGCCGCGACTTCGATGCGCTCATCGCGCATCACACTGAAGATCCCTACCTCTCGCAAAACGCAAGCATGAATGCTGGCGAGGTGGCGACACGGCTTGCGCTGCCGGGGGTCTCAAAGGCTGCCGAGACGATCCTTTTGGAGCGCGATGTCCGCCTCGTGGAAATGACGAAAGGACGTTACCACGCCGCCACCATCAGTTGCGCAGAAAGCCTGGAAGTGGTTCGTGCCGCCAAGGTCCATAGTCTGCCCGTCACCTGTGGCGTCTCGATCAATCATCTCACCCTCAACGAGAACGATATAGGCCCCTATCGCACCTTCTTTAAACTGCGCCCGCCCTTACGGCGCGATGAGGACCGCGTTGCGATGATACGAGGGCTAGGGTCGGGGGAGATCGATATCATTGTATCCAGTCACGATCCTCAAGACGCCGACGACAAGCGCCGCCCCTTTGCAGAAGCGACCGACGGCGCGGTCGGATTGGAGACGCTGCTCCCTGCTGCGCTGCGCCTTCATCATTCAGGTGAGTTGCCGCTACTGACGATCTTCCGTGCGCTGACGGTCAATCCTGCAAAGCTTCTTGGCCTGGACGCTGGCCGCCTCATTAAAGGCGCGGTCGCCGATGTGATCCTCGTCGATCTTGGTCAGCCTTGGGTGGTCAATAAGGACGAGCTGCGCTCGCGTTCCAAGAACACACCCTTTGACGAGAGCAAAATGCAAGGCCGGGTGTTACGCACGCTGGTTGCCGGAAACACGGTCTATCAGTACGGTGGCGCTGAGCGGGCATAGGAACCGCTCCAAGCAACCGTGATCGCCGGACCATTATGGGCGACCTCTTTAACTTTTACACAATCGTTGCGCTTGTGCTGGGCTACCTGCTGGGCTCGATTCCCTTTGGTCTTGTGTTGACGCGCGTCGCAGGCCTTGGCGACGTGCGCGACATCGGCTCGGGCAACATTGGCGCAACAAACGTTCTGCGTACTGGAAATAGGGGACTTGCAGCGCTCACGCTGCTTCTCGACCTGCTCAAGGGTACAGCTGCTGTACTTTTGGGCTACGCAGTTGGCTCCTTAGGCGACGTGGCGATACCCGCTTCTCTTCTTGCTGGATTTGGAGCCTTTATCGGACATACCTTTCCCGCATGGCTTGGTTTCAAGGGTGGGAAGGGCGTTGCTACCTATATTGGAGTCCTACTCGGTCTCAACTGGCCAAGTGCGCTGGCTTTCTGCTCTGTTTGGTTGCTTGCCGCTATCCTGTGGCGCTACTCGTCTCTCTCGGCGATCATCGCTGCTGTGGTAACGCCGATCTGGCTTTTGACCGTTGGAAATTACGCTACGGCCATTCTGGCTGCATTGCTTTCTGCACTCTTAATTTACAAACACCGCGCCAACATTCATCGCCTGGTCGCCGGGGAGGAGCCCAGGATTGGCGCCCATGCATGATCACAATCTCTTTGTTGCAGCGCCTCTGCCCGTTGCAGAGCTTGGAGCTGGCGAACGTCTGGCTTGCGTTCGCCTCATTCGCTCCGAGAACGTCGGGCCGATTACCTTTCGCGCGTTAGTCAACCACTTCGGGGGCGCCGAGGCAGCGCTTGCGGCCGTGCCTGAACTGTCGCGCCGCGGAGGACGAACGCGCCCTATTCGCATTTGCCCAGCGGAAAAGGCGGAGGCAGAGCTTGAGAGTGCTCAACGCGCAGGTGCCGTGCCTATCTTTACAATTGAACCTGGTTATCCCGCAGCCCTTGCTGTTATCGACGCCCCACCACCGCTGCTCTACGTGAAAGGCGATGCGACTTTGCTCGATAGACCCATCGTGTCCATCGTCGGCTCGCGACAGTGCTCGGCTGCCGGCACAAAGCTTGCGCGCGTTTTTGCCAAAGAGCTTGGCAGCGCGGGATACGTCGTTGCTTCGGGCCTGGCACGAGGCATCGACGCAGCTGCACATGAAGCTGCGCTAGAAAGTGGAACGATTGCCGTCGTCGCAGGTGGCATCGATGTCGTCTACCCGCCGGAGCACGAAGCTCTACAACACACTGTTGGCGAGCGTGGGTGCCTTGTCACCGAGATGCCGCCGGCGTTCGTACCTCGTGGCAGGGACTTTCCCCGCCGTAACCGCATTATCTCGGGCATTTCATTCGGCGTGCTCGTCATAGAGGCCGCGCGCCGTTCGGGCACCTTGGTGACCGCCCGGCTTGCCGCCGAGCAAGGCAGAGACGTCTTTGCCATTCCCGGCCACCCGCTCGACCCGCGTGCTGAAGGAACAAATCGTCTGTTGAAATCCGGGGCCACGCTGGTCACCGAGCCCGACGATCTCTTGTCGGCACTAGCTCCGCTGACCGGCACACATGCGCCCGGTCAGTATGAGGAACCAGAGACTGAACAGGCGGCAGAATCCGCACCCTATGAGCCGCTTTCTGATAGTGACCGAGACCGGGTTATCGCCGCTCTGGGCGCGGCACCCATCGATATCGATACTCTTGTCCGGGGGACAGGACTTGAGATTCGGCAGGTTCAAGTGGCGTTGATCGAGCTGGCCCTTGCCGGACGCATAGAACGCCATGGCAACGGTTTCGTATCCCTATCGCTCGATGGGCCCTAAAGGGGGATCAACACTCACTTCTTTCCTCTGGGTGCGCGCCTCCACGAGGGCGACGCCTAAGATCGCCGCCAAGGTCTTGTACTCGGCCTTGTCCGCCAGCTTTTTGAGCTCATAGACAATGTCAGAGATGTAGCTCAGCGTCTCAGATCTGCTTGTTTTTGCAGTAGAACCGCGCTCCCTATTGGAGTCGTCCGGCCCAGCCATCATATGCCCCATCCCCGTGGTCGTTATTCGCAACCGTAGTGATTACCAGATAACATTAGCAACCTTTAATTGCAATAATGTCCATATTGTATCTTTTGGTTGTGTCGGTTGCTCCGTTTGACACCGCCACATTCATCTCCCATGTTCGCCCGCCGATCGAACCGACGGACCCGCAGGCGGACGCCAACATGGCGCCGAAGGGCGGACACCACGGTCGAGCATAATCAGCCTGAAAGTCGCAAATGAACGTCGTTATCGTTGAATCGGCTGCCAAGGCCAAGACAATCAACAAGTACTTGGGCAGCGGGTACAAGGTCATCCCGTCCTTCGGGCACGTGCGCGATCTGCCCTCCAAGAACGGCTCCGTCGAGCCCGAAAACGACTTCGAGATGCATTGGGACGTCGACACTAAGTCCCGGAAAATCATCAAAGAAATTTCTGATGCGGTCAAGAAGGCGGACAAGCTGATCCTCGCCACAGACCCTGATCGGGAAGGCGAGGCCATCTCCTGGCATATCTTGCAGATCCTCGAAAAGAAGAAGGCCTTGAAAAAGGACCTTGAAGTGGAACGGGTCGCGTTCAACGCGGTCACCAAGCAGGCCGTCATGGCCGCCCTCAAGAAACCGCGCCAAATTGATGCGCCTCTCGTCTCCGCCTATCTGGCACGCCGCGCGCTCGACTATTTGGTCGGGTTTACGCTGTCGCCTGTCCTTTGGCGCAAATTGCCAGGCGCGCGTTCTGCCGGGCGGGTCCAGTCCGTCGCGCTGCGGCTCATCTGCGACCGCGAGGCTGAGATCGAAGCCTTCAAGAGCGATGAGTACTGGACTATCGAAGCTGTCTTCGCCACCGAGAAGGGCGAAGAGTTTCCCGCCCGCCTCAACGCCATCGCCCGCACCACCTTGAAGAAGCTCGATATCAAGGATGCGGCATCGGCCGCGGCCATCAAAGCGGCAATTGAGAAGGGCGAATTCCGCGTCGTATCCGTCGAAAAGAAGGCGGCAAAGCGAAACCCCTATGCACCGTTTGCAACATCGACCTTGCAGATGGATGCTTCGCGCAAGCTCGGCTTCTCGGCCAAGCAGACAATGCAAGTCGCCCAACGCCTCTACGAGGGCGTAGACCTGAACGGCGAAACCGTTGGCCTCATCACCTACATGCGAACAGACGGTGTGCAGATCGTGCCCGAAGCCATCAGCACCATTCGCAGCGAGGTCGAAAAGGAATACGGCAAGTCCTACCTGCCGCCATTCATCCGCGAATACAAGACTAAGGCCAAGAATGCCCAGGAAGCGCACGAAGCGATCCGCCCCACAGACATAGCGTGCAAACCTGCCGATGTGGCGCGCTACCTGGAAAAAGATCAGGCGCGCCTTTACGAACTCATCTGGAAGCGTGCGATCGCAAGCCAGATGGCCTCTGCCGAACTGGAGCAGACGGCGGCCGACATTGAGGTCAGTGGACGCGACGGCAAGACGTATACACTTCGTGCAACAGGGTCGGTGGTGAAGTTCGACGGCTTCCTCAAGGTCTACGAGGAAGGCCGCGATGAACGTCTGCACGCTGCCAAAGGCAAAGACGATTTTGCCGACGACGATGCGTCCCGGCGCTTGCCTGCAATCGCGGAAGGTGACCGTGTCACCGACAAGTCGATTGAGGCGGAAGAACACTTTACTCAGCCACCGCCGCGGTTCTCCGAGGCGACGCTGGTGAAGAAGCTTGAGGAGCTGGGCATCGGCCGGCCCTCGACGTACGCATCCACGCTCGCCGTGCTGCAAGAGCGCGATTACGTGCGCATCGAAAAGAAGCGCTTCATCCCGGAAGACAAGGGCCGTCTGGTCATCGCCTTCCTCGAAGGCTTCTTCCAGCGCTACGTGGAGTATGACTTCACCGCTGATCTTGAGGAGAAACTGGACCTTATCTCTGACGGGAAGCTGTTGTGGAAGGACGTATTGCGCGACTTTTGGCGCGACTTCACCGGTGCGGTCGACGAAATCAAAGATCTGCGCGTCGGGGACGTTCTCGAAGCGCTCAATGAAATGTTGGGGCCCCACATCTTCCCGCCGCGCGAGGATGGAAGTGATCCGCGCACCTGCCCCGCCTGCGGTAAAGGGCGGTTGAGCTTGAAGATCTCCGGTAAGTACGGCGCCTTCATAGGCTGCGGCAATTACCCGGAGTGCCGATATACGCGCCAACTCGCCGATCAAAATGGCGGCGATGGAGAGGTTGCGACGCCGGACGGCAAGCTGTTGGGATACGATCCCGACACGGGCCTCGCCGTCACACTGCGCACGGGGCGGTTTGGCCCCTATGTTCAGCTTGGCGAAGGTAGCGAAGACGAAAAGCCAAAGCGTGCCAGCGTGCCGCGCGGCGTGGACGCTGGCACGATTGATCTGGAGCGCGCGCTCAAATTGTTGTCGCTGCCCCGCGAGGTGGGCCTGCATCCTGAAAGCGGCAAACCGATTGTCGCCGGCCTCGGACGCTATGGTCCGTTTGTTCTGCACGACGGCGTGTATGCCAACCTGGAAAGTGTCGAGGATGTGTTTACGGTTGGCCTTAACCGCGCCGTGGCGCTAATCGCAGAGAAAGCCGCTGGCGGCAAGAGCCGTTTTCAGCGCGCCAAGCCCACCGTGCTCAAGGAGCTGGGTGAGCATCCCGACGGCGGTCCCATTCAAGTGCTGTCCGGCCGATACGGCCCCTATGTCAAACACGCCAGCATTAACGCCACCATTCCCACCGGTAAGGATCCGGCCACGATTACCGTTGAAGAGGCTATCGAGCTGATTGCCGCTCGCGCCGCCAAGGGTGGCAAAAAGCCTGCTAAGAAGACGGCCAAAAAGACCGCCCGCAAACCACCCAAAAAGACGGCTGCCAAGTCGGCCAAACCAGCATCAAAGTCTGGCAAAAGCAAATCAGCCAAGGCAAAGACGGAAGCCGCCGAAGCCTGAGCACAAATCTGAAGCGCCCGTTGTCATGAATCATTGCCACACTTGCTGACATGGCGCGAAAAACCAAGAGCGCTAAAGGCGGAATGTCAACGCCACGCGGCTTGCCCAGCAAGGATGAAATCCTTGAATTCATAAGGTCATCGACCGAAAAGGTCGGCAAGCGCGAGATTGCGCGTGCCTTTGGTATCCGCGGTGACGCACGGCAGGATCTCAAACGCCTGCTTGCCGACATGAGTAAGGAAGGCACGCTCGCCGGCAGCCGCAAAAAGGGTGTGCGCAAACGCGGCACGCTCGCACCGGTTAACGTGCTGGAAGTGACCGGTCGCGACGCCCAGGGCGACCTAATCGCCAAGCCCACTGTCTGGGACACCGAAGAAGGCGAGCGCCCGGCCGTTTTGGTGTTAATGGGACGCTCACGCGGTCCCAGCGCCGACATCCAAGCCGACATTGGCATCGGCGACCAGATACTGGCGCGCACCAACGAGCTCAGGCAGCCCGATGTCGAAGGCTTTCGCTTCGAGGCGATCCCCATCAGACGTCTGCCACGCGAGAAGCGGCGGCTGCTCGGCATATTTCGCGCGCATCGACATGGTGGCGGCACGATTGAGCCCATCGACCGCAGGCAACTTCGCTCCTGGTCTATCAAAAAGGGCGAGGAAGGCGAGGCGGCCGATGGTGACCTCGTCCGTTTCGATCTCGTCCGCCGGGGCCGGTTGCATATTCCCCAGGCCCGCATTCTGGAATCCCTCGGCAATCCCGGCGACCAGCGCCAAATCAGCCTGATCGCCATCCACACCCACGGAATTCCCGACGACTTTCCCGAAAGCGTGCTGGACGAGGTCGAGCACCTCCGCCCCCCGAAACTCAACGAGCGCACCGATCTTCGCGATCTGCCCCTGGTGACTATCGACCCGCCCGACGCACGCGATCATGACGATGCAGTCTATGCCGAAGCCGATACCGATCCCAGAAACAAAGGGGGATGGGTGGTGTTCGTCGCCATTGCCGATGTTGCGCACTATGTGCGCTCCGGTACGAAGCTCGATCGCGAGGCGCAGATTCGCGGCAACTCTGTCTATTTCCCTGATCGGGTCGTACCCATGCTGCCTGAACGCATTTCGAACGATTTGTGTTCACTGCGCGAAGGCGAAGACAGGCCCTGCCTGGCGGTGCGCATGGTGTTCGATGCTCAGGGCAACAAGCACGCTCACACATTCCTGCGGGCCATGATGCGCTCGGCCGCCAAGCTCAACTATCAGGAGGCCCAGGCTGCGATCGACGGCAAGCCCTCGACAAAATGCAAGCCGTTATTGGAGCCCGTGCTCCGGCCGCTTTGGGCGGCATATGCGGCACTTTCCCAAGCCCGTGACCGCCGCGAGCCTCTGGACCTCGATCTGCCTGAGCGCAAGATTGTGCTCGACAAAAAGGGCCAGGTGGAACGTGTCGACGTACCTGAGCGGCTGACCTCACACCGGCTTATTGAAGAATTCATGATCCAAGCAAATGTTGCGGCGGCCGAAGCGCTGGAAGGTAAGCGCGCACCTGTCGTCTACCGCATTCATGATCAGCCCTCACAGGAAAAGCTGAAAAGCTTGCGTGAGTTCTTAGAGTCGATCGACATGAAGCTCGCCCCGCAAGGCAGCCTCAAACCTGCGCACTTCAATCGAATTCTGGCGCGCGCCAAGACGATGCCGGTTCCCGATCTCATCAATGAGGTTGTGCTGCGGAGCCAATCGCAAGCCGAGTATCATCCGGAAAATATCGGCCACTTTGGTCTCAATCTGCGCCGCTATGCTCACTTCACCTCACCCATCCGCCGTTATGCCGACCTTCTCGCACACCGGGCCCTCGTGCGCGGCCTGCGCCTTGGTGCCGGCGGCTTGGAGGACAGCGAGGCCGCGCGCCTTGCTGAAATCGCCAAACAGATCTCGGACGCGGAACGCCGCGCCATGGCCGCCGAGCGCGAAACGGTTGACCGGCTCATCGCAGCCCATCTCGCCGATCGTATCGGTGCGACCTTCACTGGCCGCATCGCAGGCGTCACACGGTCCGGTCTTTTTGTGCGCCTGAAGGAGAGCGGCGCGGACGGGTTTGTGCCCGTCTCATCGTTGGTGGGTGATTTCTATCGCCACCTTGAAGCGGTCCATGCCCTCGTTGGGCAACGCTCCGGTACGACGTTCAGTCTGGGCGATACAGTCGAGGTGCGGCTGGTGGAAGCCATCCCATCGGCGGGCGCATTGCGATTTGAGATGCTAAGCGAAGGCAAGAAGGGAAAGCCTTTGAGTGCGTTCGGCAAACAGGTGCGCGCGCCCAAGTTCCGACACCGGTCGCGCAAGCGGCGCTAACGCAATATCA
This sequence comes from uncultured Hyphomicrobium sp., assembly GCA_964405975.1. Classification (GTDB taxonomy): domain Bacteria; phylum Pseudomonadota; class Alphaproteobacteria; order Rhizobiales; family Hyphomicrobiaceae; genus Hyphomicrobium_A. The sequence goes on from CAYOPW010000038.1 coordinate 18,444, forward strand.
TTAGTATGCGCGGCCATTCGTCCCTTGACGCGGGTGTGCTTAGCCGTGAGGACTATCGCCCATGGGAATTGCCTCATCATCGAATGTTCAAGGCGTCGGCGCTGAGCGATCCGTATCGCAATCGCTCAAGCGTGGCGCGGCGCAATTGTGCCCAGCCTGCGGGAATGGCGCACTCTATACGCGCTATCTGAAGGTTGCCGAAAAGTGCCCGGCGTGTTCGGAAGAGTTACATCATCACCGGGCAGACGACGCACCGCCCTACTTCACAATCCTAATTGTGGGACATTTCATCGTTGCCGGAGTCATGATGGTGGAGGACTACTTCCGTCCAAATTATTGGCTCCACGCGCTTATGTGGGTCCCCCTGACAATTGGGCTCTGTCTATTGCTGCTCCCGCGTATCAAAGGGGCCCTTGTCGGCCTGCAGTGGGCGCTAAGAATGCACGGGTTCGGCGGCGCCGAGGCGCTTGAGGATCCGCCATCCGCAACCCGGCCGGATGCCAAATAGAGTGCCGGGATAACATGGCAACACACCCCAGATCCCTTGCTTGACAGGCACGCGGCGGTCGCTATGTTGCCGCTCACTCCGGCCCGGGAAAGAGCAATTCAGGTTTAAAGATCATGGCCAAGCCCATTACGCAGAAGATCAAGCTGCTCTCGACGGCAGGCACAGGCTTCTTCTATGTGACCAAGAAAAACCCGCGTACGAGTACCGAAAAACTGGTGTTTAAAAAGTACGACCCGGTCGTGAGGAAGCACGTCGAATTCAAGGAAACAAAAATCAAGTAGGCGTTTGCGCCTGACTTGGCGGCAGGTTTTTCCTTCACGTTAGTCAGTTCATCCTTCGCAGCAGCGATCTCGCGCGGGAACGAACGGTTTTTGCTTGAGAAACCGAGGGGAGGACTTGACCAGGGCCCGCAACTCAACCCGGCAGCGGGGTATTTAAGTCCGAGAAAGTTACAGACCCTGGTCTAGTAACCAAGTGGTTCGTCAAAGAGGGCGTTGACTCCCCGCCTGGTGCCGTGGCTGGTCCGGTGCAGCTTCAACGAGGAGGCCACTCTAGCCGCTAAGACCGTGCCACGAATTTTCCGCGCTACCAGGAAATGCGGCGGACCTGATAGTGCGGAAACCCGTTTTGCGTGCGTGGGACGCCGCCGCCACATCTGTCATCGCCCCCGCAAACTGTAATAACATTCCCCCTCGCTAGCTCGTAATCTGACAGAGGAATATTGTTATTGCAAGACGCGCATTGACTGTGCCGAAATTACCACTTTCGGTTCTAAATGCCCCGTAGGCGTCGCATATGGTGTGCCTTCATCCCCTCGCTTCATACCGGCCCCATAACCTTCTAATAAGTCACGTCTTTTCTCAAGGCGCTGAAGGCAAAGTTCCGGAAATGCGATTGCGCGCATTTTGCAATAAGGAAGAGAGTGGATCATTCGCCCGCCACCACTCAGTCTCCACTGTGTCCTCCGCGCTCTATAAGATTGTGAACCCAACGTTGTGAGTGGGTGGCTGGAAGGCCGGGTGCGAGCTGAATGGAATTCAAACCGACAGCCGATCACACCGTTTCGGCGTGCCCTTAAACGAACGCAACGTCCGTATCAGGAGCGCTGCACCGAGAGTGGCTGACAAATTCGAAAAGACGTCATCACTGGCCCGCTTACGCGCGCGGATCACCAATGAAATGATGCACTGTTTCGAGGAAGGCGCCGACCGAAATAGGCTTGGAGATATAGGCCTCACAGCCCCCTGACCGAATTCTTTCCTCGTCACCCTTCATCGCAAACGCGGTAACCGCTACGACGGGAATATCGCGCAGCTCATCGTCCTCTTTGATCCACTTTGTGACCTCAAGGCCCGAAATCTCGGGAAGTTGGATGTCCATCAGAATGAGCGCCGGGCGATGACGCCGGGCAAGGGCTAGCGCCTCAAGGCCGTTCCGAGTCTGGATCGTTGCGTAGCCGTGTGCAACGAGGAGATCGTGGAAGAGCTTCATATTGAGCTCGTTATCCTCCACGATCAGAACAGACTTTTCAGCAAGTCTCGCCTCTGTCGTCTCGGAATCGCTCTGGCTTCTGGTTTCCTGAAAATTCATGCCTGGACAGCTCGCATTCCCCTCGGACCCCTTTTGCACCGATTCTTACAAAGAGATCCGGTTAGAGTTTGCGCTGGAAGCCGTAACCAACAGTTAAAAGAATACTTCAGATGCGCACTAGCTTCGCGGCATCCTGAAAAATCAGAGGGTTAGGTGAATGGATCTTGAAACGGCCGAGACCATTGCAATCTCTGCGCTAGCCTTCCTCGCCGGTGACGAGCAACGCTTAGGCCGCTTCCTCGCATTAACCGGGCTTGGACCGGCCGAACTAAAGGCCCAAGCACAAACCCCGCGCATTCTCTCAGCGGTCCTCGATCACGTGCTCCAGGATGAAAACCTGTTGTTGGTCTTCGCCACATCCTATCGCATCGCGCCAGAGCTGATAGCACCGGCTCAACAGCTTCTCACCGAGCGTGCCGGCCGATCGTAAGAGACGTGACGACATTAGGTGCTCTGACAAAGCAGCGACGCGCGCGCTCAGCGCTTCCCAGGCGGGCACTTGCCTTTCTTCAACGGCTTCAGCTCTTTTAATTCGCCGCGAATGGAAAAGTCGCCGTAGTCTATGAACAGGTCGCTCGATACGCCGTTCTCGTAAAATAAAAACGATAACTCGTAGGTCGGAAGCTGGTCGGTCTGGACAGGTCCCGGTTCGAAATAACTGATGGCAACCGGCCATGCCGTGAGGCCTGCGAGCATGTCGCTATTGTTGCGCTCTGCGGGTTTGGACTTCACGCTCGCGTTTCGCGGCTTACCGATGATCGCATTCGTCTCGTAGAATTTCTCGCCTTTGTCCGAGCCATCATAAAGATTGGCCGTGAAAATTGATTTGCCTGAGCGTGCCGCGTCCAACAATGCCATCGAATGCTGGATGGGGAAGTAGATATCGGAGGGCAGTTTGACAGTCTTCTTCGACGGCTTCGTCAGCTCAACCTTAGTGAAGGTCGCGCCGTTACTTGGGCCGGCGCTACCCTGCGAAGCTTCAGACAGCTTCTGGTTCTCGTATTGGCTGGAGCTGAAACGTAGGTGATGCGTTGCCAGATCTTCGAAGCTTGAAGTTCTCAGGTCATTGATCTGTGCAAGGCCTTCTTGGTTCGTCATGCGCGTCACGAACCGCATCTTCTGCTCGTAGCCCTTACAGTGGCTACCGCTCATCTCGTAAACCATCCGGCCGGTCATCTCGGCGACGCCGGAGCCGGGGGCTGCATGTTCCAAAGTAATTTCATAAACAGCACGATGGGGCGCAATCCATGCCGCTTGCTCGCTCGTCAGCGCCTCGACTTCGGCGACCAGCGCAACCAGCAACACACCACCTAACGCTGCGGTTGGAATGAGCCTTATCGCTTTGGCCATACGTATTTTCCTTGCCATCGGGTGAGGAAAGCCCGCGACTCGTTAAAGTATAGAAACACTAGGACGCTACGAGGGCGTTGCAAAGTGTCCTCTCCCCGGTCAAATAGGCGCGTTAAGGGCCTGATAAAGCCCAAACAAGGTGAAGGGCAGTCCAATGGACGGCAAGGTTGAGACGCGGCTTAAGGATCTCGGTGTCGTACTGCCCGACGCGCCAAGGCCCGTCGCCAATTACGTCCCATCCCTCATTAGTGGCGATCTGCTCTTTATTTCAGGACAGATCTCAATTGGCGCCGACGGCAAGATTATTACGGGCCAGCTAGGCGCTGGAGTTAGCATCGATCAGGGCCAACAGGCGGCAAAGCGATGCGCCATTCTCATCCTGGCACAGATTAAAGCGGCGCTCCCCAGCCTGGACCGTGTTGCGCAGGTCGTGAAGCTCACGGGCTTCGTCAACGCAACCACCGACTTCGCGGATCATCCCAAAGTCATTAACGGCGCGTCCGATTTCATGGTCGAGGTGTTTGGCGACAAGGGCCGTCACACGCGCGCAGCCGTTGGCGTCTCGAGCTTGCCGATGAATTGCGCCGTCGAAGTCGATGCCGTCTTGCGTATTGAGCAATAGATCCGATGCGAGATCGTGCAGCCTTCCTGAAACCAATTGCGCACCGCGGGCTGCACACCCCCGCAAACGGGCTGATCGAAAATTCGGCAGCAGCTTTCGAGGCGGCAATTGCCAAAGGCTATGGTGTCGAGGCTGACGTGCGACCGTCGGCGTGCAGCACGCCCATGATTTTCCATGACGACACGCTGGAACGGCTTATTGAAGGCCGCGATGCTGTGCGCACGCACGACGCAGCAACTCTCAAAAGCTTCAAGTACCGCGGCGATCCATCCCCAATGATCGACTTTGCTGAGCTTTTAGACCTCGTCGATGGGCGCGAGCCAGTGTTAGCCGAAATAAAGAGTGACTGGGAGTCGCCCGATATTCCCTTTCTGCAATCGATCGCCAAGCTCGCCTCCGGCTACCAAGGTCCGATTGCGCTCATGTCCTATGACCCCGACGTGATCGCCATCGTAAAAGAGCTGGTGCCGCAGATCCCGCGCGGCATCGTGTCAGGGCTTTATGAAGTGCTGGACCATTGGCACGGACATCTTGAGCCCGAGCGAGCCTTCCGCCTCAGCCATCTGCTTGAATCGCGTAAGGCCGCGCCCGATTTTTACGCCTATCACGTAGAGTCGCTGCCTACCCCCGTCACGCGGTACGCACGTGAAATTGTGGGCCTGCCCTTTTTCGCCTGGACAGTGAGGACCCCGGAAGAGCGCGAAATTGCCGGCCGCTGGGCCGACGCCCCCATATTTGAGGACTACGAACCCTAACGGCTACAAATTTCCTGGCTGTGTCTCACAGATGAAATGGTGCAGAGTTCTCCAATGATTGCACGCGACAGTGAGGAGGCAAAATCGGTCGCAAGGGTCGTGCCGAGTATCAGCGACCTTGAGGCGAGTGCGTGGGATGCGTGCGCCAATCCCGACCTCGCCGCCTACGACCCCTTCGTTTCGTATGCCTTCCTCAAAGCTTTGGAGGAATCCGGTGCTGTCGGGGGACGCGACACCGGCTGGCTGCCCCACCACATCACGGTCGAAGACGGTGGTGGAAAGATCTGCGCGTGCATGCCCTGCTACATCAAACTCGATAGTACAGGCGAGTACGTGTTCGATTACGCATGGGCCGAGGCTTATGAGCGTGCAGGCGGCCGCTACTATCCCAAACTACAGTCCGCCGTTCCATTCACGCCCGTGCCTGGCCGCCGCCTCCTGGTGAAACCAGGCCCCAAAGCGGAAACTTGCGAAGTGCTGCTTGCCGCGGCAGCCGTTGAACTTTCAAAACGCCTTGGTGCCTCGTCCCTACACGTCACCTTCCTCACGCAAGGTGAATGGAGCCGCCTCGCCGATCTCAGCTTCCTGCGGCGCACGGACCAGCAGTTCCACTGGCACAACGAGGGATACAAGACGTTTGGGGACTTCCTCGCGCAGTTGTCGTCGCGCAAGCGCAAGACCATTCGCAAAGAGCGCGCTGAAGCTATGAGCGGCGGCCTCTCGATTGAGAGAGTTTCCGGCGCCGATATCACGCAGGCGCATTGGGATGCTTTCTATAACTTCTACATGGATACAGGCAGCCGCAAGTGGGGGCGTCCCTATCTTAATCGCCAGTTCTTTTCACTTCTGGGCGAGACGATGGACAGACGCTGCCTGCTCATCATGGCAAAGCACCAAGACCGCTACGTCGCTGGCGCCCTAAATTTGCTGGGCGGCGAATGTCTCTACGGCCGCTACTGGGGTGCTATTGAGCATCACCCCTGCCTGCATTTCGAGATCTGTTACTACCAGGCGATCGACTATGCGATTGAGGCTGGTTTGGCCCGCGTTGAAGCCGGTGCCCAAGGCGAGCACAAGCTATTACGCGGGTATCGGCCGGTTACGACTTACTCGGCCCATTGGATCCAAGATCCCGGCCTGCGCAATGCGATAGCGCGTTACCTGAATGATGAACGCCGCGCGGTAGCTGAGAGTACGGCCTTTCTGGCCACCTGTGGCCCCTACCGCAAAGACCGAACCGCTGACGCGCGCTAGCGCCAACGCCCGCTTGACGTGTGCGTTTGTGCCCCCTTTAAAAGGCGTCACGACTTCAGGAGACGAACCGCATGACGTATGACCCAGACAACATCTTCGCCAAGATTCTACGTGGCGAGATCCCGTCCCATAAGGTCTATGAGGATGCTGATGCGCTGGTAATCATGGACGCCATGCCCCAATCGCCGGGGCACACGCTCATCATCCCCAAGGCGCCCTCACGCAACTTGCTTGACGCTGATCCCGAAATGCTGGCGCGGCTGGGGCCGCTCATCCAAAAGATGATGCGCGCGGTCAAGGAGGCTTTCGCGGCCGACGGTGTGACGTTGGTGCAGTTTAACGAACCGGCCAGCGGCCAGACTGTTTTCCATCTCCACTTTCATGTGATCCCTAGGATTGAGGGCACCCCCCTCAAACCGCATACGGGTGCGATGGAAGAATCTGACGTCTTAGCCGCCAACGCAGAAAAGGTTCGCAAGGTGCTTGCAACGTGAAAAAGGTCCTCGTCATCGGCGCGAGCCGTGGCATTGGCCTGGAAACCGTCAAGGCTCTGCTCGCCAAGGGCTATGAAGTGCGCGCGTTCGCACGCTCAGCGGCATCTATCGCGCTTGATGATGAACGGCTGGAAAAGGTGGATGGCAACGCACTAGATAGGGCGGACATCGACCACGCACTTCATGGCATCGATGCCGTCGTCCAATGCCTTGGCGTCTCATTCGGACCCGAAACAGTTCTCAAAGGAACCACCCTCTTCTCCCATTCTTCTCGCGTCCTGGTCGATGCCATGCAAGCTAAAGGCATCAAGAGGCTGATTGCGGTCACAGGTCTCGGCGCAGGCGATAGCCGCGGTCACGCCGGCCTCTTTTACAATGCGCTACTCTTTCCGCTGGTGCTGAAGCGCGTCTATGACGACAAGGACATCGAAGAGCAGATCGTGCGCACAAGCGGGCTCGATTGGACCCTCGTGCGTCCAGGCCTTTTGACGAGTGGCCCACTAACGGGTCGCTATCAGGTCCTCACCGATCCCAAATCATGGCGCACAGGATCGATCTCCCGCGCCGACGTTGGGAAATTCCTTGCTCGCCAAGTGGAGGAGCAGACCTTCATCGGCCAAACGCCCGTTTTGATCGAGTAGGCCGAAAAAGCCTCGAAGAAATATGGCAATCAAAACCGCGCAATTAGCGATCCTTGCGCCGCGGCACGTTTGGCACTGCCCCTCCGGCCCCACCGGAGGACTTCGAGCTGCGCTCTTTTTTCTCCTTCGGACCGGGCAGCGCCTTGCGCTGTGCGGCTCCCACCAGCATCGGCTTGGACTTCGTTGCCTCGTCGTCCTCGTCGTCTTCGCTCTTGGGCCTAGCCCGCTTGGGATCGGCCGCTAGGTACTCAAAAGCAAGCTGGCGATCCTCACCATTGCCCTTGACGACAACCTTTACTGTCCCGCCGTTTTCAAGCTTGCCAAACAAGAGCTCGTCGGCAAGCGGCCGCTTGATGTTCTCTTGGATCACGCGGGCGAGGGGCCGGGCTCCGAACTTCTCGTCGTAGCCCTTTTCCGCCAACCATTTGGTCGCGTCCTCTGACAACTCGATCGTCACGTTGCGATCAGCAAGTTGGGCTTCGAGCTGGAAGATGAACTTCTCCACCACCTTTTCGATGATCTCAGGGGGAAGACCGGAGAATGCGATCACCGCGTCGAGACGGTTGCGGAACTCGGGGCTGAACATGCGATTGATAGCGTCGCTATCGTCGCCATCACGCTTGGAGCGCGCAAAGCCCATGGGCGGCTTGGCAAGATCGGCGGCACCCGCGTTCGTCGTCATGATGAGCACGACGTTGCGGAAGTCTATCTGCTTACCGTTGTGGTCTGTGAGCTTGCCGTGGTCCATCACCTGCAACAGGATGTTGAACAGGTCAGGGTGCGCCTTCTCGATCTCGTCCAGCAGCAGCACGGAGTGCGGATGCTGATCGATGCCGTCGGTCAGAAGACCTCCTTGATCGAAGCCAACGTAGCCTGGCGGCGCGCCGATAAGGCGGCTAACCGTGTGCTTTTCCATGTACTCCGACATATCGAAGCGCAACAGCTCCACACCCATCAGGTCGGCGAGCTGTTTTGCGACTTCGGTTTTGCCGACGCCGGTGGGACCGGAGAACAAATAACAACCGATGGGCTTTTCCGGTTCGCGCAGGCCCGCGCGCGACAGCTTGATTGCCGAGGACAGCGCCTCAATCGCCTTGTCCTGACCAAACACAACGCGCTTTAGGTCCTTGCCCATGTTGTGAAGGACCTCTGCATCGCTCTTGGTGACGGTCTTGGGCGGAATGCGTGCCATTGTAGCGACCGTCGCCTCGATCTCCTTCACCGTAATCTTCTTCTTGCGCTTGCCTTCCGCGAGCAGCATTTGCGAAGCGCCCGTCTCATCGATCACGTCGATCGCTTTGTCGGGCAGCTTACGGTCATGGATGTACTTGGCGGACAGCTCTACTGCAGTCTTGATGGCGTCGTTCGTGTACTTCAGCTTGTGGAAGGTCTCAAAGTACGGCTTGAGCCCCTTGAGGATTGCAACCGAATCCTCAATCGAGGGCTCCTTCACGTCGATCTTCTGGAAGCGGCGCACCAGGGCGCGGTCTTTCTCGAAATGCTGCCGGTACTCCTTATACGTGGTCGAACCTATGCAGCGCACCGTGCCGGACTGCAGCGCGGGCTTTAACAGGTTGGAAGCATCCATGGCGCCACCCGAAGTGGCGCCCGCGCCGATCACCGTGTGAATCTCGTCGATAAACAGGATCGCACCGGGATAGTTCTCGATCTCTTTCATCACCGCTTTGAGGCGCTCCTCGAAGTCGCCGCGGTAGCGTGTCCCGGCCAGCAGCGCACCCATATCGAGCGCAAAGATCGTCGACTCCTTCAAGACCTCCGGCACATCAGCCTTTATGATCTTGCGTGCAAGACCTTCGGCAATCGCGGTCTTGCCCACACCGGGCTCGCCCACGAAGAGCGGGTTGTTCTTCTGGCGCCGGCAAAGCACCTGGATCGTGCGCAGGACCTCTGGCTCACGACCGATCAGCGGATCGATCTTGCCCTCGCGTGCCTTCTTGTTGAGATTGACGCAATAGGTATTCAGCGCGTCCTGGCCAGGTTTGCGCTCCTCGCCTTCAGTTGCCTGGTCTTCATCAACACCACGCACGTGCCGCGGCTCCGACATACCTGGGCGCTTGGCGATGCCATGACTTATATATTGAACCGCGTCGAAGCGCGTCATTTCCTGCTCTTGCAGGAAGTAAGCGGCGTGGCTTTCGCGTTCGGCAAAAATTGCGACGAGAACGTTGGCGCCAGTGACTTCCTCGCGCCCGGAGGATTGCACATGCACGACCGCGCGGTGAATGACGCGCTGGAACCCCGTGGTTGGCTGCGCTTCTGCTGCGTCCTTGGCAACGAGTGCGCCTAGATCATTGTCGAGATATCCCGCGACACGCGCACGAAGTGCATCGACATCCACAGTGCACGCGCGCATGACGGCTGCCGCATCCCGATCATCGATTAACGCCAGCAGCAGGTGCTCCAGCGTGGCGTATTCGTGGCTACGCTCGTTCGCGGCCTCAAGAGCGCGATGCAGCGCGGTTTCTAGGCTTTTTGAGAAGGACGGCAATGGTGACCTACTCTTTCTCCATGGTGCATTGTAGAGGATGACCGTTCTGTCGTGAAAAATCCATGACCTG
>CAYOPW010000039.1:0-27817 GCA_964405975.1 uncultured Hyphomicrobium sp.
ACATGTCGCTCGACCAGCTCGACGATCAGCTGGAGAAGCTCAAGAAGGAGCAGTTTAACCTGCGCTTCCAAGCGGCTTCCGGCCAGATGGAAAACACTTCGCGCGTGCGCGCCGTCCGTCGTGACATCGCACGCCTAATGACAATCGCTCGTGGCAAGCGGGCTGGAAGCGGCGCCAAGAGCGCTTCGAAGGAGTAAGACGAAATGCCTAAGCGCGTGTTGCATGGTGTGGTCGTCTCCGACAAGAACGACAAGACCGTCGTGGTCGAGGTCGAGCGCCGCTATACCCACCCGCTTTTCAAGAAGACGGTGCGCCGGACCAAAAAGTACCAAGCGCATGACGAGGGCAACGCCTTCAAGATCGGCGATAGGGTCGAGATTGTTGAAAGCGCGCCAATTTCAAAACACAAGCGATGGGTCGTGCTTGCAGAAGGCAGTTAGTGGATTGGGCCAGGTGTTGCCCGGCGATGGAATGACGAGCCCCAGTAGGCTCAAGGCAGTTGAGGGCAAGCCGCAGTGTTATGCGGCGGTTGAGGAAGGACGAGCGCGATGATCCAGATGGAGACAAGTCTCGACGTCGCAGACAATTCGGGAGCGCGCCGTGTTCAGTGCATCAAGGTGCTGGGCGGCTCGAAGCGCAAATACGCCACCGTCGGGGACACAATCGTTGTGTCCGTGAAAGAGGCTATTCCGAAGGGGCGCGTGAAGAAGGGGCAGGTGATGAAGGCCGTTGTGGTGCGCACCGCTAAGGGCGTGCGTCGTCCGGATGGCTCGCTCATCCGCTTCGACCGCAATGCCGCTGTGCTGATAAACGCGCAAGGCGAGCCGGTCGGCACTCGAATCTTCGGGCCCGTTACGCGTGAGTTGAGGTCGAAGAAGCATATGAAGATCGTCTCATTGGCGCCGGAGGTCCTCTGATGGCATCGCTCAAGATCAAGAAGGGTGATCACGTCATCGTGCTGTCCGGCCGCGATAAGGGCAAGCACGGCGAAGTGGTCCGGATGATGCCCAAGGAGAACCGTGCGTTGGTGCGTGGTGTCAACGTGGTTCGTCGGCATCAAAAGCAGACCGCATCGCAAGAAGGCGGGATCATCTCAAAAGAAGCACCGATCGATATTTCAAATCTGGCGCTCGAAGATCCAAAGGACGGCAAGCCTACGCGAGTCGGCTTCAAGTTCCTCGATGATGGTACGAAAGTCCGCTTCGCCAAACGCTCAGGCGAAGTCATTTCGGAGAAGTAATGAGCCATGGCTGAGAGTAAGAAACCGGCAAAGGGCGCCAAGGCGCCTGCCCAGGGTCAGGCCAAACAGGCCGGCGGCGGTAAGTCGGAAAAGCAGGCGAAGGGCGATAAGGCGGCCAAGGGTGGTGTGCCTAAGGCCGCTGCCGCGCCGCGTCCGAAGGACTATCGCCCGCGGATGAAGACGCACTACGAAAAGGTTGTGCGCGACGCTCTGGTAAAGGCGTTCGAATACGAGAACCCCATGCAGGTGCCTAAGATCGAGAAGATCGTGTTGAACATGGGGGTTGGCGAGGGGGTCGCTGATCGCAAGAAGGTCGACAATGCGGCCGGTGATCTGGCGCTCATCGCCGGGCAAAAACCGGTGCAGACAAAAGCGCGCAAAGCGCTAGCCACCTACAAGTTGCGCGAGGGCATGGCGATTGGCGCCAAGGTGACGCTGCGCGGTGACCGCATGTACGAGTTCTTGGACCGGTTTATTACGATCGCTCTGCCGCGCGTGAAGGACTTTAGGGGATTGAATCCCAAGAGTTTCGATGGCCGTGGCAACTTTGCCATGGGTTTGAAGGAGCACATCGTGTTTCCCGAGATCGACTATGACAAGGTCGATGAGATTTGGGGGATGGACGTAATCGTATGTACGTCCGCTCCAACCGACGACGAAGCGCGCGAGCTTTTGCGCGGTTTCAATTTTCCATTTCGAAGCTAGAGGACCTCGGGTGCCAAGCCCGAAAGGCCTTTGGAGGATATAGATGGCAAAGACGAGCTCGATACAAAAGAACAACCGGCGACGGCGCCTGGTTGCACAAAAGGCAGACAAGCGTAAACGGCTGAAGGAGATCGCCAACGATCTCAAGCTGCCGGCCGAGGAGCGCTTTGCGGCCCGCATGAAGCTCGCCGAGATGCCGCGCAACTCGTCGCCAACGCGCATCAGGAATCGCTGCGAGGTGACGGGGCGCGCGCGCGGCTACTACCGCAAAATGAGAATGTGTCGCAACCAGCTCCGAGAACTTGCAAGCCAAGGTCTCATTCCGGGCATGGTCAAGTCGAGCTGGTAAGAGGATAGAGCACATGGCAATCAACGATCCGTTGGGCGACATGCTGACCCGCATCCGCAATGCGCAGATGCGCCGCCGGCCGAAGGTGGTGACACCGGCGTCCAATATCCGCGGACGTGTCCTCGATGTGTTGGCTGAGGAGGGGTATATCCGCGGCTATGCGCGCGTCGAGCAGAAGGGCACGATCCCCACGTTCGAAATCGAGCTCAAGTACTACAACGGCGAACCGGCCATTCGTGAGATCAAGCGGGTCTCCACGCCGGGCCGTCGCGTTTATTCGCCCGTGAGAGATCTTCCAACAGTCGCCAACGGACTGGGTGTCGCGATCCTTTCTACGCCCAAGGGCGTGATGTCGGATTCTCGAGCGCGCGAGCAGAACGTTGGTGGAGAGATTCTCTGCAACATCTTCTAAGTGGTAAGGATCCGGCAGCCGCCGGTGTTTTTAAGGTTCTGGACAACGCCCATGTCGCGCATCGGTAAACAACCTGTCACGGTCCCGTCCAATGTGACGGCGACGGTCACAGGCCAAGAGGTCAAAGTGAAGGGGCCGAAGGGGGAGCTCTCCTTTACGGTACCTGATCAGATCAAGGTTCAGAAAACGGATTCAGGTGTCGAGGTGACGCCTGCCGAGGAGACGAAACTCGCTCGCGGCATGTGGGGCATGTCGCGAACGATGGTCGCCAATCTGGTGAGCGGCGTGACGGAAGGCTATTCGCGCACGCTGGAAATCCAGGGGATCGGCTTCCGCGCGGCAATGAAGGGCAAGGATCAGCTTCAGCTCAACATCGGGTTCAGCCACGATGTCGTGCACAAGATTCCCGCAGGCGTGGAAGTGAAGGTGGCCGGTGCCAAGCAGGAGATTATTACGGTCTCAGGCATCGACAAGCAGCTCGTCGGTCAGGTGGCGGCGAATATTCGCGCCTCGCGGCCGCCTGAGCCCTATCAGGGCAAGGGCATCCGTTATCAAGGCGAGTATATCTTCCGCAAGGAAGGTAAGAAGAAGTAAGGACAGCTGGCTATGAGCGTGCTCAAAGACAAATTCGACAAGCGCAAGGCTCGCGTGCGGCGCGCGCTGCAGGCCTGCTCGGCGGACCGGCCGAGGCTTTCGGTGTATCGCTCATCGAAGCATATCTATGCGCAGGTCATTGATGATGCGGCCGGCAAGACGGTGGCGGCGGCCTCGACACTGGAAAAGGATCTTAAGGGCGCGCTTAAGACCGGTGCGGACAAGGCAGCGGCCGAGGCCGTTGGGAAGGTCCTGGCTGAGCGCGCGTTAAAGGCCGGCGTGAAGAATGTCGTATTCGATCGCGGAGGTTATCTATTCCATGGGCGCGTCAAGGCGCTCGCTGATGCTGCGCGCGAAAGCGGCCTCAGCTTTTAAATCGAGAGGATTTTATAGTGGCACGTCCCCAGGGAAGAGACCGCGGCCGCGGCCGTGATCGCGAAGAGCGCGACAGCGAGTTTACCGAGAAGCTCGTTCACATCAATCGCGTCGCCAAGGTTGTGAAGGGCGGTAAGCGCTTCGGCTTCGCCGCACTTGTCGTCGTGGGTGATCTGAAAGGCCGGGTCGGTTTTGGCCACGGTAAGGCGCGCGAGGTGCCGGAAGCCATTCGTAAGGCTACCGAGTCGGCCAAACGCGCGCTGGTACGTGTGCCGCTACGTGACGCGCGTACGCTTCATCACGACAGTAAGGGGCGCCACGGCGCCGGAAAGGTTGTCGTGCGCTCGGCCCCTCCGGGCACCGGCATCATCGCCGGCGGCGCCATGCGTGCGGTGTTTGAGATGTTGGGTGTGCAGGATGTGGTGGCGAAGTCGATGGGCAGCACCAATCCCTATAACGTCGTGCGCGCCACCTTTGATGCGCTGGAGGGGCAGGAGAATCCGCGAGGCGTCGCAGCTCGCCGGAACAAGAAGGTAAGCGAGATCGTGTCGCGCCGGCGCGACAGCTCGGACACGGGTGAGGCGAACGCTGAAGCCTGATTGTTCCGCGCTTGAAGAAAATTCATAGGACTCCATAGATATGGCTGCCAAGAAAACTATTACGGTAGAGCAGATTGCGAGCCCCCGAAGGCGGCCGGCGATCCAGTTGCAAACGCTACGCGGGCTAGGCCTTAACAAGCTACACCGCCGGCGCACGCTGGAAGACACCGCCGCTGTGCGCGGCATGATCAACAAGATTGGCCATCTCGTTCGCATCGTCGACGGGACAGCGTCGAAGAAAGACTAGAGGAGCGCGGAGCCATGCGGCTCAACGAGATCAAGGACAAAGCCGGCTCGCGCAAGTTTCGCGTGCGCATCGGGCGTGGCATTGGCTCCGGAGTGGGCAAGACGGGCGGACGCGGCGGCAAGGGCCAGACCGCGCGCGCAGGTGTAGCGATCGGCGGGTTTGAAGGCGGCCAGATGCCATTGCATCGCCGTCTCCCAAAGCGCGGTTTCAGCAAGTGGCGCCGCAAGGACTACAACGAGATCAACATCGGTGCGCTACAGCAAGCCGTCGATGACAAGCGCCTCGATGCCTCGAAGCCTCTCGACGTGGCAGCTCTCGTTGAAGCGGGCGTGCTGCGCCGGCCAAAGGACGGTTTGCGCGTGCTAGGCAACGGTGAGATCAAGGCAAAGCTTACGCTGACTGTTGATCATGCGACGGCTTCCGCCAAGGCGGCGATTGAGAAAGCGGGCGGTTCTATAACGCTGATCGAAAAGAAGGTTCTGGCCGCCGACGAAGCCAAGAGAAAGAAATCGGAAGCCAAAAAGAAGCCACCAGCAGCCAAGGGTGCAAAGTAGGCGTTAGTAGGCTGGTGCGTGAGGCTATTTTGCCGGTTGCTCGCAGTGATGTTGCGGAGTTTTGCGCGGGCGCCCATCTTAGCAGCTGGAGATTGCCAGGGGGCCGCCCGCTAATGCGGGCTTAGAGGTCGGGAGAGACAACAATGGTATCTGCTGCTGAGCAGCTTGCCGCAAACCTCAACTTTGGCGCGTTTGCCAAAGCCGAGGATCTCAAGAAGCGCATCTACTTCACTTTGGGTGCGCTCATCGTCTACCGGTTCGGAACCTTCATCCCACTGCCCGGTGTCAATCCTGTTGCCTTTGCTGAGACGTTCAACGCTAACGCTTCAGGCATCCTCGGCATGTTCAACATGTTTGCCGGCGGCGCCGTGCAGCGCATGGCGATCTTTGCATTGAACATCATGCCCTACATTTCGGCATCGATCATCATGCAGCTTATGAGTTCGATGTCGCCTAAGCTCGAAGCCTTGAAGAAGGAAGGCGAGCAGGGCCGCAAGCAGATCAACCAGTACACCCGCTATCTCACAGTCTTGTTGGCCGCCTTCCAGGCTTACGGCATCGCCATTGGGCTTGAGGGGTCGCGCAGTGCAGCAGGCGCCGTCGTGACCGATCCCGGTTGGTTTTTCCGACTGACGACCGTCATCACGCTTGTTGGCGGCACACTGTTCTTGATGTGGCTAGGCGAGCAGATCACGCAGCGCGGTGTGGGCAACGGCATTTCGCTCATCATCTTCGCCGGCATTGTGGCTGGCCTGCCATCAGCATTGGTCGGGCTGTTTGAGCTGGCGCGCACAGGATCGATTTCGACGGCTCTGTTGCTGGCCTTGCTCGTGCTGATGCTAGCCGTCGTTGCCGCCATCGTCACCATGGAGCGCGCGCAGCGCCGCCTGCTGATCCAGTATCCCAAGCGCCAAGTTGGCAATCGGATGTTCCAGGGCGATTCCTCGCACCTTCCGCTGAAATTGAACTCCGCGGGCGTCATCCCGCCGATCTTTGCCTCCTCGCTGCTGCTCTTGCCGATTACCGTGGCACAGTTCTCCGCGGGGCAGGGGCCTGACTGGCTCGGCGCGATCGTTGCCTCGTTAGGGCGCGGCCAGCCGCTGTACCTCCTGATTTACGTGGCGCTGATCGTCTTCTTCGCGTTTTTCTACACGGCGGTCGTGTTCAATCCAAAGGATACGGCGGACAATTTACGCAAGTATGGCGGCTTTCTGCCAGGCATACGCCCTGGTGATAAAACGGCGGAATATATCGACTACGTGCTCACCCGCATTACGGTTCTTGGTGCGATCTACCTGGCGGCCGTTTGCGTCTTGCCGGAAATTTTGATCGCCCGCGCGGGTGTACCGTTCTATTTCGGCGGCACCTCGCTGTTGATCGCCGTCAGCGTGACGATGGATACGGTGGCCCAAGTTCAGAGCCACTTGCTGGCACACCAGTATGAAGGCTTGATCAAGAAGGCAAAGCTCAGAGGCGCATCGAGAGGCCGAAGATGAACCTGATCCTGCTGGGACCACCGGGAGCAGGCAAGGGAACTCAAGCCGAGTCGATCACCGAGCGGCGGGGGCTTGCGCAACTTTCAACCGGCGACATGTTGCGTGAGGCGGTGAAAGCGGGCACGCCGATCGGCCAGGAGGCGAGCGCCATCATGGAAGCGGGCGGTCTCGTGCCTGACGAGATTGTCATCAAAATCGTCGCTGAGCGTATCTCCGCCTCCGATTGCGCCAACGGGTTTATCCTCGACGGCTTCCCGCGCACGCTTAACCAAGCTGCTGCGCTCGACACCCTCTTGCAGACCCAGGGCAAAAAGTTGGACGCGGTGATCGAGATCAAGGTGGACGATGCTGTCCTGATCGACCGGATCTCGGGGCGCTATATGTGCGCCAACTGCGGAGCCAGCTATCACGATACCAATCACAAGCCGAAGGTGCCGGGCGTGTGTGACCGGTGCGGGTCGACCCAGTTTATCCGCCGGAAGGACGACAATGCCGAAACGGTCCGGAACCGGCTCATGGCCTACTATCGCGAGACGGCCCCCCTCATTGGCTACTACTTTGCCAAGGGAAAACTCAGAACTGTCGACGGAATGGCCCCAATTCAGGAGGTTGCAAGCCAAATCGAGGCGGTTTTGGCCAGGGTCTGATCGCCCCAAAAAAGCCGTTTTCGGCGGATTGACGCCGACGTGCTGCTCAGTTACAAGTCCGCGTTTCATAACGCACCCTTAGAGAGGTCTGGTCCGGAAGCCTGCGGGCCGGAGTGGTGCGTTTTTCGCGTGGAATAATGCTAGGCGGGTGCCTGCATCCGGGGCGCTAACCCGGGGGACGGCTATAGCCCTAAGTTTAGGAGAGAAGTGTGGCCCGTATCGCAGGCGTCAACATTCCGACGCAGAAGCGCGTCGTCATAGCGCTTCAATACATTCATGGCATCGGACCGAAGTTCGCTAGAGACATCTGTGGAAAAGTGGGTGTTCCCGACGACCGCCGTGTCAACCAGTTGACCGACGCGGAAGTTCTGCAGATCCGCGAGACGATCGACCGGGACTACCTGGTTGAGGGCGATCTGCGCCGCGACGTCATCACGAACATCAAGCGTCTTATGGATCTTGGCTGCTACCGCGGTCTGCGCCACCGCAAAGGTTTGCCCGTGCGAGGCCAGCGCACGCATACGAACGCGCGAACGCGTAAAGGCCCCGCAAAGCCGATAGCGGGTAAGAAGAAAGCTTGATGTTTTGATCATCGGGGGCGGCCGCAGGCTGGTCCCCGTTTGCGAATGACAGGAACCGTGCAGCGCGCGGTTTTGGGAGACCTGACGAAATGGCTAAAGAGCAGTCCTCGGGGCGTGGAAGGGTTCGCCGTCGCGAGAAAAAGAACATCACGTCCGGCGTTGCACACGTCAATGCTTCGTTCAACAACACGATGATTACGATTACGGATGCCCAGGGCAACACGATCGCCTGGTCCTCGTCGGGAACTAAGGGCTTCAAGGGGTCGCGCAAGTCGACACCCTACGCCGCGCAGGTCGCCGCGGAAGATGCCGGTAAGAAGGCGATGGACCACGGCATGAAGATCCTGGAGGTTCAGGTGTGCGGTCCTGGATCTGGCCGCGAGTCTGCTCTGCGTGCGCTGCAGGCGGTTGGTTTTCAAATCACGGCCATTCGTGACGTGACGCCCATTCCGCATAACGGCTGCCGGCCGCGTAAGCGCCGGCGTGTTTGACGTGTCGCGCGGCTGGCATTGTCAGCCCCGGCTTTGTGATCGCCAATTAGGGCGATCCGGTACTCCACTGATGCGTCTGCGCATTGAAATGATGCAGACCACGCGATAAGCGAGGATCCCCGTGGTAAACGTTCTGCAAAAAAACTGGCAAGACCTGATCAAGCCGACCAAGCTCGAGGTAACGCCGGGCCGGGACCGTGACAAGCTGGCCACCGTTGTTGCGGAGCCGCTGGAACGCGGCTTCGGCATGACGCTTGGTAACGCGCTGCGGCGTGTGCTGCTGTCGTCGCTGCAGGGCGCAGCGATCAAGACCGTGCAGATCGATGGCGTCCTGCACGAGTTCTCCTCGATCCCCGGCGTGCGCGAGGATGTCACGAACATTATTCTCAACATTAAGGAGATCGCTCTGCGCGTGCACTCTGAGGGTGTGAAGCGGATGGTCCTCAAGAAGGAGGGTGGCGGTCCGGCACGCGCCAAGGATATCGAGGTCGGCTCTGATGTGGAGATCCTCAATCCGGAGCATGTCATCTGCACGCTCGATGAGGGTGCATCGATCCGCATGGAGTTCATTGCCGATATGGGCAAAGGCTATGTGCCGGCCGATCGCAATCGTCCAGAGGATGCTCCCATCGGCCTGGTTCCCGTGGACAGTCTGTATAGCCCGGTCAAGAAGGTCTCCTACAAGGTCGAGAATACTCGCGAGGGCCAAATCCTCGACTACGACAAGCTCACACTGACGGTGGAGACGGACGGTTCGGTGACGGCCGAGGATGCCGTTGCGCTGGCTGCGCGCATTTTGCAGGACCAGCTCGCCATCTTCATCAACTTCGAGGAGCCCAAAAAACCTGTCGAGGAAGCGCGCCATCCCGAGCTTGCGTTCAATGCGGCGCTTTTGAAGAAAGTCGACGAGCTGGAGCTCTCGGTACGCTCCGCCAATTGCTTGAAGAACGACAACATCGTGTACATCGGCGACCTTATTCAAAAAACCGAGGCGGAGATGCTGAGGACGCCGAATTTCGGGCGAAAGTCACTGAACGAGATCAAGGAGGTTTTGGCGTCCATGGGGCTCCACTTGGGTATGGAAGTGCCCAACTGGCCGCCTGACAACATTGAGGAGCTGGCCAAGCGCTTCGAAGATCAATATTGAGCGGAGACAATTGGCCCTTGGCAGACAGGAGAACCTGCTGCCGATTTGTCATGACCAAATTCCGATAAAACGCGAGGCAGCAGAACCTCGTCATTCGACAACAAAAGGGATGTAATATGCGACACAGGAAATTAGGGCGACGATTTAGTCGCGATAGCGGGCATCGCCAGGCCATGTTCTCTAACATGGCTGCCTCTCTCATCCGTCACGAACAGATCGTGACAACGCTGCCCAAGGCCAAGGACCTCAAGCGCGTGATGGACAAGTACATCACGCTTGCCAAGCGCGGCGACTTGAACTCCCGACGCTTGGCCGCGAGCAGATTGCGCGACGACGACATGGTCAAGAAGCTCTTCGATACGTTGGGCCCACGTTACAAGGACCGTGCGGGCGGCTACACACGTGTTCTGAAAGCTGGTTTTCGCTACGGCGATAATGCCCCTCGGGCGGTGATCGAACTCGTAGACCGCGACCTCAGCGTTAAGGGCAAAGAGGATCGGGAACGGCATGAGGCCTCCGTATCAGAACAAGCCGAAAGTTGAAGTAACGCTCATCGACGTCCCAATCCCCTGGTGCTGGCCGCGCCGGGGCGCTATTGGTTTGCCTCCAATGCTATAGAGTAGCCCCGCCGCCGGCCGGCGTAAGGTATCCGTTTCCGACAAAGATGGCAGTGCAATGCGAGAGTGCTTCAGCGACGGTAGGGAAAGGCCATGACTACCCCAAAGGTTCTCGTCACGGGAGCATCGGGATTTGTCGCTAAGCATTGCATTGCCGAACTTCTGCGACGCGATTTTGCCGTAAAGGGCACATTGCGGGATGTAGGTCGGGCCGACGAAGTTCGCCGTATAATCAATCGAGCTGGGGTTGATGCTAGCTCTGTCGAATTTGTCGCTGCCGATCTGTTGCACGATGCCGGTTGGGATGAGGCGATGGACGGCTGCAGCTATGTGCAGCACTTAGCGTCCCCCTTTCCTCTAAAGGAGAGTGGAGACCCAAACGATATCATTCGACCGGCGCGCGAAGGGACGCTGCGCGTCTTGGACGAGGCAAGAAGGGCTGGCGTCACGCGCGTCGTGCAAACTTCTTCGATTGCAGCAATCAGCTTTCCCTGGCCAGATTATCCTGTTGGCCATGTCTACACAGAAGAAGACTGGACTAATCCTGAGCACCCCAATATTTCCACTTATGTCGTCTCTAAGACGCTTGCAGAGCGTGCAGCTTGGGAGTTTGTCAAGAGTCGGGCAGGGCCCCCAGAGCTTGTGGCGATCAATCCTGGCTTCATTCTCGGCCCTGCACTTGATCCAGACCTATCCACCTCACATGAAGTGTTGCGTTTGATGGGGATCGGGGCTTATCCGGGCGCGCCAAGGATTGGATTTCCAGTTAGCGACGTACGCGACATTGCCGTAACGCACGCCTTAGCAATGGTCCATCCGCAGGCTGCCGGGCAGCGCTTCTTATCTGCTAACGGCTTCATCAGCCTGATCAAGTTGTCACGCTTAATGGCAGAGGTGCTACCTGACCTGAGGTGGAAGGTGCCAAAGTTCGAGATGCCCGACTTCTTCGTGCGGGGGCTCTCACTTATTGACCGCCGCTTAAGAACAGTTCTTGCCGATCTTGGACACCCACGGCCCGTTTCGAATGACAAGGCCACACAGATCCTTGACCAGTCGTTTCGATCGGCTGAGACGGCGGCTAAATCTGCCATCGAGAGCCTGCGGAAGCTCCGCGTTATCTAGGTGCTGGAGCTAGCGTGCTTGGATGCTATGGACCGGCCTTTTTATGGCCTTCTGAGCGCTGAAGATCGACATTCAGCGCGAATTTGCGCCGGTCCTGGGTTCATTGCCCAGGCTTCCAGCACAATAGGCCATGTCCTATAGAACGGTTGGCCGTTCATCGCCGCGCCTCATGCAGATGATCAGGATCTGGTAGGAATGATGAGTTTGCGTACGCTTCGATCATATCTCGCACCAATGGCTATGCTGGCTGCCGGTTTGGCGATTGTGGCGATGCTCTGTGCGCCAGCACTGGCGCAAAGGCGCGCCGCACCCCCATCGCAAGCGGCGATACAGTATTCGTTCTCGCCGATCGTACGGCAGGCGGCGCCCGCGGTCGTCAATGTCTACGTGCGTTCGAGGGTGCGCACGATGCAATCCCCATTTGCGAATCATCCGATCTTCCGGCAGTTCTTCGGAGAGGAGTTTGGGCTGCCACGGGAGCGGGTGTTGAGCTCTCTTGGCTCAGGCGTCATTATCAGTCCCGACGGCGTGGTCGTCACAAACACGCACGTGATTAAGGGACGTGGCAAGACCGAGATCCGTGTGGCGCTAGCCGACAGACGCGAGTTTGACGCGACAGTCGTGGCGAAAGACGAAAAGACCGACATCGCCGTGCTCAAGATCGATAATGGCGGGGAAGACTTCCCGTTTCTCGATTTTGCCAATTCCGACAAGTTGGAGGTTGGTGACCTTGTCCTGGCGATCGGCAATCCATTTGGCGTTGGACAGACCGTGACGAGCGGTATCATCTCTGCGTTGACGCGAACAAAAGTGGCGCGTTCCGACAGGCAGGTGTTTATCCAAACGGATGCGGCGATCAATCCCGGCAACTCTGGCGGCGCGCTTGTCGATATGGACGGGAAGCTGGTTGGTATCAACACTATGATCTTCTCGCGCACGGGCGGCTCGGTGGGTATCGGCTTTGCGATCCCGTCAAATCTTGTGCGGCTCTACGTTGATAGTGCGCTGTCGGGCCGCAAGATTGAGCGGCCGTGGCTTGGTGCCAAACTCGAGACCGTCACGCGCGAGATGGCCGAGGGGTTGGGGCTGACGCGCATTGCTGGCGCTGTCATTGTACGCATCGCAAATCGCGGGCCGGCATCGAGAGCAGGGCTCAAACTGGGCGATGTGATCGTACGTGTCGACGGTTTTGAGGTGACGGACGCCCGTTCAGTGCGCTACCGCCTGACGACCCGCGGCGTGTCCAATACAGCGCGGCTTCATATCATCCGCAAAGGGTCCCGCATTGAGATCGATCTGCCACTAGAGCCCGCGCCCAAGCCGGGCCGCGAAGACGTTCGCAACCTTTCTGGAAAGCATCCCTTCGATGGCGCGCGCGTATCGAATATTTTGCCCGGCGTTGCCGATGAATTTAATCTGGAGGAGACCGAAGGTGTCGTTATTGTTGCTGTGCGCAGCGACGGCGGCGCGGCGCGTCTCGGATTCCGGCCAGGCGATGTTATTGTGCAGGTCGGGGACACACAGGTGGACGATGTTGTCACTCTGGACGAGATCACCAGAAGTCCGAAACGCGTATGGCGTCTCACCATCAAGCGGGGCGGTCGCACGATTAACCTTCAGTATCGAGGATAGCGGCTGTGACCACGCTGTTTGAAGCCGCAGGCCTTGATAAGGGCGCACCACGCCCTCTCGCAGACCGGTTGCGTCCTAAGGCATTGGTCGACGTCGTGGGACAGGATCATCTGGTCGGCGCCCAAGGCACCCTGACGCGTATGCTGAGAAGCGGCCGGCTATCGAGCTTGATCCTTTGGGGGCCGCCCGGTTCCGGCAAGACGACGGTAGCCCGCCTGTTGGCCAATGAGACGCAACTGGAATTTGAGCAACTCTCGGCGATCTTTTCGGGTGTGCAGGATCTGCGCAAAGCGTTCGAGCGCGCAAAAGCGCGACGCGAACAAGGGAATGGGACGCTTCTCTTCATAGATGAGATTCATCGCTTCAACCGTGCACAGCAGGACAGCTTCCTGCCGCACATGGAAGATGGAACCATCACCCTGGTTGGCGCGACGACCGAGAATCCCTCGTTTGAACTCAATGGCGCTGTCCTGAGCCGCGCTTCGGTGCTGGTGTTCCACCGTCTCAATGAAGCAGCGCTTGCCGAATTGCTTGAGCGGGCAGAGGGGGAGGAAGGGCGACCGCTTGCTCTCGATCCGGATGCGCGAGATGCGCTTATTGTTATGGCCGATGGCGATGGGCGCGCGGCCATTAATCTTGCAGAAGAGGTGTATGCAGCCGTTGCTCCAGGCGCCGCGGCGCTGGACCGCGTGGCGCTAACAGAACTCGTACAGCGGCGCGCACCTATCTACGACAAATCGCGCGAAGGCCACTACAACCTTATAAGTGCCTTGCACAAAGCGGTGCGGGGCTCCGATCCCGACGCGTCGCTCTACTGGCTGGCGCGAATGCTCGATGGCGGCGAGGACCGGCTTTTTTTGGCCCGGCGTTTGGTGCGAATTGCGGTGGAAGACATAGGTCTGGCCGATCCGCAAGCAGTGGTGCAGGCGATCGCCGCCAAAGACACGTACGATTTTCTTGGCAGTCCCGAAGGCGAGCTGGCGTTGGCGCAGGCCACGATCTATCTTGCGACGGCGCCGAAATCAAACGGGGCCTATGTCGCTTATAAAGCGGCGATGCGCGCGGCAACGGAACACGGCTCGCTAAGCCCGCCCAAGCACATCCTCAATGCGCCCACCAAGCTCATGGAGGAGGAAGGCTACGGTGAAGGCTACGAATATGATCACAACACGAAAGAGGGCTTTTCCGGCCAAAGTTACTTTCCCGATGAAATGCGACAGCGGCTCCAATTCTACGATCCACCTGACCGTGGGTTTGAGCGTGAGATCAGAAAGCGGCTTGAGCACTGGGCGAAGCTACGGCGCGGGCGCAGCGAGGGGCGCTAGGCGCCTCGGGGGTATGAGGAGGCCATGCGAGCGAAAACCGTCGTCATCTCTGGGGCGGGAATTGCGGGCCCCACGCTAGCATACTGGCTCGCTGACCGCGGTTTTGAGCCGACACTCGTTGAACGCGCACCAAAGTTGCGCACCGGCGGTTATATCGTCGACTTCTGGGGCGCTGGTTACGACGTCGCGGAAGAAATGCACTTGCTGCCGGAGATCCGCCGCGAAGGCTACGATGTCCGAGAGCTGCGCCTTGTCAACGTGCACGGCCGGCGCGTTGGCGGCTTCAGCGGTGATGTGTTTCGAAGGCTCACCAATGGGCGATACGTGAGCATTGCACGCAGTGAACTAGCACGCCTGTTGTTCGAAAAGATTGAAGGCCGCTGCAAAACCATCTTCGGCGATAGCATAACGAAAATCACGCCCGACGGTGACGGTGTGAGCGTTGCATTCGAGAAAGCTCCCGAGAGGAGTTTCGATCTCATTATTGGTGCAGATGGGCTTCATTCGCGCGTCCGCGAGTTGGTATTCGGGGCAGAGGAAACGTTCGAGAAGTACCTTGGGTATATGGTCGGGGCTTTTCAGGGCGAAGGCTATCGCCCGCGAGAAGACCTCGTCTACGTTAGCTATACGATTCCAGGAAAGCAGGTGGCCCGCTTTGCCATGCGGGGCGATCGGACAATGTTCCTGTTCGTACTTGCTGCTGACGAGCCGGTGAACGTTGTCGCGCATGATATGACGTCGCAAAAGAACGCGCTGCTCGCGCAATTCAATGACGCCGGTTGGGAATCTTCACGTATTCTGAGAGCGCTCGACAAAAGCGACGACCTTTACTTCGATCGCGTCAGTCAGATCCACATGGACTCATGGTCGAAGGGGCGTGTGGCGCTGGTGGGCGATGCCGCATATTGCCCCTCTTTGCTCGCCGGTCAGGGTTCTGCGTTGGCCATGGTAGGGGCCTACGTTTTGGCGGGCGAGCTTGGCCGGTCTCCAGATGATCCCGAGGCGGCCTTTGCGCGCTATGAGCAGCTGATGCGGCCGTTCATAGCCGAAAAGCAGAAGGCGGCCGAGCGCTTCGCAACGAGCTTTGCGCCAAGGACGCAGCTTGGGGTTTGGTTCCGCAATCAGGTGACTAAGGCTTTCGAAATCCCCCTTGTTGCCCAGTTGTTTATTGGACAAGGTCTCTTGGACCGCATCGATATTCCGGACTATTCGCAGCCCGAAAGCTAAACCTTAGCGGCCGCCTTTTGCGTGCCCTGGTTCTGTGGCTTGTCGCGGCCTATAGTGACATGCGGCTGGGTTCTCAAGCGCGCACGTGTACACGTCGAACAGAGGCAATTGGCATGGTGCAGTTCATTGATCTTTGGCGTGGGCATCCTATCAACGAGTCCGTGAGCACGCCTTGCATTGCGCCCCATAATCTTACCAACCTGGAGGGCCAGAAGGTATTGATGGGTTTTCCCGTCTTCCACAACCAATGCGCAATACGCATGGGTGTCGCGTTGCGGCGCGCCGGCGTGCAGGCGAGCCAGCTAAGCGGCTGTGCTTCTTGCGGTGTGCACCCGGTGGAGCAGATGCATTTCATTCGCGCCAATCAGCTCGCCGATCGAATTGCCGGCGCAAATTTGCCCGGCGTTGGGCCGACCGAGAGGATCACGGGCTCAGATCCATCGGAGTACTACAAGAAGCTTTTTGGGCGCACTGGAATGATCTTCGTAAAAGACTATTGGAGGCGCTCAAGCGACAGCGGGCGCCCGACAGGCGATCACATAGATGTTTGGAACGGATACCGCTCCTCGGCCAAATGGCTGTTGGAATGGTTCTCTTGGCTTGGTTACTACTCAAATTATGCCGAGGCCGGTGAGATTTGGTTCTGGGAAGTGAAGTAGGCGGCGCTGAGCCGTTTTTTTGGGGTCGGATTGATGCGCTATCTTGTGTCTATCGTTTTCGCTGTGATTGGTGGGGCACTGGCGATGCTTTTTGTCAGCTCGCATGTTGCCGATTGGGTCGTGGCGCACCAGACGTTTGAAAGCTCTGACGACGCTGAAACCATGAATATGCTCGTGTTCATGTTGAGCAATGTTGTCGGGCTGATCATAGGCTGGCTGGTTGGCTGGACCATTACCGGGGGCCGCAGCGCCGGTAATCAGCCCTCCTGACGCTTTCCCCTAGGCTGTCCTTTCGTTAGAAGAGCCCACGGATCAATGGTTCGAGGCCCCCATGAGGCTATTTTTGTTCGCTGCTACGGGCGGTGCTATCGGCGCCGGCGCGCGTCACCTCGTCAATATCGGCTTCGGCCAGGCGTTAGGTGCGCGATTTCCCTGGTCGACTCTGTTCGTCAACGTCTTGGGTTCGCTGCTCATGGGGGCGCTGATCGAGCTACTTGCCTTGCGCCTTAACGTGTCGCCGGAGGTTAGGACCTTGGTTGTGACCGGTGTGTTGGGAGGCTTTGCGACTTTTTCCGCCTTCTCACTTGATTTTGCCCCGCTCATCGAACGCGGCGAAAGGTTTAGCGCTCTGACCTACGCACTAGGCTCCGTCGTCGTCTCAATCGGGGCGCTTTTCATTGGGCTGTCATTGGTACGCGCCATTCTCACATGAGCGAGCGGGTCGAGACGATAGAGGTAAAAGGGAACGAAGCCGGCGTTCGGCTCGACCGCTGGTTTCGCATTCACTTTCCCGACGTCGGCTATGTCTATTTGCAGAAGTTGTTGCGGTCAGGCCAAGTGCGCGTTGATAGCCGCCGCGCGTCGGCGGGCGACAGGCTGGAAGCGGGCGCGCAGATCCGCGTACCAAAGATTGTGCGTGACGCCAAGAAGACCGCCCCGAGCGCCCCGGCACTCGCCATTTCCAGGGCCGATCGCGATCGCATCGAAAACATGATCCTTTATGAAGACGATCACGTCCTCGTCTTAAACAAACCTTTTGGCCTCGCGGTCCAGGGAGGCACGGGCACGAAGCGCCACATCGACGGAATGCTGGCCGCAATGGCTGACCGCTTTGGCGACCGGCCGCGTTTGGTGCATCGTCTCGACCGGGATACGACGGGCGTGCTTTTGGTCGCCAAACACCGCAGTGCGGCTGCCAAGCTTGGCCGCACGTTCCAGACGCGTTCAGCGGCCAAGACCTACTGGGCGCTTGTCAAAGGCGTGCCGAAACCGCCCCAGGGCAAAGTAAAGGCCCCGCTCGTCAAAGCTGCGGGGCGGGACGGCGACAGGGTGAGAAAAGCATTGCCGGGTGAACAAGAAGAGGCCATGCACGCAACCACGCACTATGCGGTGATTGACCGCGTGGCGAGCAAGGCAGCGTGGGTGTCGTTAAAACCGGTGACAGGGCGCCAGCACCAGCTGAGGGCCCATATGGCGCTGATAGGCCACCCAATCGTGGGTGACAATAAATATGATGGGGATCAAAACATGCCGGCAGAACAGATCCCGCCAAAACTGCACCTCCATGCGCGCCGTCTTGTACTGCCGCACCCCATCACCGGTGAAACTATCGATGTCAGCGCGCCGATGCCCGAGCACATGCGTGCGACTTGGGACCTTTTGGGTCTTGATGCAGAACGTTACGAAAGGGAGGATTGATGAAGCTCGTGATCCTCGATTGCGACGGAACGATCGTCGATAGCCAGAACGGCATATGCGAGGCCATGTCGTATACGTTCTCGCGGTTGGGATTAGCCCCGCCGACACGCGCTCAGACGCTGGCGGTCGTGGGACTATCGTTAGCTGAGGCTTTTGCAATCCTGGCGCAAGGACACGATGACGATGTGCTCGCACAGCTAGCGGAGCAGTACCGCACCGCGTTCCGCGAACTTAAACGCGATCCCGCTCATCACGAGCCACTCTTTGAGGGTATGGCCAGCGTGATCGAGCAGTTCAGCTCCCGGGAAGATCTGATACTTGGCATCGCCACGGGTAAGTCGCGCCGTGGTATCGATCGCCTGTTTGAGCGGGAAGGGTGGGCTGAGTATTTCCATACCATTCAGACCGCCGATGACCACCCCTCCAAACCGAACCCGGCAATGATCCACGCTGCCATGGCTGAAACCGGCGTTGGACCTGCGAAAACTGTGATGGTGGGTGATACGACATTCGATATGGAGATGGCGGTCGGCGCCGGCGTTGCGGCCCTGGGTGCTGGGTGGGGCTATCATCGGCCAGACGAGTTGCTGGCGTCGGGCGCCCTGGCCATTGTCGAGACATGCAGCGGGTTGCCCGCCGAGGTCGATGCAGCCTTCGCCCGCCAGGAGCGTGTTGCGTGAGTGGTGACGACCAGAATGGCACCAAGCCGGTGAAGGTGCCGGGCAAAGAGGCGACGACGGTGCCTCTGCCCAAGCGTTTCTATGCGAATGTTACGATTGAGCCGGCTGCCTCAGCGCCGGGCTTCGCCATCATGCTTGACGGGCGGTCGGTCCGCACCCCCAACAAGATGCCGCTTGTCGTGCCGACCCAGTCGCTGGCAGACGCCATTGCAGCGGAGTGGAGTGCACAAGGCGAGCGCATCGACCCCCAAACGATGCCCTTGTCGAAGCTTGCGATCACGGCGATCGATGGCGTCAGAGGGGCGGCGGCCGAAGTGGCAGCCGATATCGTCAAGTTCGCTGGCAGTGATCTGCTCTGCTACCGCGCGGATGGTCCTAAACCGCTCGTCGAAAGACAGGCGGCGGTTTGGGACACGATTCTGCAATGGTGCGAGGTGGAGTTCGGCGCCCGCTTCAACTGCGCGCACGGCATAATGCCAATAGAGCAAGACCGAGAGGCGCTCGATCGCATTGCAGCCGAGGTGGCTCCATTCGACGCGCTCGCCCTGACAAGCCTTCACGTTATGACGACCCTGACAGGTTCCGCTCTGCTTGCCCTCGCGCACGCCAAAGGAAGCTTGTCTGCCGAAGAGGCTTGGGCGGCAGCCCACGTCGACGAGGATTGGCAGATCAGTCAGTGGGGGGAGGACGCCGAGGCTGTCGCCCGCCGTGGAAGGCGCTGGGCTGAGATGCAGGCCGCGAGCCGGTTTCTTGAGCTTCTCAGGCGGGGCTGAACGATCTACAACAAAAAGCTGCATCATCCAGCGCTTACCATGCTGCGCACGCAACTGGTCTGGCCGCTTTCTCTGACCTTGCAGCCCGTGCTATGAGCGCCCCTAATCTTCACGCACGTTCCGACCCAAGGGATCCCCAATGAAAGACATCATCGAGGAATTGGAGAAGCGCAGGGCCAGCGCGCGGCTCGGTGGGGGCCAGGCACGCATCGACGCGCAGCATAAACGCGGCAAGCTCACGGCCCGCGAACGCATCGATCTGCTGATGGACGAGAACTCGTTTGAAGAGTTCGACATGTACATCGAGCACCGGTGCACCGACTTTTCCATGGAGAAGTCGAAAATTCCCGGAGATGGCGTGGTGACGGGTTGGGGCACAATTAATGGGCGCGTTGTCTACGTGTTCGCAAAAGACTTCACCGTATTTGGCGGCAGCTTGAGCGAAACGCACGCCAAGAAGATGACCAAGATCCAAGACATGGCGCTGCAGAACCGCGCGCCGGTCATCGGGCTATTCGACGCGGGCGGTGCGCGCATTCAAGAAGGCGTGGCGGCGCTGGGCGGCTACGGCGAGGTTTTCCTTCGCAATGTGCTGGCCTCAGGGGTTATTCCGCAGATCTCCATCATCATGGGACCATGCGCGGGCGGCGATGTCTATTCGCCCGCCATGACCGACTTCATCTTCATGGTGAAGGACACAAGCTACATGTTTGTCACGGGGCCCGACGTGGTGAAGACCGTTACCAATGAGACGGTGACAGCAGAGGAATTGGGCGGGGCCAAAGTTCACACCACCAAGTCTTCGATCGCTGACAGGGCGTACGAGAACGACGTGGAGGCGCTACTGCAAATGCGCCGCCTGATGGACTTCCTGCCGTCCAACAATAAGTCCGGCGTACCGGTGCTGCCCACCGCCGATAGCGCCGACCGCGAGGAAAACTCGCTCGATACGCTGATACCCGACAACCCCAACAAGCCCTACGATATGAAGGAGCTGATCTTAAAGGTCGTAGACGAGGGGGACTTTTTTGAGATCCAAGAAGCATTCGCCAAGAACATGGTGACAGGTTTTGCGCGTATGGAAGGCCGCACTATAGGCATTGTCGCCAATCAGCCCTTGGTGCTGGCCGGCGTGCTTGATTCGGACGCATCGCGCAAGGCTGCGCGCTTTGTTCGCTTCTGCGACTGCTTTGATATCCCTCTTATTACCTTCGTCGATGTGCCTGGCTTCCTGCCGGGAACTGCACAAGAGTACGGCGGGCTCATCAAGCACGGCGCCAAGCTCTTATTTGCATTTACAGAGGCCACCGTGCCCAAGGTGACGGTGATCACGCGCAAGGCCTATGGTGGCGCTTACGATGTTATGAGCTCCAAGCACATCCGGGGTGATGTGAACTACGCCTGGCCGTCGGCTGAGATCGCCGTGATGGGGCCGAAGGGGGCCGCTGAAATACTTTTCCGCGCCGATTCGGCCGACCGTAAGAAGATCAAGGCGCGCATCTCGGAGTACGAAAAGCGATTCGCTAACCCGTTTGTGGCGGCCGAGCGCGGGTACATCGACGAAGTCATCCATCCGCGCAATACACGTCGGCGAATCTGCCGCGCGCTCAACATGCTGCGCGACAAGCAGGTCGAGAATCCCTGGAAAAAGCACGACAATATTCCGTTGTGAAGCTTCCATCGGAGCCATCCTCGGCAATATGAACGCGCCCTGCAACCTGCATTCAGAGCGGGTTCAATCGCACTTGCGCATCTTCTCCTCATCAAGACGAGGCGAGCACCCCGCTGGGGCACGTCTCACAAAGCGAGGAAGAGGAGAGGTCTATGATGACAAAAATTGGTTTGATTGCCGCAAGCTTGCTGATTGCTATGACTGCCGCCGCGTCCGCGCACAGCACCAGCATCGATACTCGCCAGAATTGGCAGGCCAAGCGCATCGAGCAAGGGCGTCAGAACGGCTCGATCACCTGGTTCGAAGGCCTAAAGCTTCGCGCCGAGCAAAAGAAGATTAAGCGCCAGAAAGCAAGATACAGCTCAGATGGCTACCTGAGCTACTCGGAGCGCAAGAATCTGCAAAGGCTTCAGCATAAGGCCAAGCATCACATCACCAAGGAAAAGCACGACGGTTGGCGTCGTGCTTGGTGGCTGCCGCGCTTCGGACTGTAAGTCCCTCCACGTTTTGCCCCTGCAAGTTAAGACATGGGGCCGCTCGCAAGCGGCCCCTTTTTTTGCGCCAAACGGTGAGAAGGTGCCGATTCCGCACACACGCGCCGCAATGGGGCAACCGTTAGCCAATTGGTAAGGCGGGTTTCCTATGCTCAGGCTACTGGATATTTTGGTTCAAATGCGGGGTGGGTGATGGGCTCGTTGAAGTTGATTCCGGTCGACGAGATCATGAAGCGGGGCAGCATCAAGGATGTCGATGTCCTCAGATTCAGGGCAGCGTTCTACGATGATCACGTGATTTCGGTCGAAGAGGCCGAGACGCTGTTCACTTTGGACGAATCCTGCCGTGTGCAGGACCCTACCTGGGTCGATTTCTTTATCGAGGCGATCACAGACCACATCGTCGACCAGACTGAGCCTGAAGGGTATCTGACCGCAGAGAACGCTGAGTGGCTGATGGCCCATATCAACCGCGATGGGAAGGTGGAGCGCAAGACGGAACTAGGTCTCCTTGTCAAGGTGCTTGAGAAGGCCCGCTGGTCGCCCGTCAATCTGGTCCGCTTCGCACTAGAGCAGGTAAAGGCCGCGGTCATTGACGGCGACGGCCCCCTTCGTTCCGACCAGTCGTCTGCCAAGGGTCAGATCAGCGATGATGACGTCGATTTGCTGCGCCGCTTGCTGTATGCGTTCGGCGGCGATGGCCACGTGGCCGTCACCCGGGCCGAGGCCGAGGTGCTCTTTGACATCAATGACGCAACAGCTGAGGCCGAGCCCAACCCGGCCTGGACAGATCTGTTCGTCAAGGCCGTTGCCAACGTGGTCATGGCGGCCTCGGGTCAGATGGTCCCGACCCGCGAGGAAGCCTTGCGGCGCGAGAAGTGGCTAGCTGATCGCGGTGAGCTGTCCCCTGCCGCCATGTTAACGGCGATGGTGACGACGAGCCTTGATGCCGTGCGCGGGGCCTATCACGATCAGTCGCCAGAGGAGCGCGCGCTGGCCCGGCTGGAGCATCAGCGAATTGAGATCATCACCAACGAGGTGATCACGGCGGCTGAGGCCGAATGGCTGTGCGAGCGCATCGGTCGTGATGGCCGCCTAACGGCCAACGAAGCCGCACTTGTGGCTTACCTCAAAAAGGAAAGCCCAAAGATCCATCCCGAGCTCCAGGCCACGGTGGATCGGCTTTCTCAGGCCGCCTAAAGCCGCGATTCCTTACAAAACGCGGCGTTGCGACGCGGGTGGTCTTGGCGCTTGGCAATGGGCCAAGCTAACATTACGCAGTATCGCCAACCTTTTCGTCTGGGGCCGGTAATGTTTACCGTGCCCTTCAGGCCGTTTAGAACGACGTTCCACACAACCAAACGGCCGCCTGGTTCAGGCGCGCCCAACCAATTGGGCCACAAGGGGCTATGTTCAAGAAGATCTTGATAGCAAACCGCGGTGAAATTGCTTGCCGCGTTATGAAGACGGCGCGGAAAATGGGCATCAAGACCGTCGCGGTCTACTCTGATGCCGATCGCGACGCCTTGCACGTCGAGATGGCCGATGAGGCGGTGCATATAGGCCCGCCAGCGGCAGCAGAGTCCTACCTCGTAATCGAAAAAATTCTAAAGGCCTGCAAAGCGACCGGCGCGGAGGCGGTTCATCCTGGTTACGGATTCTTATCTGAGCGTGAGGCATTTCCTGTCGCCTTAGCAGAAGCGGGCATCGTCTTCATTGGGCCCAACCCGAAGGCGATCGCAGCCATGGGCGACAAGATCGAGAGTAAGAAAGCGGCGGCTGCGGCCAAAGTCTCGACTGTGCCGGGCTACGTTGGAGAGATTGCCGACGCCACGCACGCCATCAAGATTGCCGACGAGATCGGTTATCCGGTCATGATCAAGGCCTCGGCCGGCGGTGGCGGCAAGGGGATGCGCATTGCCTGGAGCAAGCAGGAGATCGCGGACGGCTTCACGTCATCACGCAACGAGGCCAAGGCAAGCTTCGGCGATGACCGGATGTTCATCGAGAAGTTTATCGTCAACCCGCGCCATATCGAAATCCAGGTTCTCGGTGACAAGCATGGCAACGTGGTGCACCTGGGCGAGCGCGAATGTTCCATTCAGCGCCGCAACCAGAAGGTAATCGAAGAGGCGCCGTCCCCGCTGCTAGACGAGAAAACGCGCATGGCTATGGGCGCGCAGGCTGTCGCCCTGGCAAAGGCCGTCAATTACGATTCAGCGGGCACCGTGGAGTTCGTCGCCGGTCAAGATCGCAGCTTCTTCTTCCTGGAAATGAACACCCGTCTGCAGGTTGAGCACCCTGTGACCGAACTCGTGGCGGGGGTCGATCTTGTCGAACAAATGATCAGGGTGGCGGCGGGCGAAAAGCTCCCCTTCAAGCAGTCTGACATCAAGCTCAATGGGTGGGCAGTAGAAAGCCGTGTCTACGCGGAGGATCCCTTCCGCAATTTCCTGCCCTCGATCGGCCGCCTTGTGCGCTATCGGCCGCCGGAAGAGGAATCCAAGGACGGCGTCACGGTGCGCAATGACACCGGCGTGTTCGAAGGCGGTGAGATCTCGATGTTCTATGATCCTATGATCGCCAAGCTTGTGACCCATGCTTCTACGCGCGAGGAGGCGATCTCAGCCCAATCCGATGCGCTTGATGCGTTCTATATCGATGGCATTCAGCATAATATTCCCTTCCTCTCGGCGTTGATGCAGCACCCGCGCTGGATCAAGGGTGCGCTTTCGACCGGCTTTATCGTGGAGGAATATCCGGACGGGTTTAGGCCGCCTAAAGCGGAAGGTGGGGAGCTGGAGGTCGTGGCGGCCGTGGCGGCCGTGATCGACCACCTCAACAATTCGCGGCGCCGCGAAATTACGCACCAAATGTCGGGCGAGCCCTTTTGCTTTGCCAAACGGCGCGTCGTTAAGGTGGGAGACACGGAACTGCGGCTCGAAGTCTCGGGCACCATCGAGGGTCCCAACTTTGTGTCCTTTATCGACTTGATCGATCGGCCTGGCCGGACACTGGAAATCACGTCTGAATGGCGTCCTGGCGATCCAGTTTGGCAAGGGAAGGTCGGAGACACGATGGTGGCAGTGCAGGTGCGTCCGGTGCTCAATGGCTTCAGCCTGGCCTTCCGCGGCATTCAAGAGCGGATCTACGTCTACACCGAGCGTGAGGCGGCGCTTGTGGCGCTGATGCCTGAGAAGACTGTAGCCGACATGTCCAAGTTCCTGCTTTGCCCGATGCCGGGACTGGTGAAGGTCATCCATGTGAGCGAAGGCCAAGACGTGCAGGCTGGCGATGCGCTTGCGGTTGTGGAAGCCATGAAGATGGAGAACATCCTGCGCGCAGAGCGCGATGGCTCGGTCAAGACGGTCAACGCCAAGCCGGGCGATAGCCTTGCGGTTGACGAGGTCATACTAGAGTTTGCGTGATCTCGCGCCGGATAGGCCGCGTACCAGGCTGTGTCTGATGTGGACGAGTGGCCTGCGTGGGCACCGCTAGCTGTATGAAGAGACGCACTATTCAAATCCGGATAGAGGGGCGGGTACAAGGCGTCGGCTTTCGCGCGTTCACTGAGATGAACGCCCGTGAGCTGGGTCTTGAGGGATGGGTGCGCAATCGGCGGGATGGATCCGTCGAAGCGGTGTTTCAAGGACCGCCCGATGCGGTCGAAAACATGCTGCAACGTTGCCAACGGGGACCACCGGCGTCGAGCGTGAGCCGCGTTGAACTCATTGGCGAAGGTGTCGGCGCATTTAAGGGATTTGACGTCAGACCAACTGTCTGATCGGCAATCAGTTAAACTTTTCCGCCTTGCGCCGAAGACTCTCGAGGATTGGCTCGTAGGCTTCCTCGTCGTGGGCTTGGGGGTAAACCATGTAGACGGGATAGACGAATTTGCGTGCCCGTTTGGGCTGCCTGAGGCGGCCGCGCGTCAGATATGAGCGTACAAGTCGCCGTGGAAAGTAGCCCGAGGACTCATTGGTAAGCAGATAGTCGATCCCCACCGAGCCAAGATCGAGGTTTAGTCCCGGATTGGTGAGTTGAGGGTAGGCGGCGGCGTGGTCTTGCTGGAAGTCCGGACCCCAGTCGATGAACACATAGTCGCCCGATCCACGCCGATGGGGTGCAGGAACGCTGGTAACAAGAACGAATTCCTCATCAAAAAGATGCTCAATGGCCAGACCTGGAGGCTGAGCAGGCCGGTACATGACCGCAAGGTCAAGTGTGCCCTCCAAGAGCCGTTGAGTTAACACCACCGATAGCCCTGAACTGGCAGAAACCGCGATGTCGGGGATGTTTGACCTGAGCCAGGACACCCATTTTAGAAGGAATCCGTCCCACAATGCGACGGGAGCGCCGACAGCTAAGTGGTCGCGATGCTGGTCAGAAAGACCAACTTCAAGCTGCGCATGCTGCCAGACGCGGACAAGCGCGAGCGCATGCTTTTGAAACTGCTCACCAGCCGCTGTGAGCTCTGCACCCGTCTTGGAGCGGCCGAAAAGTGGTCGGCCGAGTTGATCTTCAAGGCTCTTAATGCGCGCTGAGACGGTTGACTGCGTAATGTTCATCTTACGCGCTGCGTCGATGAAACTTCCCGTCTCGGCAACCATTAAGAAGGTGCGCGCGAGATTGACGTCCATGAGACTCACTTGTTCGTCGATACGCTGCAAATGACATCTATCGAATTTTTCGATAGCGGTCACCGGAAAAATCCGTTTGTGGCAAAGTTTGATTCTAACCAGATTGTCAGCGTCCCGATGGAGTCAGCTCTAAACTGACTCGTGTTGTTCGGGGTCACAATGGAAGGACAACGATCATGAAGGCGAAAGCCAGAGCGAAGAAACCCGCAAAGAGGAAGAAACCGGCAGCGAAGCGCAAGCCCGCTGCGAAGCGGAAGCCGGCCGCAAAAAGGAAGACGGCTGCAAAGAGGAAGACGACTACAAAGAGGAAGACAACAGCGAAGCGGAAGCCGGCAGCGAAGCGGAAGCCAGCGAAGAAGAAGAAGAGGAGATAGACCTCTTTCGCCGCTTATTAGGAGTTGCCGCGATGCCGAACATGGTCTTTGCGGTATTTGCGATCGTAGCTCTTCTCTGGCCTCTGCCTACGCTAGCAGCGTCGGTAAATAACCGTGATGATAGGGATTATAAGGTCACGATCATCGAAGGCGAGGCGAAGCAAGACCACATTCTAAAACCGTCTTTGGTGCTAGAAGGGGTTTGTCAGAAGGGGTGCGTTATCCGTTTCAACGACAGCAAGAACGACGAGTACAAGTTAGACGGATCGGAGTTGGTGTCGATTGAAGACGGGGACCTCTACTACGATGGGCCAGCCGCGGATGCGGCCTTGGGAGTTGGAGATGCGGGCCAAGCGTCCCCGCCCAGACGGAAGCAGAGGTAGAGGAAAAACCAGCAGGTTTCGAGCGCCCGGCCCTACTCATTGGGCCGGGCGTTCTGCATCTTAGGCGTAAGCTTTGCCCAATGCAGTGGATGTTAGGTGTGCTGAGGAAAGCGGATCATCGGCGTTGCGTGTTGCGCCGAAGCGGTGTTCAAAAGCAGTGCGCAGCGCGTTATCCACAGTTTCCATTGGTAGGCGTGAGCCAAGATCAGCCAGGCTGGTGACGCCGTACTCGGCAATACCGCAGGGAACGATCCCGTCATAGTGTGTAAGATTGGGATCCACATTGATGCTGACTCCGTGCAGGCTCACCCATTTGGAGACGCGAAGGCCGATGGCGGCAATCTTCTCTTCGACACCGGTCCCTTTTTCCGGCCGGCGTACCCAGATCCCAACTCGTCCGCGTCTCGTCTCGCCCTTCACGCCCAGAGTGGCGAGAGATTCAATGAGCCACTGCTCAAGCGTGTGGACGAAGGCGCGTATGTCAGCGCCGCGGCATTTCAAGTCAAGCATGACATAGGCAATGCGCTGACCCGGCCCGTGGTAGGTGACGCGGCCGCCTCTCCCGGACTGATATACGGGAAACCGTCGCGGGTTGTGCAAGTCGTCAGGCTTTGTGCCGGTCCCCGCCGTGTAGATGGGGGGATGCTCTAATAGCCAAACGAGCTCTGGGGCTGTACCGCGCGCAATGTGCTGGGCGCGATGGGTCATCGTGCGCACGCCAAGAGCGTAGTCTACCGGTAGCTGAGTCACGGCCCAGTCGACCGCTTCGTCGCGCTGCGCCGCCGCGCGGCCGTCAAAAGTGTTGGAATTCGGTTTCATGGGATCAATGTAGGGTCCCAGGCGGTGAGCTGGCTAGGCCCTCCACGATGCAGACTGCATTTGGGAAAACGACGGGCGAGGGGAGCCGGGCACAGCCCGTGAACAACGGGCCGCGTGTTGGCTTGTTCCCACCGACTGAGTTGGCTATATGAGGCGTTCGTTTTGCCCCCGGCATGCGGTCGTGGCGGAATTGGTATACGCGCTACCTTGAGGTGGTAGTGGGGGAAACCCCGTGGAGGTTCAAGTCCTCTCGACCGCACCAGTC
>CAYOPW010000040.1:0-26030 GCA_964405975.1 uncultured Hyphomicrobium sp.
CCGTCACAAAGGCCGGCTACCTACGTTGCCACCCAGATGAACGATGGTCGCGAGGTAGAACAGCACGGCCATCACGCCAAGCGCCAACGCGATAACCAGCGAACGCATACGCTGGCGCTTTGTGCGCTCCTGCTCCTCGTCGCGGTTCGAACTCATGACAACTGCCACTTGCCAACCTCAAGCTATCCACCGTGCCACAGCGTGCTCAACAAGCAGCGCGGCGAACAACACGAACAAATAAAGGATCGAAAACGTAAAGAGCTG
Source organism: uncultured Hyphomicrobium sp. (assembly GCA_964405975.1). GTDB lineage: Bacteria > Pseudomonadota > Alphaproteobacteria > Rhizobiales > Hyphomicrobiaceae > Hyphomicrobium_A. Next base: position 265 of record CAYOPW010000040.1, read on the forward strand.
GCGAGCGGCCTGATCGGCCTCCCGGCCCTGCGTTATGCGCCTCACCTTCCAGGCCAGATAGAGGAACACGACGCCCAAAGCGGCCGAGATGACTCCGTAGAAAATGCCCGCCATGCCGATCAGAGCGGGCGCGATTGCCAGCGGCACGAGGATGAGGGCGTAGAGCCAGATCTGACGCCGCGTCTCCCCGGCACCCGCCACAACGGGAAGCATCGGCACGCCCGCACGCTCGTAATCGCGGCAACGGTAAAGAGCGAGCGCCCAAAAGTGCGGGGGCGTCCACACAAAGATAATGAGAAACATCAACACGCTTTCGATGCTGATCGAACCGGTCACGGCGGCCCAGCCAATCATCGGGGGGAAGGCGCCAGCGGCACCGCCGATAACGATGTTCTGCGGAGTCCGCCGCTTGAGCCACATCGTGTAGACGAAAAGGTAGAAGCCGATCGTCAGGGCGAGCAGCGCCCCGGCAGTCCAATTGACGAGGACGCCAAGCGTCAAAATCGAGAGGACGGCGAGAATGCTTCCGAAGGTTAGGGCTTCGTTGCCCGTGACCCGTCCACGAGGTATCGGTCGAGCCGCCGTGCGGGCCATGCGCGCATCGATATCAGCGTCGTACCACATGTTGAGGGCGCCCGAAGCGCCCGCACCCACAGCGATCGCCAACAGCGCGATAACGCCAATGACAGGATGAATGCTGCCAGGCGCGGCCAGCATACCGGTGAGCGCGGTAAACACGACGAGGGACATGACGCGCGGCTTCATCAGCTCGACGAATTCGCCGACACCCGGTTCGGAAACGTGTCCGATCCGGCCGATCTCGCCGTGCGCACCCATCCCCTGCATTCGATTCCGCCTTACCTAATTGAGCGCTGCGCGCGCTTTCTTTTCGACATTCATGGCGCCCGCCACGCGCGGTGGAGACGCGAGGATTGCGCGAGTTAACTCGACGGCAACGGGCGGAGACCTAATGCTCCGCCCGCAGCATGCCGAAATTGGCACCCGCACATCAGTGGTGCTCCGTCGCCTGAATCTTTGGCAACGTTTCATATGTATGGAACGGCGGCGGTGAGGACAGCGTCCATTCCAATGTTGTTGCGCCCGCACCCCACGGATTAGCTGCGGCCTTCCGCTTGGCTGCGAACGCAGCCAGAACGCCGACGACAAACACAAGTGTACCAACTGTGGTGATGTATGCGCCCGTCGAAGACACGCTGTTCCAGAACGCGAAGGCGTCGGGATAATCAACGTAGCGCCGCGGCATACCGGCAAGGCCAAGGAAATGCTGCGGGAAGAACAGTATGTTGGCGCCAATGAAGGTCAACCAGAAGTGCAGCTTGCCGAGCGTCTCGTTGTACATGTAGCCCGTCATCTTCGGAAACCAGTAGTACCAGCCCGCAAAGATGGCGAACACGGCGCCCAGTGATAGCACGTAGTGAAAGTGCGCGACGACGTAATATGTGTCGTGCAGCGCGCGATCGACGCCAGCATTGGCCAGCATGACACCCGTCACACCACCCACAGTGAACAAGAAGATAAAGCCAAGTGCCCACTGCATCGGTACTTTGAACTGAATAGAACCACCCCACATGGTGGCGATCCAAGAGAAGATCTTCACGCCAGTAGGCACCGCAATCACCATGGTTGCAAACACGAAGTAGGCCTGCGTGTTCATGCTGATGCCTGCTGCATACATATGGTGAGCCCACACGATGAAGCCGACGAGCCCGATGGCGACCATGGCGTAAGCCATGCCCAAGTATCCGAACACAGGCTTGCGCGAGAACGTGGCCACGATCTGACTGATCATGCCAAAGCCGGGCAGAATAAGAATGTAGACCTCAGGGTGTCCGAAGAACCAGAACAGATGCTGGAACAGCAGCGGGTCACCTCCACCTGCGGTCGTAAAGAAGGTCGTGCCAAAGTTGCGGTCCGTCAGCAGCATCGTAATGGCACCCGCAAGCACAGGCAGCGACAAGAGCAGCAAGAAGGCGGTTACCAGAATGGACCAAACGAACAGCGGCATCTTGTGCAGCGTCATGCCAGGAGCGCGCATGTTGAAGATAGTCGTGATGAAGTTGATGGCCCCCAGGATCGAAGAGGCGCCTGCGAGGTGCAACGAAAGAATGGCAAAATCCATGGCCGGGCCGGGATGGCCTGTCGTTGAAAGCGGCGCATAGACAGTCCAACCGGCGCCAACTCCCAGACCGCCGGGAGGCCCTTCCACGAAGAGTGAGATCAACAGCAGAGTTAGGGCCGCTGGCAAGAGCCAAAACGAGACGTTGTTCATGCGCGGGAAGGCCATGTCGGGCGCACCGATCATCAGCGGCACAATCCAGTTGCCAAAGCCGCCGATCATGGCCGGCATGACCATGAAGAACACCATGATTAGACCATGGCCGGTGACAAACACGTTGTATGCGTGGCCGTTGGCGAAGTACTGCATCCCCGGTTCTTGCAGCTCAAGACGAATGCCAACCGAAAGCGCGCCGCCCACGAGACCGGCAACAATCGCGAAGAACAAGTACATCGTACCGATGTCTTTGTGGTTCGTTGAGAAGAGCCATCGTCCGATACCGCGAGGCGCGTGATCGTGGCCCTCATGCGCCGTGTCTGTCGTGCTGCCCATTGTGCGTTCGCCCTGTCCGTTCGGTTGGTACGTTGTTGCCCGGATATGAGCCGGGATCGATTGATCTTGCGGTCGCTACCTGATTACTGCGACTTTGCCGCGCTGGCTTCCGCGAGCTTGCGATTGCCGCTCTGTTGGAGAGTCGCCTCCTGGATGATCTCCTTGGCCTTCTTGAGGAGTTTTTTCTTTTCGCGCAGCTTCTCTCGCCGCTTGGTCTTATCCTTTTCGTTGCGCGCATCCGTGCCGGCAGCTTTGGCGGCCTGCATGGCCTCAGACCAGGCCGCAAACGTTTCCTCGCTGACCACCCGCACGCCGATCGGCATAAACGCGTGGTCTTTACCGCAAAGCTCTGAACACTGGCCGTAGAAGATACCTTCGACGGTTGGCTTGAACCATGTCGTGGTGACACGGCCGGGAACGGCATCGACTTTGGAGCCGAACGAGGGGATCGTCCAATCGTGGATTACGCCATCAGGGTCGGCCGTCACGAGAACGTTGACCACCTTGTTGACTGGCACGATGACTTCATTGTCAACCGCGAGGTTGCGCGGCGCGGGAATGTTTTCCGCTATCAGCTCCTCGCGCGACGCATCGTCGAGCATGCGCGTTTCAAACGAGAAATCGCCAAGATCGGGGTAAGCATGTGTCCAGTACCAGGTGTAGCCGGTAGCTTTGATGGTTACGTCGGCCTTGGGATAGCTGTACTGAAGATGCAAGAGCCGGAAGGATGGGATCGCGATCGCAACCAAAATGAGGATTGGAATGACCGTCCACGCCACTTCGAGCAGTGTATTGTGCGTGGTACGCGAGGGAGTTGGATTGGAGCGCTCGTTGAAGCGGTACATCACATAGACCATCAGCAGCAGAACAAAGACTGCAATGGCCACGATGATGATGTTGACGAAATTGTAGAAGGTATGAATCTCAGTCGAGACTGGGCTGGCCGCACCTTGAAGGCCCATCTGTCCCGGTGTGGGCTGCCCCATGCCTGCCCAGGCCGATGAGGCCGCAAAGAGGGCTAACAACAGAACTGCGGCCGGTGCCGAGCAAACAATCCGTCTCAACATTCATTCGCTCCTCGTGCTGCTCGACCGTTGGCCGAGAACCTCCCCATCATTATTAGACCGTTCGCCCCTGAGGCCTGCGCAGCGCCATAGCGCAGTGGCCACCTGTGCCGGGCAGGTCCTGTGTTCGCTAAACGCCCCCGCACGGCAGGACGCACGGTCCCTGCTTAACTAGAGAGCACAATCGGCTTATTGCCCTCAAGTCAAGCCAAATGCGGCATTTCTACGCGCAGACGAACTGACGGACCAACGCCAGGCCATGGTGCACATGCGAATGTGTAACTGATCCCAACTTTGGCCCGATTCAGGTAAGACCAGGAAGGAGCGCGAGTGGTTCGCAACTTGTACGCGCCTTGGTTCGTTCAATACTCAGCGCTATTGTCTGAAAAGCCTCCGGAGCAATACGTGCACACCATGATTCGGGCCCCTAGCCTCTCTCGCTGGCGCGCGCCCGGCCGGCTAAGCCGTGCCGTGGGAATTCTTGGCAAGTACCTGGCTGTGATTGGCTTCCTGTTTGCAGGCCTAGCTTCAACTGCGTTCGCGCAGGAAGGAACCGTCAAGGCGCAGCATGGCGATTGGCAAATCGTGTGCAAGGACCCGCCGCCAGGTGCCAAGAACGAAGTATGTGCGCTCGTGCAGAGTGTGACGGCAGAAGACCGTAACAACATCGGTCTGACCGTCTATTTTCAGAGATTTTCTAACGGCACACGCGTGTTGCGTGTGTTTGCACCTTTAGGCGTTCTTCTCCCGCCCGGGCTCGGCCTCAAGATCGACGGCAAGGACGTCGGCCATGCACCATTTCTGCGCTGCCATACGTTCGCATGTTATGCGCAGGTCGTCGTCGAGGATCCGTTGATAGAGCAGCTGAGGACCGGCAAAACAGCCATCTTCATTATCTTCCAAACGGAAGAGGCGGGTATCGGCATACCGATCTCGCTTTCGGGATTCTCCGCTGCCCTCGCCGAATTGAAGTAAACAGGCGCGCAACCCGCGCTCCAGGCAGGTGTGGGTCCGCGCGCTTTTCTGCTCAGTGAAATTTGGGCGAAGCGCCTTTCGCGCTCACGCAACCTTGCGCTCACGCGCTCGCCGCGCTGGCACCCGCTCGCTGGGCTCTAAGAATGTAATGTAGTCGTGCTCGTCTTCGGACGTTTGGTCGGTTACAGGACCGAAGCCGAGTGACGACGTGCCGAGCGGCAGTAAGAGTTCCATCATGCGCCCTGCCGTCTCGGAGTATTGCTCATAAGCGGTACGCCAGTAGCGCAGCTGCTCATTTACGAGATCTTGCGGCGTTCGGCATTGGCCCAGCCGGTTAGGAATATCCAAAACGGCCTGAGCTCTGCGGTTCACCAGTCCCATGAATTCGAGCTGGCCGCGCGCAAAGCTCTTGGTGACAGGATCATAAGTCTGGCTAAGCGTATCCAGACCGCTGAAATACATTTGGTAGAAGCTTTGAACGGGTGAGCTTCCGTTCAGCCCACCGCGTGACGCAGAAGCAACCATTGCACGTCTCCCAAATTGTGGAACGCCCAGTCTCCGGGGAGTAACCGGGGCGGGGCCGATTCCGTGAGGGGTATGATGCCTAATGGTTAAATTATTAGCACTTTAGCAAAGGCGAGGAATGCTGGAATCGACGCGCGGCACACAACAAAATTGTGAGAGCGCAGTATAAATAATAGACAACCTTTGATTGCCTAAGCGAACAATACTCGCCTATAGATAGTATTCTTCAAGTATTTTCGATAGGAGTTATTGACTCAACGTGGTTAATGGCGCTGCATTCGCAACAAGATCAAAGTGATTTTCAAGTAGTTCGTGATCTGATCTTTGTTTGTGCATGTGTAGTGAGGTCACCAAACTTGGTTCGATATCCGCCGTGGCACACGGGGGAAGGGTGGCCATGGTGGCGCTAGCGTTGCTGACACCCCTACCAGCACAAGCTGGCGACCCCCCGCAGTATGGCTGGCGCGAGGTGTGGGCCGGCGCCGACGCTTCAAGCAACGTCTGGCTGCTCTACTCAGGCGTGACCGTTGCCCCCTATTCGCACATGTTCGATGACGGGGTGCGGCTGCGCATCGCGACCGGCTATGGCAGCTATTCATACGAGGGCTACCGGTACAGGGAGCGCGAAGCCAAGCTTAAATCGTTCAAGGCTCGCATGGCGTTCGCAGACGCTTTCGTCGGGTACTTGAAACGCATGGGCCCGCTGACAGCGAAAGGATTTGTTGGGGCCACGGTGATCACCCATGACATAAGGCCGCTGGACCCCAGCAACGACGTGCAGGGCATCGACTATGGCCCGAAGGTCGCTGTTGAGCTTTGGCTCAACATGGGGTCCGACGCTTGGTCGTCGCTCGACCTCAACTGGACGAGCGCATACCGGACGTATAGCGGCCGGATTCGGACCGGCTACCGCTTGATTGAAGATATCTCGTTCGGTCTGGAGGCCCGCGTCGATGGCAACTTGCTCGATAAGGATGCCAGAGGAGGTGTATTCGTCCGCTATGAGTGGCAGGGCGGCGAGATTTCAGTTGCTGGCGGCGTTGCTGGTCAAGTCTTCAAGGACGCCAAAAGTATGACAACGCCTTACGCGACCGCTACGTGGCTGATGCAGTATTGAGCGTCCCCGCTGCGCCCGAACCAATTGCCGGTGCCCGACAATCAGCGGCGCCTGCTGACGTGCCTATTTGTGGCACCACGCACTTGGTCCCAGGCGCACCCTCCACAGATTGAGCGGACCCAAGGAACCCAATACCCTCAGACATCTTTCGGTGCCCAGTATTGCGTGTACAAACCGTCGCATTCGGCATTAAGTCAATTGTTCCCCTCCTGTTCCGAGAAATGCTCGTTGGCACCGGTGTGCAAATACCTTGATCGCGCCTTGACGCTGCCCATATCTCATGCAAACAAAACGATCATTCGTTTTGTTTCGTGGCACCTCATCTGAGTTCAAACCCGTTTCGTTAAGACCCGAACCCGAGCAGATCCATGCCCAAGCTCAAACCCGCAACCCAGCGCGCGCGCCGAGAACACATCCTCGATGCCGCTGAGGTGTGTTTTGCGCGCGCCGGCTTCCACCGCACCACAATGCAGGACATCTGCAAAGAAGCCGAGATCAGCCCCGGAGCGCTCTACGTATACTTCGCCTCTAAGGAGGATCTGATCGCGGGCATTGCTGAGCGCGACCGCGCACAGTTCGCCGAACGCTTCGCTGAGTTGTCCGCATCGCCGGATTTTCTGAAAGCGCTTGAAGCCCTGGGCCAGCACTACTTTGTCGACGAGCCTGCCTACAAGCGCACGATGTGCATTGAGATCGGTCTGGAATCGACGCGCAACGAGCAGGTCGGCGAGATTTACCGGTCGGTCGACCGGTTCGTTGCTGAGAGCTTTGAGAAACTTTTTGGCCGCCTCGCCGAAGAAGGGCGCATCTCGCCGGACCTCGACATCCCCACGCTTGCCAAGGTCTTCACCGTTATCGGCGATGGACTATTCCTGCGACGCGCCGTAGATCCCGACTTTGATCCCGCAAAGGTGGTGCCAGCAGTCGTGGACCTGATTGGCAAACTGATGAACGTCAGCGCCGCCGATCGAAAGGTCGTTAGCCGCAAAGCATTGGAGCTGGAGCCCCGCCAATGAAAAAGCTCGTCATTGCTTTGCTGGCCGTAGCCGCGGTAGGCGCCGGCATTTTACTAGCGCCAGACTTGGCCGTGTTCCAACAATTACGCGGGTCCGGCCCCACGGCCAGCAAGACCGAAACCAAGGCAACGCCACCACCAGCAATCTCTGTCGCCGAGGTAGCAACCGCTGAGTTCACTGAAACGGCAGTCGTTTCAGGCTCTCTCGTCCCGCGCGACGAGATACTCGTCACGCCAGAAGTCGACGGATTTCGCGTGCTCGATCTGAGAGTTGACGAAAGTGACCGCGTCAAGAAAGGTGATGTGCTGGCGACACTCGTGAGTGAATCGCTTGATGCACAGATTGCACAGAACGATGCTTCGCTGGCGCGCGCAGAGGCGGCAATTTCTCGGGCCAGGAGCCTGATCGTGGAAGCCACCGCGCGGCTCGAAGAGGCGACGGCCTCGTTTGAGCGTGCCAAGCCGCTACAAAATTCCGGTTACCTGTCAAAGAGCACCTTCGACCAGCGTGAGGCCGCCGCCACAAGCGCACAAGCGCAGCTCGTTGCAGCTCGCGACGGTCTAAAGCTTTCTGAAGCCGAGAAGGGACAGGTCGAGGCGCAGCGGCGAGAACTCGCGTGGCGCCTTTCCAATACCAAAGTGACCGCGCCTGAAGATGGCATCATAAGCCGGCGCGACGCACGCATCGGTGCAGTTGCGTCGGCTTCGGCCAAACCGATGTTCCACATCATCGCACGCGGAGAAGTTGAACTCGACGCGGAAGTCATCGAGACGGAACTTGCAAGAATTAACGTGGGTCAGAAGGCGCGCATCAACGTCGCCGGCGTCGGCGAGGTAGTAGGAACGGTTCGACTGGTCTCGCCCGAGGTCGATGAGGACACGCGGCTTGGCCGGGTGCGCATATTTCTCGGCGACAATCCTAAGCTTAGAATCGGCAGTTTTGCGCGCGGCGTGATCGACACCGCGCACGGCCGCGGTCTAGCCGTGCCGGCGGCGGCGGTCGTGTTTGATAGCACCGGCGCATTTGTACAGGTTGTTCGCGACGGCCGCGTGGAACGGCGCGATATCGAAACCGGACTGGTGGCAAACGGCCTCGTGCAAGTGCGCGAAGGTGTGGCACTCGGCGACGTGGTTGTGGCCAAGGCCGGCACCTTCCTGCGTGAGGGCGACGCAGTGCGCGCTGTCCGCCCCAACTCCAAGATCAGTGAAGCCCGCTAATGCGTCTCAACATATCCGCGTGGGCAATTCGTAAGCCCATTCCTTCGATCCTGCTGTTTGTGGTGCTGACGATACTCGGCATCATGAGCTTCGCCACGCTGCCGGTAACCCGCTTCCCGAATATCGACATACCCGTGGTCTCGGTGACGATCACGCAATCGGGTGCTGCGCCAGCCGAACTCGAGACACAGGTAACCCGAGAGGTCGAGGACGCTGTCGCCAACATTACTGGCGTCAAGCACATAATATCGACGCTGACCGATGGCCAATCGACAACCGCGATGGAGTTCCGGCTTGAGATTGATCAGGACCGGGCCCTTAACGACGTCAAAGATGCGATCGACGAAATCCGCGCCGATCTACCACGCACTATTGACGAACCGATCGTCAAGCGCATCGACGTCGAAGGCCAATCGATTGTGTCTTATGCGGCTACATCGCCGGGCATGACGCTGGAACAGCTCTCCTGGCATGTCGATGATGTGATCAAGCGCAAACTGCAAGGCGTCAAGGGTGTCGGCCGGGTTGAGCGCTATGGCGGCGTCGATCGCGAGATTCGCATCTTGCTCGACCCGAACCGGCTGTTAGCGTTCGGCATCACAGCAGCCGAAGTCAACAACCAGGTACGAGCCACCAATGTTGACTTGGGCGGCGGCCGTGGTGAGGTCGGCGGCCAGGAGCAGGCAATCCGCACGCTTGCAAGTGCGCGCCGCGTAGAGGATTTGGCGGAGACAAAGATCGTAATCCCCGGCGGGCGAGAAGTTAGGCTCAAGGATCTTGGCCGCGTAATCGATGATGCCAGCGAGCAGCGCTCGTTTGCCCGTTTGAATGGCGAACCCGTCGTGACATTTGCTGTCTTCCGCTCGAAGGGATCTAGCGAGCTTTCCGTTGCCGAGGTCGTGGAGAAAAACCTTGGCGAGCTGCGCACGCAATACCCAGAAGTACACATCACGAAAATTGATGATGCGGTGACCTATACGCTCGGCAACTATCACTCCGCAATGGAGACGTTGATCGAGGGCGCGGCTCTTGCCGTTCTTGTGGTGCTGCTCTTCCTGAGAAACCTCCGCGCGACCCTCATTGCCGCCATCGCGCTGCCTCTATCTGCGATCCCGGCATTCTGGGCGATGTCTCTCATGGGCTTTTCGCTCAACCTCGTCACGCTTCTGGGTATCACACTGGTGACCGGCATTCTCGTCGACGATGCCATCGTCGAGATCGAGAATATCGTTCGCCACATGCGCCAGGGCAAATCGCCCTATCGCGCGGCGCTTGAGGCGGCTGACGAGATCGGCCTTGCCGTGATTGCCATCTCGCTCACCATCGTTGCGATCTTTGCGCCGGTATCATTCATGGGTGGCATCGCCGGCCAGTACTTCAAGCAATTCGGCCTGACGGTCGCAGTCGCCGTCCTGTTTTCGCTGCTTGTCGCGCGCCTCCTCACGCCCGTCATGGCTGCCTACCTTATGCGGCCCATACCCGAAAAGAAGGAAGGCGAAGGGCTCCTAATGCGAGCCTACACGGGCTTTCTGCAAGCAACGCTCAAAGTGCGTTATCTGACGCTGCTTGCTGGCGTGGCGCTTTTCTCCGCGTCCATCTACGCGACCGCTTTGCTGCCAACAGGATTCATCCCTGACGAAGATACTTCGCGTGTCGTCGTCTCCGCTGAATTGCCCCCAGGTGCGACACTGGAGGATACGCGTACCACCACAGATCAAATGACGAAGACGTTGCGCGCAATACCCGAAGTCAAAAGCGTATTCGCACTTGGCGGCACCACACCGACGGGCAAGCTAGACATCCGCAAGGCCGCACTTTTTGTCCACCTCGTCCCCAAGACGGAGCGTGATCTGACACAAAAGCAGCTAAAGGGCATAATTTCGCGAAAACTCGCCGACATCCCAGATACGCGAGCCTGGTACGTGAATGAGCGCGGAGAACGTGAACTTTCGTTTTCCATCCTCTCGCAAGACGGGGACAAGCTAAACGAGGTCGTTGGCAAGCTGGAGGGTGCATTGCGTCACGTCCCCGGCTTTAACAATGTCGCGGCTGACGCATCCATCAGTCGCCCCGAGCTGCGTGTGGTGCCTAGGTTCGATGCCGCTGCACGGTTAGGGGTCTCTCCCAATAAGATCGCTGAAACAATTCGCGTGGCAACAATCGGCGATATCGACGCTAACCTGGCGAAATTTAACGCCGGCGATCGTCTGGTGCCTATTCGCGTTCAGATCGAGGAAGACGCACGCGCTGACCTGCAACGTTTGAAAAACCTGCGCGTGACTGGCGCCAATGGAAAAGCGATCCCACTCGTGGCTGTGGCTGACATTTCCTTCGGGCGTGGTCCTAGCTCGATCAACCGTTACGACCGCGAACGCCGGGCGGTGATCGGCGTCGATTTGAAGTCACGTTATGCATTGAGTAGCGCGCGCGAGAAATTCGTCGAAGTGTTTGAGGAGCAGGAAATCCCGCAGGGCGTACGTTTGCAGCCCTCTGGCGACGCGGAGATCCAGGACGAAGTCGCCGATGGCTTTATGATGGCGATGGTAACTGGTCTCATACTCGTGTTCGGCGTTCTCGTCTTGCTGTTTGGCAGCGTGGTCCAACCGGTGACGATCCTGCTATCCTTGCCACTGTCGTTCGGCGGCGTCGTGCTCGCGCTATTGCTGACGAACCATCCCATCAGTATGCCCGTCTACATTGGCCTATTGATGCTGATGGGCATCGTGACGAAGAACGCGATCATGCTGGTCGATTTCGCAGTCGAAGCAATGGCCAAGGGCGTCGATCGCATCGAGGCAGTAATCGATGCCGGACGCAAACGTGCGCGGCCCATTATTATGACAACGCTTGCCATGGCTGCAGGCATGTTCCCCAGCGCACTCGCATTTGGAGACGGCGGCGAATTCCGCTCGCCGATGGCGATCGCGGTGATCGGCGGACTGCTTGTGTCGACCGTCTTGTCGCTCATCTTCGTTCCGTCATTCTTTGCCGTAATGGACGATCTCGGCAACGTGCTTGGGCGCATCTTCGGGCGCTTGATCGGACCGACCGACGAACCTGAAGCATCGCTTACGGAGACGACAGTGGCCAACGACGACAAGAAGACAACCGGCCAGGCCCAACCCACACACGCCGTTCCGCCTGCGATCGCCGCAGAATAGCTGCCAAAAACACTTCGGGCGGCCAAGTTGGCCGCCCGAACTGATAAATTCTGCTCAGATTAATCGTGTATCACTTATTTTATCGTGGTGGCCGTCGAGGCGGTCGTGTCGTGCTTGAAAAACACATCGACACGCATACCGGTGAGCAACGGCGGCAGACCATCGAGATCGATGACGGCCTCGAGCACCTCAACATCGTTGGGACGACGAGGACCGCGCGTGGCAATACGCGGTGTTGAAAGCGACTGCGCAACCGAACTTACCCGTCCCGTGAACTCCTGGTCGGGGAATGCATCTGCGCGGACGACCGCACGTTGACCAACCCGGATCTTCGCGGCGTCACGTTCTTCCACTTCTGCGCGCACTTTCATTCTTGCAAGATCGCCGAAAACAAGCAGCGTGTTGCCCGGCGACGGGACGGCGATCTCGCCCTCCTTGGCGATTAAATTGAGAACCGTGCCGTCGAAGGGCGCGCGGATGCGCGTACGCTCCACCGCAAGCTCAGCAGCCGACAACTCAGCGCGTGCAATTGCGAGGCCCGATTCAAGGCGAGTCGCCAATGGCATGCCGGTTTTTGCATTCACAGTCGCCAATTCGGCGCGCTTCTCGTCCAGCTTCTTTTCGGCGTCCTTAAGTTCCGATCTGGCTTTGTCCACGACCTCCTGCGAGCCAGTGCCGCCGCGCAGCTCCGCCAGCGCGTCATCGAATGACTGGCGCGCGCCAAATACAGCGCGCTCCGCCGTGGCGACCGCGTCTTCTGCGGTGCGACGGTCATCAGCGAGCCCCTTGACATTTTCTTCGTCGCGCTCGCGCACTCGCACATCGGCTTCGGCGGAAGCCGCCGCCACTTTCGTGATGGCATCCTCGTCGTTGAGCCGGATGAGGAGGTCGCCTTCCTTGACGCGATCGTTTACATCGACTCCGATCACTTCAATCTTGCCGGGCACTTCAGCGGTAATCCGCACCTCACCGCTTTGCGGCTCGACGCGACCAGTCGCTGACGCGGCCCAAGTAGGCTGGCGCGCCGAACTCTCAGCGGCGGTCTCCGGCGCCTTCGCTGACGTCGACTGCGCTTTGTCCTCCGTAATAGCCGGCCCCCAGGAGCGGTTGTTGACGTAAACGCCAATGGCAATCGCCAGGATGCCGGCAATGCCGAGAGTAACAACAGTGGAGTTGACCTTAGCCATGCGCCTTCCGTCTCTTTGTGAGATCTGCAATTTCTGGGGCATCCAAGCCCTCCGGCCGGCGCTCTTCGCCGACGATCCGCCCGTCCTCAATACGCAAAACCCTGTCCGCATAACTCAGCGTTCGGGGATCATGCGTGACGGCAAGGACGCTGCGGTCTTGCTCTTTGGCAATTCTTCCCAGTAACGCCATGACGGCGTGGCCGTTTTCTGCATCAAGCGAAGCGGTGGGCTCGTCCGCAAGTACGATTGACGGTGCGCTCGCGATAGCACGCGCTACCGCAACACGTTGCTGCTCACCACCGCTCAGGTTTCCCGGATAACTCTTGAGCCGGTAACCGAGGCCGACGTCTCTTAGAACCTCTTCGGCCCGGTTTGCCGCTGAGAAGCCTTTCTGGCCTCGCACATCAAGTGCGATGCGCACGTTTTCGAGCGCCGTGAGCGTAGGGAACAAGTTATAGGACTGAAATACGAAGCCCATGTGATCGCGGCGCAAATCGGCCAGCTCCTCAGGTGAGAGCCGGTCGGTCGCAATTCCAGCAATCTTTAGCGATCCCGCCGTTGGCGTCAGGATGCAGCCTAGGATCGACAACAGCGTCGTCTTACCGCTGCCCGAAGGACCCATGAGCAATGTCAGCTCGCCGGGAACCAAGGAGAGGCTGACGCCCTTAAGGGCGCGAACCATTCCGGCTCCTTGGCCGAGGTCCTTCACAATGTCTTTGGCTTCTAAGACGGATTCGCGGCTCATCTATTGAACACCACTGCAGGGTCGATCTTCGTCACCTTGACGATTGCCGAGAGCGCCGAAATCGCGCACATGCCGACGGTGAGCGTAAACAACCAAAATGCCAACCCGGGCGTCATAACCAGTGGTAATGCGGATCCTTGGCTAAGCACGAGAATGCCAAGTGCGATGGTCATGCCGAGGATGTACCCCATCACCGCACTCAAGCCCGCCTGCATTAAAATAACTTGATGAATATAACCTGACGATGATCCCAATGCACGCAAGGTGGCAAACTCATTCAGATGGTCTTTAGTGCTGGAATAAAGCGTTTGTGCGACAATCACCGTACCAACCAGACTGCCCAGCAAAGCACCGCCAATCAACGCCACGCCGGCACCCGTCTTGAACAACCACTGCTTTAGGCTGCGATCACGGAACTCTTGTTGCGTCAAAACCTCGGTGCCCTCAAGCCGCCCGCGCAAGTCTTGCTGCACTGCTTTCACGTCAACGCCGGGCTCAAGTTGAACCAGGTAAAACGTCGTTCGCTCGCCGTCGAGACCGATCAAGCTGCGCGCGCGGTTCAAAGTTGTGTAAGCATAGGGCGACTGGGTGAAAGAGCGCACACCGTCCGTCAGTGCGCGCACGCGCACGCGGCCCGTAGCGATTTGAGAGGTATCACCCATACCGCTAATGCCGAGATCTTTCAGATAGGTTTTGTCAACCGCGACCGCTTCCGGCGCCTTGATGTCCTCCCATGTGCCATCCACCAGAGCCCAAGGTTCAAGACCGCCGTCCTCTGCGTCAGTTCCAACAATTACCACACGCGTGCTACCGCCCGCCGGCTTGCGCCATTCGGCGAATTTCACGATCAGCGGGATCACTGCTTTGACCCCTGGGGTGGCCAACGCCTGGTGGCGCTCTCGCGGTGTCAGAAGCAAGCCGCCATCCTCGAAGCTCTTAGCTCCGAAAGCGGTGATCCAAAGATCGGCCTTAGCGTGATCGATGTTTGCTGTGATCATGTAGCTCGACCCGAGATAGAGGCCTAGCTGAACAGCAACGAGCACTATGGAGAATAGAATTCCAATGAGCGTCACAGCCAAACGTATGCGATCGTGGAACAAGTTGCGAAAGGCGAGCGTCAATGTCATTTAACGGTTCCGGTATAATCGAGGATATGCGACAGACCGTGCACTATAAATGGGCCATACTGGGCCGCGGTTAACCATCTAACTTGGCCTCGGAAAGACATACCCCCAATTTGAGGGCTGACTGGAAGTTGCGCGAATTCGCCTCATATGGGTCTGGCAGCGAACTTGCGCCAGTCAGGCCGCGTTGAGGAGCAGAGATTGAGAATAGTCTAAAGGGGAAGGTCAAAGCGATTGAATTGCGATCCTTAGTACCCTTTATAGGCCCATCGGCGAAACCGGAATCTCAGACCAGCTTTTGCCGCTTTCGGGGCCTAGTTCAGCGCCGTCGTTTGACACAACATTGGTAATCCTACCATGCGTCATAATCAGCAAACTCCTAAATCTACGTTTCCCAAGCGCTTAGCAGGTCTTTGCGGCGGTGTTGCCGCGGCAGTCGCCGGTCTAGGCGCCGCTCCCGGCGATGCTCCTATGCCACCAGAGGTAGGCCTCTGGTATAACCACTCCGGCAAAGGCGCAGTCGAGATCCGCCCCTGCGACAACAGTACCAGCCGCCTGTGCGGCAATATTGTTTGGCTCAAAGACCCCAACGGAAAGAATGGCCAAGCGCTGAAAGATGGCCGCAATACGAGGTCGTCGCTGCGCGGCCGGCCCATTTGCGGACTACCCGTTCTTGGTTCGCTCAGGCGCATGCGCGGGGGCGGATGGGACGATGGTTGGGTCTATGATCCCGAAGTGGGCAAGACCTTTGACGCAGCCATCAAGCTAGCCTCCCGCGACCGGCTGATTTTGACCGGGTATAAGGGCATCAAGCTTTTCAGCAAGTCCTTCACATGGAAGCGCGCGCCGAACGATTTGCCGCGTTGTAGCACTGAGCCTGCCGAACGGGAGGCGAGCCTTCCGTCTCAAGCGGAGCCGCCACCATTGCCCTTCAAGAAGGCGGCGCAAATTCAAGTCTCGCGCCAGCCACAGGGTCGCCTAATGCCACCCTCGCCCGTGCCGGCCATTCGCCCCACGGCGCCGTGATCCCCGATCAGGTTTTGGCGCTGCCCTGTTCCTTGAGGTTTCCCGCGCTCACTGAAGGGATTGCCTGACCATCCTCAAAACGCTTCGTGAGACGGGCGGCAAACTCCGTTGTACGCTCCACGACGATGGAGCGCTGACGATCGAGCGTCACCATGTGATAGCAATCGTCGAGAACGTGGACTTCCACCAATCCTGCCAGCATGCGCTGAATTGTAATGGCGTTACTGAGATCGCTCTGGTCATCCTGGCGCGGGTGGAACATCAATGTCTGCTGCTTTACCTTTCGGAGCAGCGGCTTGACGTTGCGAACGAGCTTGCGGAATTCCAGCACAAGGCCGCCGCCGCGGCCGAACATATCCTCGATTGCGTCGCTGTCGCCTTGAAGCGCATCCAGAATGAAGCTGCGCAAGCGATCGTCCTTGATGCCGTGAGGCTCGCGCGCCTTGAAGTGAAAGAGGCGCGCGGCCCACTTTTGCTTGATCAATCTGAAAAGGTTGAAATACCAAGGAATAGCCCAGCCGTTGGGCCACAACGTCGGCGAGAAGAGCATCAAGCCCTGAACGTTGTGGGGCCGCATGACCGCAAGCCTTAGGGCCAGCATCGTGCCGGCCGAGATGCCGCCGACGAGAACCGTGTCGCACTGCTTGGAAATTTCGTCGTGTGCTGTCTCCAGGGCTGCGTACCAATCCTTCCAGCTAGACAGGCCCGTAACGTCGGTCCCGCCTGCTAGACCGGGGAGCATCGGGCAATAGACCGTGTATCCAGCATTGCCCAACGCGTGCGCCAGAAACCGAAGCTCGATCGGCGATCCGCCGAGACTATGAACGAGCAGCACGCCCTTGCGGCCTCCGGGAACATAGAGACTACCCCACGCAATCTTCATTTTGTCTTGGTTTCTCATAGGTTCGACTTAACTCGCTCGCAAACTAGACTGACACTCGTAACTGTCCGGCGTTACCGCGGCGTACATGAAGCGTTCGGGCCTACACATCAGGTTCAAACACTCTTTTTTCGTTTCCTTAGACCAGGTTTTGATTTCGCCGTACGAACGCACGACGTCGTGGTGACTCTGATTGAGCCGCAGCTGAAGGTGAACCCCGCATCCGAACGGTGCGGGATTTCGGAAAGCAGTTTCACTGGCGCGAACGGCCGCGCATGGCGATAGGGCACCGTGCCGCACTCCTATGACGCTCTTCGTCCGCAATCCCTCTTGCCCGTCCATTCCAGCTCGCCGCCTCTACTCAAACCCGAAATTTAAGATGCGATCAGACGGCCAGAAACGCCGGGCTGAAACATCGGCGGCGGCCTTCTCATGTTCTTCTGTGGCGAGAACAAGGCATCACGCACTCGCAATTCAGTCCGTTCACGCGTGCCACTGCACCACGCATGATGCAACGCGTTGATGCTCATATTTGTACACCACAAAACGCCAGAACACAGTGAAATTACGACGGTTCCTAGGGTCCGCACCTGTTCAATTTATGTACGCGAATTTCGCCTCCAACAAATTAATGCGCTGAAAACATTATTAATTGATGTCAGTCGGCGCCGTTTTTTGGCCATAAACTCACTTCGCGAATTAAGACCAAAGACCAAGACACCCCAACGAGTAGCGCCAAGATGTCACGCCCCCCGCGGGACTAGGACACCAACCCCGATATAGGCCACGGCCGCTGAGGCGACGGCAAGGACGTAGGGAACGCCGGTGAACTCCAGCGGGATAGCGGCGAGCCACACCACCGCGCCCGTCACCAGCGCCGCCGTAGCCGCTGCTCGACCACCAAACCGTGTAAACAGGCCGAACAACGCCACAACAATAAGTCCTGCGCTGCCGATGGCCGAAGCCGTCTCGACAAGGTTATGGATCGTGGTTGAGCGCAGCGCGATAGCGAAGGCAACGAACCCGAGCACAATGACGGACCCGCGTGCGAAGCGAACGCGTGCTGCTTCGGACAAGTTTGGACGCATCGGAACCAGCAAATTGTGCGAGATGATCGAGCCGCCTGAGAGCAGCGCTGAGTCAACAGTCGATAAGATGGCGGAGATCAACGCGCCAGCGAACATCACAAAGAAGACGGTCGGGAGGAGCTTTTCAGCGAGGCTGGGAACAATCTGCTCCGGCTCCGCAAGTCCAGGCAGAATGGACGGCCCAACGAGCCCCATGTAGACCGGCATAAGTCCGACGCACAGATAGAGAACGCCACCAAGGATACAAGCGTTACGCGCGGTGCGTGGAGATCTGCCTGGCAACCCATGCCCCAATCGCGAACTGCAAAACAACGTAACACAGCACTCCAATCAAGACGGGATTCATCGCCCGCTCCCTCATTCCCGCTTTGCGCAAATCGCGGCACCCCCGCGCTCACCGGCTCTTTGGCGGCCGGCACGAAGGGGGGCAACCCGCCGCCTCGATGAGGCAGTGGCGCGCCGTCACGCTTCGAGCGCATTCGACACTATATAGTCGAGGTGATTAGATGCCGTTCTTGCAGTCGCCGCGGCTCTCGCTTGGTTGTGCGCGCAACGGCAATTGTTCAGTGGTAGGGCTTACGTTGGTCGGTCGCGCGCGCTCAACTATCTCGTGGATTGTGACTTCTGCCCTCGCCGTGGGCCAGGTCGCTCCCGCCTTTGCCGGCCAAGCACTTACCAAATCCGAATATGAAGCATGCCAGGCGCGCGAAGAGCCGGCGTTCCATGCTGCTATCGAGGCCATCTCAGCCCGGGCGCTGAAAGCCGGCATTGCCAACGTCGATTTCCGCGCCATCGTGGGCGACGAATGGCGCCGCGGCGGCCTCGATGAGATTGTCGACAAACGCGTCGACCTCGCGGTGGAAGAAGTCCGCCAGGAGACAAGCTGGGCCAACCTGCTGGAGTCTCTGGCAAGCCAGCAAAAGGCACAGGAACTCGCGACCGCGGTCGCCGAGCGCGTTTATCGCTCCGACGCGATGAAGACAGCGCTTGAGACGCTCGCCATAGGCGTCGGCAAGGAAGTAGGTAAGCAAATTCAGTTTGCTACCGAGGACGCAGCTGAGCCGACGCTGGCATGCCTCAAAGCCTTTGTCGGGTCGCGCTACGGCACAACGGTTGCACGCGCCGTTGCCGGCGATGCCAACAAGGGCGACACCTTCGATCCCGGCAGCGCCGCCGCCCAAGTCTCGCCCGGTGCCGTGCTGCGCCAATCGGGGGCTGGCATCGCGGGAGCGGCCATCCTCCTCATGCGCCGCCAACTCGCGAACATGGCGCGCCGCGTAGGACAGCGTATCGTCGGCGCCGTGTTGGCGCGTCTCGTCTCCGTCGTCGCCGGAGGCGTGGGATTGGTCCTCATCGCCAAAGACATCTGGGATCTTCGTCATGGCGTGCTGCCCATCATCGCAACGGAGATGAAGTCCGAAGACAGCAAGGAAAAAGTGCAAGACGAGCTGGCAAAAACGTTCGAAGAGCAGATTTCAGCGCATGTGAACGAGATCGCCACCGCTACGGCAGACCGGGTGGTCGACATTTGGCGCGAGTTCCGCAATGCGCACGCGCAAGCTCTCGAGCTTGCCGCGCGCAACGACCAGTTTAAGAGTTTCATCGACACGCAGCCGCCAGAAAAACTGGCGCGCCTTGATGAGGTGGTCTCGTTGGTAATCACTTCGGAAGGTGAAACCGGACTCGTGAAGCGCCTCAATGACGGTACGCTTAACGAGGCGGTCAACGAGCTGCCCGCGCCAGCCATGCAGATCGCGCGCGAGACGCGCTCCATAGATGCAGGACTTAAATGGTATGCATTGGCTGGGAATCAGCTTGGGCAGGTCGTCGATCTCGACATATATCGCCGCACCACCCCAGACAAACTGACGAAGGCATCGCTACAGCGCATTCTAGCGCTTAACGACCGCTTGGCGATTACACGGCTTGTCGGCATCGACCGTGACGCGCGCGACACACTGTTTGAACTCCCGCCGGCTGAGCTGACGAGTTTGGCTCGCAGCCTTACAGAGGACGAACTGGCCACGCTTGCACGTTACCTGACCGGTCTCGGCAAAGAGCCGCGCGAACGCGTCCTGCGTGCCGTCGCGGCGGACCCTACCAAAATGCAGTCGCTCGCTTCCGAACGGGTGAGAAGCGCCGTGGTTGCCAGCGCCGACCAGTCGGCAGCCGTCACCATGATGTTGCGCCAGGACGCCGCCCTCAATCCAAAGGCGATTATGGAGGACGTCGGCCTCGTCACTGGAGGGCACGTCAGTCCGATCCTGCTGTGGGTAAAGCACCCTGTGGTGATTGTGGCTGGCCTGGTTGTGGTGTTGATTCTATTGCTCATGTTGCGACGGCTGCTGTTCGCCGGGCGGCGTGCCACGCCAGCCACGTAATTCCGGCCACGTTTTTGCACCATCGATGTGCTCAGTGCACAACACAAAGCGCGCGGTAGCGTGCCTCAGGGTTTGGGCGCTGCTATAAGCCTACCGAATCTTGCCGAATCGATCCTCGCGTCGGCAAGGCTTTCATAAGGTGGCGAGGCACCACGGGGCATCGAGGGAGTTAGACAGATGGTACTTAAGGCGCCAGGCATATTGACCTTCATGGTCTCGGTCATCCTCACTGTCGTCGTGCTCATAATGAAGTTCTTTGGAGCCGAAATTCCGTTCTTCATTGGCAACGAATTCTGGGTCCTGCTGCTGGCCCAAGTGATCCTTGTTCTGGGATGTGTAATGCGCGGACTTTGATTAGCTAATGAATCGTCCGAACGCTGTGTTCATGTGTCGCGCGGCACTGAGCACACTGGCGGAAACGGGGCGCAGGAGGGCTAACTCAAACCATGAGATCGAAACTCCACCAAATGGGTGCATATGCTCATCGTATGCGCCGCGCATCGACCGAAATCGCGATCGCCGCCGCGCTGACGCTTGCGGCGGTTGCATTTCTGGTCATAACACTCGTGAGCGGTGGACCAAGTTCGGACAATTCCAAGCTAGGCCCCGTTGCCTCTGAGCACACGGTGATCAAATAACAGATCACTCAGCTCGCCAACATCCTCTAGGCATCAACTGATCGGGACAGCGCGCACGAGGCCGCGCACAGAGTTGCCCAAAAAAATAGCATTTGCCGACTTCAAGTCTTCAAGGGTCAGGACGGCCTCCACGGCGCGACCCTGGGCAATAAGGTCAGCGCGCAGCGTTCCTGGCAAAAGCCCGCAGCTCAGCGCCGGCGTCTCAAGGCGCCCATTTCGTTCCAGAAAAATTGTCGTGCGGCTGCCTTCGGCAAGTTCCCTGCGTTCGTTGAGATAGATCACTTCTTCGGCGCCCATCGTCTCCGAATACTTCTGCCATTCCCGATCGTAGAGCTCACGGCGTGTGGTCTTGTGAAACAAAAAGATATCGGAACTATCAAGGGTCGTCTCGGAAACAACGAAACGCATGGTCGCGTCCGGGTCGGGCGGCGAAAGAGGTGTCGTAGTAACAGTCACGGTGCCAGGTTCAGAAAGCAATAGCCGAACCCGCAAACGGTCGGTCTGTCCCTCGATAGCGTCCGAGATTGCCGTTCTTATAGAGACCTCGTCAAACACGAAGCCGAAATATCGTGCCGAAGATTCCAAACGCGCGATGTGACGCTCCAGTAGAACAAGGCCAGTTTCGGGCTCAAACAACATCGTTTCGATGAGATCGAAGCGCTTCACCGGATCGGTAAGGAACTTCATTTTCAAGAGGCACTCGTCGTACTCCTTGGGGCCGCTGGAATCGAACACGACCCCCGAGCCGATGCCCATTTCGCCCGCAGCGTCGCGGAAAACGACAGCAGTGCGGATAGCGACGTTAAAAAGTGCGCGGCCTTCTGGTGAGACGTGACCGATGGCGCCGCAGTACACTCCGCGCGGCTCCGTTTCCAACGCGCGAATAAGTTCCATTGCCCGGATCTTTGGAGCACCGGTCACCGACCCCGGCGGAAAAATGCCCTGCAGCAATTCCGTCATGCCGATACCGTCCTTTAGCGTAGCACGTACGCCCGACGTCATCTGATGCAAGGTCTGAAACGTCTCGACGGTAAAGAGGTCGGTAACGTTGACGCTGCCGATCTCAGAAATGCGTCCAATGTCGTTACGCATCAGGTCGACAATCATTAGGTTCTCAGCACGCTGCTTCACGTCGGTGCTGAGCTGAAGCCGCGCCTCAGTGTCTGACTCCGGTGTACCGGCCCGCGGAGCCGTTCCTTTCATCGGACGCGTTGAAATCGTGCGTCCATCCTGCTCGATAAAGACCTCAGGAGACGCCGACAGCACCGTAACCTTTCCCGTGTCCACGATGCCGCCATAAGCCACGCGCTGCTTCTGGCGCAAATCGAGGAAGAAGGTGAGCGGCGAGCCCGCCAGCCGGAAACGCGTCTTGAAGGTTAGGTTGAGTTGGTAGATGTCGCCGGAGCGGATCTTCTCCTGCACCTCGGCGAAGCGCTCCAGATACGAGGCCTCGTCCCAAGCGAGGGTAACGTCGGTGAAAAAATAGGAACCGCTACGTGTGTGTGTGGCGAGCCAATTCTCAACCTCCGCGCCGGTCATCTCCGCGGGCGCCTTATAAAGCCCGAGCCACATGAGCGGCACATTGCGATCCGGCGGCATGAGGGCCGCCAGTTTTGGCTCAAACACATACCCTAGCTCATAGGCGAAGAAGCCTGCCGCATGCAGTCCGTTTTTCACGCCGGCTTCGAGGCGTTCCAGCGCGGCCGGCACCTCTTCAGGAGTCTCCGCCGCGACAATCTCCACCGGGTCGGTGAACAACAACGAGGGTGGGCCCGCACCTGAATTGTTATCGAGAAGGACAAATGTTTCAGAAAGTGTGGCGGGTTCGTCCGTCTGGCGGTCGCGAGACTGACGGATTTGGTCGGTTGACGTCATCGGCCCTTGTAACCCGACAGCACATAAAACGTCACGCGCCGGTGCGCGTTAATTCCAGCCGGGAATTCTCGCTCACCGAGTTTTTCAGACGTGACGAATGCTGAGCTATTAGGAGCCTTTCCGTCTCCTAACACCACAAGCAGCACCCGGCCCGTCGTGTCTTGCGTCAGAGGACGCGTCAATTCGAAGTGGTCGCGCGGGCGGGTGTGGCGGCGCCACGCCAGTACCGGTGTCGATTCATCGCGCATATAATACAGGAGCTCTGCTGTCACCGAGCGACTGCCTGCTATGACGGCGGCGAAGGGCTCTCCCTCGGACCGTGCCTTAGCGAGTTCGGCCCGCGTCGCCTCGGCAACTGCCTGCCAGCCCAGGATGCGCGCGAAGGGGTCGGGCGCGAAGGGCAGCGCGATGCGGCCAGCCGTGACTGTCCCTACTGCGATTAGGATCATGGCGCTAACGTTGACGGCGAATGATCCCTTCAGCCATCCCCATGCGCCCTCGCGCACCATCGTTGCCACGACCAGAACACATGCCGCCACATAAGCGGTTGCGGCCCAATTTGCATGAGCTCGGCTGATCAGCGCTTGAACCAGAATTACCGCGATGATGGGTACCGAGAAAGCGAGCAGCAACCGGTCAGGTTCGGGCAAGCGCTGCTTCCAAGCCCTCCACACGATAACCAAAAGGCTGCCAAACAGAATGGGGCCGAACACACCGAACTGCGCACCGAAGAACTCTAGTGCTTTCACCGGGTGCAAAAGCGAGCCGGTCCACTTGGCATTGTCAGCGGTGTGCGAGAACGTCGCAAAGCTGTTGGTATAGTTCCAAGCCAGGTTGGGGAGGATGAGCAGCAAACCCAGGCCAAGTCCGGCATAGAGCCTGTAGTCCTTAAGAACCGTCCGGCGTTCCGGCGCCATGACCAACAAAATTGATAGACACAGCAGGAACCAAGCCATCGCGTACTTGGCGTTAAGGCCAATACCGAAGGCAAGGCCAAGCACTAATGCGGGCCAAACGCTTTGCGACTTAAACAGTGCTGTAAAACCGACGAGTGCTATCGCCCAGCACAAGAGCAACGGGACATCGGTCGAAATTAGGCCCGCCGATAAAGACACACCGGGCAACGTCGCGAATGCCAATCCCGACAAAGCGCCCGTGCGCGTGTCATAGAGCTGGCGTCCCAGAAAGAATACGGCGACGGCAGTCGCCGTATGGATAAGAGGCGACGGCAGGCGGATACAGAACTCGTCGTGGCCGCAGGCAGCGCCGGCTGCGCCGATGATCCATCCAATTAGCGGCGGCTTAGAATAGTAGCCAAAAGCCGGCTCCTGTCCCCACGCCCAATATTGCGCTTCGTCGAAAAACAGGTCCGTGCCGTTGGTGGCCAAAGCGAGGAGCCGGAAACAAAGGAGGACCGCTAGGCCTATGAAAAATGCCAAAATCCACCGGGCGTCGCTGCTTTCCACTGAAAAGTCGGGCTTATCTGTCATGGACCTGCGGTTATGTATGCGGTTTGAGACCGAGCGACGGCCTTGATCGCGGCTCATTTACAAGGTTGAGAGGCTGTCGGGAAGACTGGTAGTCTTTCTGGACCGCTGATCTAGAAGGGTGGGCAGGGCCATCATCGGCCCGGCGGGGACTAAGGACACCTATGCGCGTCACCGTCGTCATTCCGGCGCTAAACGAAGCTGGCAACATTGGACGGCTCGTTGAGGAGACGTACCAGGCCGTCCCGGCTGAGCGGCTAGCAGAAGTCATTGTCGTCGACGACGCAAGCGAGGACGCCACCCCATCGGAGGTCAAGGGCCTGGTTGCAAGCGGTAACTACCCCGGCTTGCGCTATCTTCGTCACGGCCACCGCAGCGGACAGAGCGCGGCAATGCGCTCCGGTATCCTCGCGGCGACCAATCCAATCATCGCGACCATGGATGGGGATGGGCAGAATGACCCGCACGACATCCCGCGCCTGCTCGACGTTCTGGCTGCGCCGGGAAGCATGGGCCCTGCCCTCGTCGGCGGAGTGCGCACCGAGCGCAAGGCAACTGGTTCGAAACGCTGGGCATCTCGCTCGGCCAACTGGATCCGCGACAAGGTGCTGCAGGACGACTGTCCGGACACCGGCTGCGGCGTCAAGGTCTACTGGCGGGATGTGTTCCTGCGCTTGCCCTTCTTTACGAGTATGCATCGCTACCTGCCGGCGCTGTTCCAGACCTATGGGCACGACGTGGCTTTCGTTCCGGTGAACGACCGGCCACGGCAGTCTGGCATATCCAAGTACAGCAACCTCAATCGCGCCTTGGTGGGCATTTACGATCTAATTGGCGTGACGTGGCTGAGGCGGCGAACCGCTGTGCCCGAGATCGTGGAGCGACTGCCCGAAATTCATCTCGTAACCGACATGACAAGTCGGCTTAGAACTGGTGGCGCAGACACGAAGAAAAGCGCCGGCGACAAGAACTAACAATCGACCGAAACGTGGGGGCTGTCTTCAAGGCAGAAATTGCAACATGGACGTCTTAGCGAATGCCGCCGCCCAGCTCGGCCAGTGGTGGGTGGATACTTCCGTAACAGAGAAGACTTGGCTTGCGGTCGGCTTCACAGCGCAGCTGATGTTTTCGATGCGATTCATCGTGCAGTGGATCGCGAGCGAGCGGGCCCGGGCCTCCATAGTGCCAGAGACGTTCTGGTACTTCAGTTTGTTCGGAGGCGCTCTGCTGTTCGCCTACGCCATCTACCGGCTCGACCCTGTTTTCATGCTGGGACAGGGCATGGGCCTTGTCATCTACAGCCGCAACATCTACTTCATTCGCTCCAATAGAAAGAGTGAGAGCAGCCCAGACGCGGCAGGTGCGTCAAGAGTACCAGCAGAATAGCGCTAGCCGGTTCGGCGCTCGGGCTTCACAGGCGGGCTTTTTGTGCTATAAGCCGCGGAATCGAAAGCCGCTCGACAAGAACGGGCGGCTTTTCCTATCGGCGGAGATGGCCAGCGTGGCCGAAGCCGATTTCTCTCTTTCCCGATCTTAGGGCCCGCTCGTATTCGCTCGGTCGCTCGTTCGGGATCAATTGGTGACGCGGGGTGGAGCAGCCCGGTAGCTCGTCAGGCTCATAACCTGAAGGT
>CAYOPW010000041.1:0-26008 GCA_964405975.1 uncultured Hyphomicrobium sp.
AATCGGCAGAGCAAGAAGATCAAACGTCAGGCGGCGGAGTAGGCCAGCCGCTACTTACTCGGTGCTTGCGTGCCGCGCGGCATTTCTAGTATTCAGGCGATCGGCTTCACAGGCGCCTAACGGAGAAACTTCCATGCCCAAGATGACGGATTTGCGCCGCAAAAGAATACAAGCCAGGCAGCGCAAAACGGAGAACGCCAAGAAACGCGCCGCCAAAATCGCGAAACGCGAACGCAACGCCGCCGCTGCCCGAGCCCGCTAAAGCGGTGCGGGCTAGCAACGGCGGCATGGATATTGATTGCGCCAGATGCAGAGATGAGCGATTACGGCTACTCTCCACGATGGAGTCAAGAGACCGATGTCAGCCAGCGCCCAGATCAACAGGATCATCGCCATCCTCCGGTCAGAGATCCCGACTGAAGATATTTCGACAAACCCGATCGTCGAACACCCACACAACACCAGCCGGACCATCCCCGAGCGGTTGCCCCCTGCCAAGCTCAAGGAGCTGTCTGCGCTGCAGCCGTCCAGGGCGCTCATCGCGACCGCCGCGGAGTGGACGGGCATCGCCGCGGCGATCGCGATCTGCTCTTACTATTGGCACCCCGTCTTGTATCTGATCGCGGTCATGTTCATCGGCGCACGCCAACACGCGCTGCTGATACTAGGACACGACGCCTCGCACTATCGATATCTGCGAACGCGCTGGCAAAATGATCTCTTCGGCAACCTCTTCTTGATGTGGCCAACATTTGCGTCGGTGGAGGGCTTCCGTAAGTTTCACGGAACGCATCACCAATACACAAACCTCCCAAACGACGGAAACCGCCAACTCTGGCACACCCACAACGCCGAGGGAGAGCTGGAGCCCGAGTGGGTCTTTCCCAAGACGCGGCTCGGCTTGGTGCTGATGGTCCTGCGTCGTGCCGCGTTCATTACGGGGATCTCCTGGATACTCCGCGGCCTGGTCGGTGCTTCTCTCATTCCGTCACCGCACTGGATGGTCGCCGCGAGGCTCGCTTTCTACCTGTCTGTCGCGTGCGCTTTGACACTCTTGGGTGCCTGGCCCGGCCTCGTCTGGTATTGGCTCGTGCCGTTTTGCACCTGGCATATCGCGGCTCAATACGTGCGCTTGATCTGTGAGCACAGCGCCGTCGAAAGTGACGAGGAAGAGTATCGAATTACCCGCACCACGATCCCCACCTGGCTCGAGTCGATCTTTATCTTGCCGCGTAACATAGGCTATCACGTCGAGCATCACTGGTACCCGAGCGTCCCCTTCTATCGGCTGCCGGAGTTGCACCAACTCCTGATGGAGCGTGAGGGCTTTCGGGCACACGCCGTGGTCAGGCGCTCCGTCGTCACCTCTCTCGGTGAGTGCATCAAGCCGTGAGGCTGTTTAAGAAAAAAGGGAAAGTCCACTCGAGACAGGCTCAGGGGGCATCAACCTCCACAGCACCTGCGACGACGGGTGCGATAGCTCTTGCTGTCGGACTCATCGTCACGCCGTTGTGGCCCGTCGCGGCCGACACTGGCCTTCTTGGCCTCATCACCCCTGCACACGCCGAACAGCAGGCCGCGCTCTCACGCGAGCAGTCGCAGGCGCTCGCCGCTTACGACAAAGCGCTTGCCGAATTCAAGACGATCCTCGCCAAACGTCGCGCGCAGATCGCCGCCAAGCAAAAGCTGCCGCGTCGGCCGGGCCAGGCCGTCTACCTCGCCCGCATCAAGGTGATGAGCACGTACAAGGACCTCACCGACGTGCTGCCCTCGCGCATCGGCCGGCCCAACAAGTTCGGCATTCCACCGGCCTACTTCGATGCCGACATTGAGCCGTTGATCGAGGAGTACGGCGCGCTCTTCAGCAGCCTGGAGAAACCGCCCGCCTTCGCGCAAGCCTCAAAGACCCCCTTCAAGGACGTCTACGATCTCGGCATGGTCATCGCGCGCGCCAAGGGCCTCGATGCCGAAACCGCCAATGCTGCCGGCCGCATCAGCCTCGGGATTTTCTTCGCCGAGACGGGCGGCAAACAGAACATCGGCAATACGCGTTCCAAGAAATACAAGGGCAGCCTGCAAACGGGCGTGCGCGAAAATCGCAACGGCCGCAGGAAGTGGGCGAAGATCAAGCCGAAAGTCGCAGGCCTTGATCCGGCGCTCGCCGCCCGCGATGCCAAAGAGGAGAGGCGCGCCAAGCGCATCGACCGGCGCTACAATCACTGGACCGCGGTGCGCAACGGCCTGATGAACGCGCACGCAGATCTCTTTGCGCAGCTTCCCACGATCATGAAGATGCTCCCCGACGAGATCGATCAGATGAAGTTTTTCCAGCTCATCCAGCTCATCCCCACGCCGACACGTAAGGCGCTCGCGTCGGGCGACTTCGAGGCCTATCGCATCTCGAGCCCGCGGATCATGGGCTATTTGCGCAACAACTCCATCTTCACCTTCGGCAAGGCCGACCGGGCGAAGAAGTCCGCGACCTTCCGCGAGATCCTCGATGCCATGTGGCTTTACAATCGCATATTCGCGCGCGCCCAAGCCAAGTTCGACCTGATCAAAGCGCGTGAGACGCTCCGCGCCACTGACTAATTCCCGCTTCCTAGTGATCGACAGGACCTCATGAGCTTCGACCGGCTAACTCTTAGTACGCAAACCTGCCAACCCCACGCACGGGCCCTCCACGCAGCTGTTCTCGCATTGGTCGTTGCCGGCCTGGCGGGTTGCTCAAACGTCGGGTCGCAAGGCGAGAGCGCGCCGCTGCCCAACAAGGCCCCCGCCGCCGATGCGGCAGTGCGCTCGACGCCGGTCGTTCCCGGCCGGCGCGCGCGCGTCTTCATCTTCGCCGGCTTCGGGGACAATTGCGAGCCGGTCGCCGCGCCGCAGATCACGATCACCGAACCCCCGGCAAAGGGCGATGTCTCGTTCGTGCCGGGCCAGGAGACCACCATCCAGTCTTCGGCGCGGGGCACCTGCATGGGCCAGAAGGCACAAGGCACGGGCATTTACTATACGGCGCGGGCAGGACAGGACGGTACGGACCGCTTTTCGGTTTCGGCCCGGCTGGCGAGCGGCGAGACGGCGATGCGCACCTTCGAGGTGCGCATTGCTAAGTAGGCAGATCGGAAACGTCCCCACGTCGCTGAGCGGCTTGCACATCGTGTTCCGATCGTCCAAGGGAACTGCGGACGTAAATCGGCGGCGCCAAACAAGAACGTCACCAAGGTGAAGGAAAGCACCACGGGGCAATATTTGAAAGCACTGCTGGGAAGGCGCTCGAAGCCATCGGCAAGCCGCAATGACCGCCGATTCCGGCGCGGCGGATGAGGATGCGCAAAGTCCGGACCGCGCAACCCACTGAAACAGTGGGGGAATGCCGAAAAACCCAGCGTGGGATGGCAGCAGCGCCAATAAGGCCCCGGCCTTTCTCTTGCCCCGACTCTTGCCCTAAAAACCCAAAGCGGAGGTCGTGAACCAGGGTTAGGCCCCCCTGCCTGGAGGAGCGCGTATGAATGGAATCCGCGCGGCACTGCTTGCAGCGCTGATGAGCCTCCTGTTGGTGCCTTCGGCTCAAGCTCAAGCGCAACAATCCAAGCCCACCAATGCTGGAACGGCCGAAGCCGCGGCAAAACTTGCCGATATATTCAGCAAGGTCGGCGATCAGATTTACGAAGAGTGCATCTTCGAACTCTCGCCCGAGCAGATCGAAGTCCAAGAAGCGCTTATCAAAGCCTACATCGAACATGGAGCGAGCAGCGCAGCTGCGCGCCAACTCGCCGTCAAGCAGATCCAGCCGCCCAAGCTGTCGCCAGGGTGCGAGCAGCTCCGACGCCAGCCGCAAAGCGCGCCCACAACCTGGGAAACCACACTCTCGGTTGAGAAAAAGCCGAAGAAAAAGGCCGCCCCCAAACGGCGGTCAAAACCAGCGCGCAAAACTCCAGCCACGGTCATCTCGCTGGCAAACAAAAAGGTCCTGCCGCGGTGGGACTGTGCGCCCAACGTCGACTACGTCACCGTTCGCATCAACGGCTATGAAAGAAAGCTGACGGGCGGCGAGATCTGCAAGCCCTACAAGGATGTCGTTCACAAGGTGCCCGCTTCGGTGGGCTCATTCCGCCTCGGCTACGCGATCAGCACCGGGCGTCTCTTTGTCGTATCCGACGACCCCAAGGTCAGCGGCAAAACCATCGCTTGGGCGATCTCCGGCAGGGACGTCTGCCGAAACAATCCCGATCCCGATTGCCTTGCTTCGAAAGGCGTCGGTTCCCTGCCGCCGGGCAAGTATTCCTTGGGGGGAAACAAGAAACGGCGGATCACCTGGGGACCGAGAACGAAACGCAACGTTGTCGGCATTTACTTGAGGAAACTCTGGAACAAAGACCGGTTCACGAAACCCCAACTCGCGGCGATCCGCAAGCGCGGTAATATCGCCATCCATGTGCGCTTGAAGGGTGAGATGTCCGAGGCCTGTATCGGATTGGAGCCGAAGGGCTGGGCCTATGTCGCCTCACTGATCAAGGAAGGGCGCGCCACGGGCGTCAACGCCTATTTGGATGAGCCCTATCCGCAGATCGCCGAAGCCCCGCCCGTCGTCGCCGGCTCGTCGTTCTCTCTCACCTCTCTGTTCAAGTAGCGCACGCCCTGCACTCCCCGCCCCGCAGCCCCGTGGTTTGCAAGTCACCGGAGGCGAAGCCTCGCGGGCGGAAGCGATCGCGCGAACGAACCTTCATCATACCGGTAACACGGAGCGGAGCTGCTTCTCGTACTGCTTCACTGCTGCGAGCGCGCGCTCCTTCATGACGGCATCATGCGGCCCGGCTTCCTCCGGCTTGAAACCCTCAATCGCATTCTCCGCATTAGCGATGATCTTCGTGGCTGCCGCTTGCGGGTTGAGTTCACTCAAGCAGATCTTCTGCAGGAGCTGAGTGAGGATGACGCCCGTGGCAAGGGTCAGCCCGTTCAGCTCGGCGTTCTCGCGCGCAAGTCGATCGAGGGCTTCGTTGACATCTTTGGATTCAGGCATTGGGGGAGCTCCGTGCGCGGGTGGGTTGGAATCCCCCCACTATCTAGCAATAGAGACTGATTAATGGAACTCGCTCGCCGCAGCCTTGATCTTCGCGTTCCACTGCGCGTTCCCCGGTGCAGCTCCTAAAGTGAAACGCCGACGCGCTACCCCGACAGCGCCTCACGCTCCTTCAGTAGGGCGGCAAGCTTGGCTTCCTGCTCGGCGATTCGGTCGGCGTTGCGCGCCTCGTCCGCGGCGCCTGAATAGGCCGCCGCCTGCTCGACGAGTTCACGAAGATTGTCGCGCACGATGGCAATGCGTTGGTCGAGTTCATCGAGAGCTTCAGAGTCGGCCATAATGTCCCTCTTTGCGTCTTTGCGAATTTGAGTGATGATCCGCAGCGACTGCCTCACTAGCGGCGGCGGCGCTGCGAACGATACCCGCCGCTGTTGGCACCGTGCCTGATACGCTTGCAGTAGGCGCTCCGCGACCCGCTCAGGCAACCCCACCGATCCAGCAGCTCCGCATCGAACGAACTGACCGGGCCGCCGGCGCGTGCGTTGGCACGCGCATTCTCCACTTCCCAAATCGTGTCTGCATGAACTGATGCTGGGACCAAAGCCACCAACATGCCGAACCCGGCCGCCGCCAATCTTTCAATACGCATCATCCTGCTTCCGGTCATCACTATAAGCTGGCATCCTATACGAGCTAAACGCGATTTCGGATAACTTGTTGCCAATTGAATGGGCCGAGGGGCTCCACGACTGGTCATTATTGAGATAGGTTCTCAGTGCCGGTTAGGTATTTTCGTTTGATATGGCGGGACCATCAGCAATCCGTCGCAAGGGAATTTTCTGCGCCAAAACAATTGCAGAGGTGGAGAAATGCCTACTTTTTCGATTGAAGAGTGCCTCCGTTTCGGGTGGGAGACATTCAAAAAGCGCCCTGGCATCCTCATCGTCGCCCTAGCCCTCGTGTGGTTGATTCCCTCGATTCCGAACCTCTTCTTTCCTGCTCCCGAGGTCACGCCGGGGGGGGCTCCGCCACCTCCAACGGCCGGGGAAGGAGTCGCAGCGATTGTCAGCCTGCTGCTGACAATCGTCGTTTCACTGGGTGCAGTGACGTTCGTTCTGCGCGCGCACGATGATATCGCCAGTGTGACGCTTGGGGACCTTTGGAACCCTCAACCGTTTTGGCGGTATTTGGGCGTTTCCATTCTCACTTGGCTCATCGTTACCGTTGGATTCCTTTTGCTCATTGTGCCGGGCGTTATCGCGGCGCTAGGTCTATACTTCGCCTCATACCTCGTCATCGATCGCGGGGCCGGCCCCATCAACGCGTTGAAGCAAAGCTGGCACATAACAAAGGGCCACAAGTGGCAATTGTTCCTATTCAGCCTTGTGTTAATAGGCCTCAATCTACTGGGTTTGCTGGCACTCGTGGTCGGGATATTCGTGACTGTTCCGATCACCTGGCTCGCAATCACGCACGCGTATCGGACACTGGCATCGCAAGCCGAGGCTTAGATCTCAGGCCGGCAATCTGATGAACGTCGCCGGCGGCGACGTAACCCCACAGCCTTTCGGTAGCTTAGGTCGAAGCGTCAATTGCGGTGCGATGACAAGAACGTTTCACCGCGCCGATGCCTAACCACATGCGTGTCGTGTCGTAAACATTCGCAATGCGCGGACAATCTTCAACGTGCTCACTGAACAGAACGTCAGGCTTCGGAGCAGTTTAGCGGGCAGTCCACGCTTCCACACACCCAACCCCGGTGCTAAATTTTTGCATCAGTTGAGTTTCGTTGGGGGGGAGTTTCATGCGAGGCCGCGCTTGGCTGTTCTGCGCGTTCGTCGCCATCGCGCTGCCCGGCTGCCAAATAAATCCGCCGCCCTCCAAAGAGATCACGCTGCTCGACGATGCGTTTCGCCCCTATCGCGAATATGCGACGCCAACGATACGCGTCTCTGATCACCCCAATCGCTTCTTCTTCAAGCTCATTGCTCGCGTCGACCGTACGACAGGGGAAACGTCAACTCTCGTAAGCCTCGTCATCGCATATGAGGGAAGCCGTATGAGAAAGTACAAAGGCGCACGCAATGACCGGGCGGAGCCCTTGCGCTTTTACAAACCTAACCGGCATCGATCGTGTCAGAAGGGCTGGTGCTCGTTCGACGAGACACTATTGATCGAACTTCCTGAAACAGACCTGCGGGAAGCGTCGGAAAGCGGTTATAGACTCAAGGTCTTCGCACGCGACGGCAGTGGAGTGTTCATTGCCATTCCGGGCGGCGTAATTCAGCGTCTGTTTGCCAAGATCGAAAACCCGGCCTCCAAAGTGTGACTAACCAGGATCAATAGCATAGGCTGGGAAGTCCATTGCGCACGCCACGTTCGCGGAGGAAACCTTTGCCGATCACGCCGCCTATGCGCATCATTGTGCTCGGCTTTATCGCCGGCTTTGCCGCAACGCTGATCTTCCATCAAGGTGTTTGGTATCTGCTCGTTCAGGCAGGCATCATTCCGACCGGCCGCACCGCTTGGTCTATGGATCCAACGGCCCCGCTCGGTGTGCCAAACGTTATCTCGAAAGCATTCTGGGGAGGTCTTTGGGGCGCAGCGCTCAACCTTGCCTTGGGTCACTTGCGCGGACCGGCCTATTGGCTTGCGTGGATTGTCGTCGGCGCGCTCGCGCTAACACTCGTCGCTTTTTTCGTCGTTCCCCATCTTAAGATGCAGCCCATTCCTGTGCTCTGGCCGGCCTTCGCTATTGGCTGCCTCCTTAATGGCGCATGGGGTTTTGGCACGGCGTTATTATTGCGGGTGATGGGAGGAGCCCCGCCGGAGCGATAGGCGAAGGGCCCTGCCAGCCATCTCCAGCTTGAGCAAAGCCACTCAAGCGTTACGCGTGACCGCGCACGGCAACTTTCACTGTTTGCGCAGCGCCAGATATGGCACCGGCTTTGTCTGCTACGACAACGTCGAAGCTTGCGTCTTGCGCGTCGGTCCCATCATGCATGAACTGCACGCTGCCGCGCTCTAGGTCCGCCTGCGTAAAGGTCTCGACTGCGCGTTCGGGTTCATTTGCCAGAGTCACACGCCCATTGCGCGCGCCCGAAACTGTGAACGTAAGGTCGTGCGATTTATCGTCGGGGTCGAGCGCGTTGAGATCCTGAAGCGTAATGCGCACGGACCGGCCCTTGGCGACAGCAAGATCAAGATCGCCGCCTATCGTCGGTGGCACGTTGTGCAGCTCCGCAGTCAGGTCTCCGCCAAGCTCCATAGCAAGACGACCGTATTGAACGTTCCCCGTGACAGATCCCGTGCTGCGCACACTCATGAGTTGGCGAACGGCGATTTCGCCCTGCAGCGTTCCGTAGATCTCCGCGCTTTGGACATCGATCGTCCCGTAGCAGCGCCCACTTGGCCGAATGATGAGATCGTCGCCAACGATGTTGCCTTCGACGTAACCGCAAATCTCGATGCGGCCGCCGTTGCTGATTTCACCCCTGAGTACAGTATCCTCATTGATGAGGAGCGCGCGGTTACTATCGTCCACTGGATTTCCCCGTTTAGAAGCGGTTGGAGTGGTTAGGATGGGCGAGGAATAAGCCGGCTTCTGGGCGGCGGGACCAACATAGTCGCGCCAAATATGGTTAACAGTAGACGCCTATCTCCGATGCCGCCGTGACAATCTTTGTACCTGTCAAGCGAACCGCCACTTGCCAGACACACTGTTGCAGCAATCATCATCGCCACGCTCCATACCACCTTGCCAGGACCCGCCGGCAGGGGCAGCTTGCGGGCGATATCGACGAACTTTCGCGCGTTGCCTTTTAGGAGATTCAGATGACTGGCTTAGTGCGTTTTTGTGCAGTGGCGGCAGTAGCCGCCGGGTTCGCCACCCTCAATGTGTCGGCATCTTACGCAGGAGACTGCAAGGTCTTTGGGGCGGTTGGCAGCGGGATAAGTGAGGGCGTCGCAACCCTAATGGCTAAGCAAGGGGCCATAAACGTCTCGGAAGCTCGGGGCTTTAAGCCTCAAGGCGAGGCCAAGCTGATCTCTTGCGAGGCTGCCGGGATCTTTGGAACCGAATGCAAGGCCAGCGTGCGCGCGTGCAAGGGCCCCAACTGAGGAGATCCCGCCCCCGCCCAGGTCGCAATTGGCACACGGCCTGCACCCGCACCACCTGCGTCCGACAACGCATCTGAACGCAAAACAAAGCGCATCCGCCGCCCTAATCACGGCCGCGGCGGGGGAATTTCGTTACCCGGCGATACAATTTTCACAAGGCTTACCGCTGGCCAGCTTGTCACATAACCCATTGATTGTCCGAGCCAAGAGCAATTGCGCCCTCTCGAAAACCGCCGATCTGTCCAGCTTAAAATTAGAATACTCACAAGAATGCGCTTGAATGTGGCGAGGTCGCCACATAGGTTGCGCGGACAGTTGGTGTACATCGAGTATCTACCGTGCTTCATGTAGTTGAACTGCGTACTGCAAAAACGGGTTCCAGTACCTCCGAGGCGACAAACGCTCCCCCTCTCGATGCCGCAGAGGTCGGGCGGGATGTATGCACCCTTTCGGCTGGTGACTATCTTTTCCGCGAAGGCGAGCCGCGTACGCACGGTTTCCGCGTCGAAAGCGGAGGCATTTGCGTTTACAAGACCTCTGGCGACGGTGGCCGGGATGTGCTCGAGTTCGCCTTTTCGGGTGATCTCATTGGGCTTGGCTATCACGACAAGCACGTGGCCAGCGCACAAGCGACAACGCAAACGCGTGTAAGCTGCATTCCAAACACCTACCAAGAGCCGGTCGTCGAAAAGAGCGGGCCCGCACCGTCGGGGGACAACACCGCGCTGGAGTGCGAGGCTGCTTTGATACGCGAAGCGGTCGACTCTGCATGCAAGGTCCGGCCCATTGAGCGCGTTGCCGCGCTGTTTGTGACGCTGTCCCATTTCAATAGTTATGAAGGCCGCACCCCGGACATCATTACCGACTCGTTGAAATGCGGCGTCGTGGCCGGTTATCTGAATATGAGCCTCGATCTGCTCGCAGCCCAGCTCACCGAGTTAGAGGCTCAAGGCCTGATCGAGCCCGTCGCAAACGGGTTGCGCCTAACGGATCTGCCGGCGCTAGAGAAGATCGCCGACGGCGCGGCCTAAAACCGACTTCCGCGGCCCCCCCCGTCCAAATTCAATCAAGCTCTTGCCCTTCGTCGGCACAAGCGGCAGGTTTGTCGGCATTCATGAGGCCATGACTATTGGACCCGCCTGAATCACCATGTACGATCTTAAGCGCTTAAAGCCTGGACTTGTCGGCAATGCCTCAATGCAGGTCGGCGACGAACACACGGCAGCTAGTCTGGGAAGCGGCCGCGCACCCGTACTCGCAAGCCCCATCATGATCGCACTGATGGAGGCCGCCGCCGTCGACTGCGTGGAACGCTACTTGCCTGAGGGGCTGGAAAGCCTAGGAATTCGCGTCGAGGTCGAGCATCTGGCTCCCACGCCGCCGGGATTCACGGTCACTGCGACCGCCGAGCTGGTGGAGGTCAGCGGCCGCAAGCTCACATTCCGGGTCGAGGCGCGTGACGCCCGCGAGATGGTGGGTAAGGGCACTCATGCGCGCGCCGTCGTTGACGCTCATCGTTTTCGCAGCAAGGCCGAGGGAAAATTGCCGCTCCACTAGATGCGGCCACTCCGCTGCAGGACACACAAGCCATCAAAATTGCCCAAGAATTCGCCATTGCGCTTGCGCCTTGGGGGCAAATCTCCGCACAATCCGAAAGAATCAAGGGACAGGCCGCATCAAGACAATCTCGGAGATGAACAATGCGTGCAATACTGGCAACAGCCCTGATCGGCGCCGTCATCTTCGGCGCCCCGCAGGCTTATAGCGCCGATTCCAAGGCGAAGACCCCTGAAGCACAGCAGACGGACATGGGGCCCGCGGCGCCTCCGGTTGCTAAGCAGTCCTGCCCGGGCAACGACGACGCGCTTGGCGTGTCCCGCGTGGTGGAAATCGACACGACGGGTGGACCCGGCTTCGGCTTTCAACACTACAAGGCCTATGACTTCCTCAATCCGAAGGAAGTTGTACTTACGTTCGACGATGGTCCCCTACCCACGCACACCAGGACTATTCTAGACGCGCTTGCCGCCGAGTGCGTCAAGGCCACATTTTTCACGGTCGGCAAGCTCGCAGGCGGATACCCTGAAGTGCTGCGCCAAGTGGTCAAGGGTGGTCACACAGTCGGCACGCACACGGTGACGCACCCAAACCTTGCGAAGATGCCATTAGAGAAGGCGAAGGCCGAGATCGAGAAATCAGTCAGCATCGCTAGCCGTGCTGCCGGCGCCCCTGTGGCGCCCTTCTTCCGCTTCCCGTACCTCAAGGACTCGCCCGAGCTGCTGCAGTATCTCGGCAGCCGCAACATTGCCGTCTTCTCGACCGATATGGACAGCTTCGATTTCAGGCGCCCAAGGCCGAAGCGGCTCATCAAGAACATCATGTCGAAACTCGACAAGAAGGGCAAAGGCATCATCCTGATGCACGATATCCAGCCGAATACGGCCAAGGCGATGCCCCAGCTTTTGAAAGAGCTCAAAGCCAAGGGCTACAAGATCGTTCACCTTACGCCCAAGGCGCCCGTGGTAACGCTTGTCGAATACGACAAACTGACCGAGAAGGACGTCCGTGGGCTGGCAGCCGGACACCAGCGTCCGATTTCCAGCGTGGTGCGCACGATCACTGGTGACCAATGAGGCACTGCGGCTCAGCCGCACTGCCTCGGCCCGTCGTGTAGCAGACGCGCAAGAGTTCGCAGCCTGCAAGCGGTCGAGGCCGTTCCAATGTCGAAAACGCTTCGGTTAGCGCTCCTCGCAACACTTTTTGGGCTTTGCACCAATTGTGTTGCGTTGGGCGCTTCGTGCACAGCCGACGACTTTGCAGCCGCAGTTGATTCTTCTGGCGCGGCCTTGAGAGCCTTCAACGCCGAAGCATTACCGATACTCAAAAACAGACTGCGCCAGCTCAAGGACAAGAAGGGTTGGACCGATGCGGGCTATGAGGAAAAAGCGCTGCAAAGCGTACGCGACAAGCGTACCGCCGAGTACGACACAAAAGCCGAGGACCTGATCGTCAAAATCGATTTGCTCGGACGTCCACCTTCAGAACAGGTTCCCGATTGTTCAAAGCTCGCAGAGCTCAATGCTGCAGGCCTGGAGTTGCTCGCAGTCATGAAGGCGAAGTCAGCCCACACACTGGCCAAGCTCGATGCTGCGATCGCAGGACATGAAAAATCGATGCCGCCTGCTTCCAACATTGTGGAAACGGCACCGGCGACAAAACCGCCAAGCGAAAGGTCCGTCAAGGCTAAGGTCGCTCCGGAAAAGGCGCCAGCAAAACCCCAATTGGAGCCGTGGACCACGCAGACGAAACCGCAACCAGGCACCGAAACCGACACGGCTCTGGCTCCACTGCCGCTCCCCCCACCCCAAGCCACAATGGAACCGGAACAAGGCTATGCCATCGATGAGATCCGCGAGATCACGCGCGGGTTTTTCGGCACCATCTCTACAAATCTGGCCAGCGTCATCGAGTACGCATTCAGCAAGTCGGGCCGGCCGTCGGCCTACGTGCTCGGCAAGGAAGGTGGCGGCGCGTTTCTCGCCGGCGTGCGCTTTGGCTCTGGAACGCTTTTTATGCGCTCAGGCGGCAAGGAGAAGATCTACTGGCATGGGCCATCGCTCGGTACGGATTTTGGTGCCGCCGGGTCGCGCACAATGTTTCTGATCTACCGGCTGAGCGAACCCGCCGACGTCTATCGCCAATTCACCGGCGTCGATGGATCGGCCTACTTCGTGGGCGGAGTGGGTATCACGTTCTTGAAGGGCGGCAAGGTGATCATGGCGCCCATTCGCAGTGGCATAGGACTGCGGCTTGGCGCGAACCTCGGATATATCCGCTTCACGCCTCGGCCTACCTGGAACCCATTCTAGAAAAAGCTGCCACCCTCACGAGTGAGGGCGGCACTGATCAATCGCAAATCTTAGTAACCGCTGCTATAGCGCCGACGACGATAGCGGCGCTGGCGAGGAGGCTGGTAAGACCAGAACCCGAAAGGCTGATAGTAGCCCGGCGCCTGATAGCGGCGGCGGGGCCTGTGGTCACGCACCCTGGGTGAGGGCGGCGGCGTGCCACGAACCGTAATCTTCGTCAGTCCCTTCCCATGCTTTTGCACGAGGTTATAGAACCTCTTTGCGTTGGAGGTCCGCAGACGCACACACCCGTGTGATGCCGGGCGACCAAGCCGGCCCACTGCCGACGTCCCATGCACGGCATACCCTTTGTGAAAGAACACCGAATAGGGCATGGGCGAGTTGTAGTACTGCTTCGAGTAGTGCATGCGAGACATCCACAGGGCCTTATAAATCCCGACCGGCGTGACATACCCGCCGCCGGCCGACGAGATCTTCCACTTGTGAAGAACGCCCGACTTGTCGGTCAGCGTCAGTCTTTGAGTCGTCAAATTGATGTCTGCAAACAGTGTGGGGTCGGGCGGGTCAAGCGGCGCTGCCTCGGCCACTTCCTCAGACGTCCCCATCTCAACTGCCGCCATGAGTGCGGCGTCCGCCGCCTGATGGCCCTTGAGTTCAACGGATTCTTCCTCAATGGGGGCGATGACCGACACGTCGGTCGATTGTGAATCCAACTCAGATGGTGAGGACTGCAACGCGGGTGCAGTTGAATCAGTTGCAGCTAGCACTGCCCGTGACTCTGCAACTGCTGATGTTACGAAAAAGCTAGCGACAATCGCCGCACACAACACACGAAACAAGCCCATAAGATTTAGTCTCCACCCAAGCTGTGGTCCCAATCGGTGACCCACCATACAAGTATGACATCTGACGAAAGCTTAACGCCGGTGCTATTTTAGTTCAACGAATTACGAGGTGCTCAGAAGGTACCTTCGTACCAACGCACGGGTTGTATTGCGCGCAAAATGCAAATGTTGCGTTGGTATCCTTATTGCCGCGTTTTGCGCCGCAAAATGTTGTACGCATCCAACGCTCGCGTCCGCGCCAGCCCATGATCGACAATCGGGCCACAGTAACTTTCACTTAACTTGTCACTTGCCGCCTCGCGTGTGCCGGCAGCTAGCGTCCAGGGCTTGTGAATGTCCTGAGCAGAAAGCGCTGCAAGCTCCGGTACCCAACGGCGAACGTAGTCACCGCTCGGGTCAAACCTCTCCCCTTGCGATTGAGGATTGAATATCCGGAAGTATGGCGCGGCATCTGCTCCTGATCCGGCGACCCACTGCCAGCTTGCAGCATTATTGGCAAGGTCGGCATCAACCAGTGTGTCCCAAAACCAAGCCTCGCCCGCCTGCCAGGGAATCAGCAAATCCTTGATCAGAAACGAACCGGTTATCATGCGCGCCCGATTGTGCATCCACCCTGTTGCCCATAGTTCGCGCATGCCCGCATCAACGATTGGATAGCCGGTACGGCCGCATTGCCATGCTTTGAGATTGCCGTCATCCATTTGCCAGGGGAAGACTGAGAACTCTTTGCGGAAAGGAGCATCTGGAAGGTCTGGCCAATGAACGAGCAAATGGTTTGAGAACTCACGCCATGCCAGCTCTTTGAGGAACGTCGCTGCGCCCGTTACGGCAGTCGTGTCCACATCACTGTACAAACTCGCTGCATGCCAGCAGGCATTGACGCTCACCTCACCAAAGTGCAAATGCGGCGAGAGGCGAGACGTACCTTCGAGATCAGGCCGGTTGCGCAGCTCTGCGTATCGCTCCAAACGACCATTAAGAAATTGCGCAAGCTGCCTGGTCGCGCCATCCTCACCAGGCTTCCATGCCTTGCGTAAACCTTCCGACCAATCGGGCTGAGTGGGCAATAGTTGCCATTGCGAAAGTTCCTCACTCGGCGGCAATTGAGCGGGAAGCTTCAGGCGCTTCGGCGCCGGCAGCGGTGCCGTTGCTTCGCAACTCTGCGAAAGAGCGCGCCAGAACGGTGAATACACTTTGTAAGGAGCGCCAGCACGCGTACGCAAGTGCGTAGGATCGTGAAGCAAAGCACCGGAAAAGCATTTCATTGCAATGCCGGCTTTGCCCAGATCCTGATCAAGCGCGTCCTCAAGACGTGAAGCCCAAGGTTCATAGCAGCGCGAACAGTAAACCGCGCTGGCGCCCACCTCAGCTGCAATCTGGGCAATGACATGACGCGCATCACCGCGTCTCAACACGAGCGCACCGCCAACCTTCTTGAGCGAGCGCCCCAGCGCTTCAAGACTATTATGGAGCCACCAGCGCGACGCCGCTCCTGGTGCCCAGCGCCCTGGAGACGCGTCATCAAGCACGTAAACCGGCAACACCGGCGCACCGCTTTCCACCGCTGCTGTCAACGCGCGGTGATCGGCGAGCCGCAAGTCTTGCCTAAACCATAAAATGATGGGGGCTTTGGCCATTTCTTCCCGCAAGTTTTGCGGCGGCCGCTATCTCGACTGGGTGGGGAGGCGACCTCAGTCTTGCAGCCAGCTATAAACCGGCGAAACCGCGGCCGCTGCATTCAGACCATTGCGTCCCCAGCCGCCGATTGGATTGCTCCGCAATGGGTAAAGTCAGATTATTGGAACAAGAGCTGGAATAGCGTCTTGGGCTTTCTGCGCCGGCGCTTGGGCCGAGAATACTCCGGCGGCTCGTCATACTGTGCCCAGGGCCCGCCCCACGGACTGCCAAATCCAAACCGACCCGAATTTCGTCGCCGGTCCCTAGCCCGAACCGTGCGCAGGACGAACTCATCGGTCGCGCCGTCGATACTCGCAACAACAACGCGATCGTGTTGCCACGTCCATGTTGAAACTTTTTTGCCCTGACGGTGCGGCTCGATCGCGATGACTTGGTTCTTATCAAGATCGACGATCGCAACCTGCTCGACATTTTCAGGTCCCTTGTCTCCTTCCACAACGCCGGCACTGAAGCGCAGCGTCCCGATGCCCGAAAGAGGCCGCCGCTTAATTTCCCATTCGAGCAGCCGCGGCCGCCCTTCACCAGCCATCTCCAAGGGGACACGTATGCGCCGGTGCCGTTTGCTTACGGCGTAGTACCGGGAGCCGCGCGAGACAACGCTCCAATCCTTGATGCCCAGACCATCAATCACGCGGTCCTCTTCGTCGCCAAGTTCGGCACCCAACCGCTTCAGCCCGTTGACCGCCAGCGTCAGACTGGGTTTGGCCGCGATCGCCCGTTTGTAATCTGCGACGGCATCCTCAATGCGTCCCTGAGCCTCCCCGATCTCGCCTCTGGCCCAAAGTGCTTCTGCACCTTCCGGATCGAGCTTGACTGCGGTCTCTGCGTCCCTCAGCCCGACGTCGGCCTGCCCACTCTGCTTGTAGACAACTGCCCGATACGCAAACGCGACACCTGAACGCGGGTCGAGTTCAATAGCACGATTTAGGTCAGAGAAGGACGTCTCGAATGTGCCAAGGAACCCGTTTGCCAAACCCCGCGCGGCATAACTGCGAGCCATACTTGGATTGAGCTCAACGGCTCGGGAGAAATCTTTGAGCGCCGAAGTCATATTATCCATCGATAAGTAGGCTTGCCCGCGCAAAAGATACAGCTCGGCGTTGCCGACATCGAAAGCAATGGCGCGCGATAAGTCTTCAATTGCGTCCTGATGCTGGCCAATATCAAGCTTCGCTTCAGCACGGTTGCGGTAGGCCGCCGCAAAACGCGCATCTGCGTTTACCGCACGCGTGAAGTCACGAATGGCGGCATGGGGCCGGCCAACAGCCAAATGTACCTGTCCGCGACCCGATAGCGGCGCCGCCGATTGCGGCATGAGCTTGATGGCTCGCGTGAAGTCCTTAATCGCCTGATCATTGTCACCCAGTTTCGCGTACGCGCCGCCGCGGTTGCTAAACGCGGCCGCATATCCGGGTGCCAGCGCAATCGCCCGATCGAAATCTTTAACGGCTTCCTTAGGAATGCCCAGCGCCAACAATAGGCTGCCGCGATTGTTGTAAATTGCGGCGTACTCAGGGAAAAGCTTCACCGCCCGGTTGAAATCGTCAATGGCGAGCTTGGTCTGCCCCAGCCGGGCATATGCGACAGCGCGATCATTGAGAATCGTGGCACGGCGGTCACTCGTGAGGCTAGTATCGCTCAAGGCCTCAGTGTATCGCACCACTGCCTGAG
This sequence comes from uncultured Hyphomicrobium sp., assembly GCA_964405975.1. Taxonomy (GTDB): domain Bacteria; phylum Pseudomonadota; class Alphaproteobacteria; order Rhizobiales; family Hyphomicrobiaceae; genus Hyphomicrobium_A. The sequence goes on from CAYOPW010000041.1 coordinate 17,226, forward strand.
AGGTGTCGCCACGCACGAGTGCGGTTGCGGCCGACTGCGCGCTCTTGGCCGAGCCCGCCCCGGCGCCAACCGCGGCCGACAGCGGGGCAATCAAAAACACCGCCGTTAATGCGATCCTTGGAACCATCGCTCCTCACTTGCGCATCAGTTAATCACCCTACGGCCGCCAATGATGCGCTTCGAATCCAACATAAGGCAATACGTGCTGATTGTGACCCCGCAACGATAAAAGTTGCGTTGCAAAAACGCCCTTTAGTTTCTGCCGGATTTGATGTTTTCGGCACGGCGGGCGGCCTGATGGAGCCGGTTTAAGACGTGCGGCAACTGCTCAGGCAAGTCCTCGGCAATCAGGCCTGGTCCAACTGCGTCGGCGGCTTCGCCATGCAGCCAGGCACCTGCACATGCCGCCTCAAAGGCCGGCATCCTCTGGGCCAAGAGCCCGGCGATGATGCCACCCAGAACATCGCCGGCGCCAGCGGTCGCCAGCCAAGGTGAGGCATTCTCGTTTATCGCGGCACGGCCATCTGGAGCTGCGATAACCGTGTCAGCACCCTTTAGCAGCACAACCGAACGACTTCTCTTGGCCGCTGCGCGTGCACGGTCAATTTTGCTGCCATCCTTCAAGTCGGGAAACAGCCGCTCAAACTCGCCTTCATGCGGCGTGAGCACGACTGGCCGGTCTTTGAGCTTTTCAATTGCTGCCCACAGCGCATCGCTCTCTGAGGCAAACGACGTGATGACATCCGCATCGAGAACCGCGGCTGCACCACTTTTCAATACGGCGTCGGCAAGTTGACGCGTTTCGTCTCCGATGCCGACTGCTGGGCCGATAAGAACCGCGTTCTTGCGTCGGTCCGCTAGAATTTCTGCAAGCCCGTTGGCGTCTTGGAAAGGCCTTAGCATTATTGCCGTCAAGTGCGCGGCATTCGTTGCCACCGCCTCGATGGGACTAGCAACTGTCACCAGTCCTGCCCCCACGCGCAGTGCGCCGCGTGCACCCATGCGGGCCGCACCCGTACCATCCGCAGGTCCCGACACCGCAACCGCGTGCCCGCGATCATATTTGTTTCCATCGATGCGCGGCCACTGAAACTTTTTCAACCAAATTGAGAAACTGTTCGCCCATGTCTGCGGCGCGATTTCATCTAGTACTTTTTCTGGAATGCCGATGTCGGCCACCGTAACTGAACCGCATAACTGCATTCCTGGCAGCAGAAGATGCCCAGGCTTGCGCCGGAAAAAAGTTACCGTTCGGCGCGCATGGACGACCGGCCCTGCAAATGTACCCGTCGCGCCATCAAGACCACTTGGTACGTCGACGGCAACGATCGGTTTGCCGGTTGCGTTCATGGCCTTGACCGCTGCCGCCGCTTCACCATCGAGGGCGCGCGTGAGCCCAGCGCCAAAGAGTGCGTCGACGATAAGATCGGCGTCTTCCAGCATTTGGGCAGAAAATGGCTCAGTGGGTCCATTCCATCGCTGCGCCATCACCGCAGCGTCTCCTTTCAGAGCATTGAGTGGAACAAGGATAACAACACGCACCCCGATACCGCTTTCGCGGAGATGGCGGGCCGCCACAAACCCGTCGCCGCCATTGTTGCCTGGACCGCAAAGTACAGTGACGCGCCCGCTAGTCCCAACGAGGCGGCGCGCCTCGTTTGCTACCGCACGACCCGCATTCTCCATGAGAAAAAGGCTCTTAACGCCAGACTCGACCGCTAGACGGTCGGCACGACCCATTTGCGCAGTCGTCAGCAACTCCGCTCCATACACGTTCACTCTCCTGATTTCGCCGCCAACGAAAGCTGCCACAAATTTGGTCGCTGCCAAGCATCGATGCCAATGCTCCCCACTCTAACTTGGTCCGGTTGGGAAATTGCCCATTCATAGGGCAAAATGCCTTATGTTCGGGCAAGTCACCGACTGCGAATGGGGCACGACGGACGAAAGTCGCCAGCAAGCCTTTGTTTTTTCGTGTGAATTATTTGCCTGCGCCGTTGGCATGGGCCGTGCTAACTCTCACGCCGTCCGGTCAGGCGCCCTCGAACAAACGCTCGAACAAACGATAGAAAACAGGAGGACCAAGGGTACATGAAGAAGATCGAGGCAATCATAAAACCTTTCAAACTGGACGAAGTTAAAGAGGCGCTGCAAGAAATCGGGCTGCAGGGCATTACCGTTCTTGAGGCCAAGGGCTTCGGCCGCCAAAAGGGGCATACGGAACTTTATCGCGGCGCTGAGTACGTCGTGGACTTTCTGCCCAAGGTCAAGATCGAGGTAGTGCTAGAGGACGAGATGCTCGATAAGGCTGTCGATGCCATCCAAAAAGCCGCAAAGACCGGCCGTATCGGGGACGGTAAGATTTTCATCTCAGCAGTGGACGACGCGATCCGAATTCGCACGGGTGAAACCGGCGCGAATGCGATCTAGGTGCAACCGGAAACAATGCAGAGTCATGTACGCTCCCCAATGGCGTGCATGCGAAGCAGGGGAAACCAAGTAACAGGGGAGTCTCATGAAGAACGCTAGCGATGTCCTGAGCATGATCAAGGACAAGGACGTCAAGTTCGTTGACCTGCGGTTCACGGACACTAAGGGCAAAATGCAGCACGTGACGGCGGACGCTAGTTGCGTCGATGAAGGAACGTTCGCCGATGGCTTCGCCTTTGATGGGTCATCCATCGCCGGCTGGAAGGGGATCGAGGCCTCCGACATGCTGTTGGTGCCAGATCCCGAATCCGCTCATCTCGATCCCTTCTTCGCGCAAACGACGTTGGCAGTCTTCTGCGACGTGCGCGAACCGACAACGGGCCAAGCCTATGAGCGCGATCCGCGCAGCATTGCCAAGAAGGCCGAAGCCTACATGCAGTCGGTCGGCGTGGGTGACAAAGTGTTCTTCGGTCCGGAAGCTGAGTTCTTCATCTTCGACGACGTGCGCTTTTCCACCGAACCCTACAGCATGGGGTTCAAGATCGACTCATCAGAGCTGCCCTCAAATTCGGGTACCGAGTATGAAATGGGCAACCTTGGACACCGGCCGCGCACCAAGGGCGGCTACTTTCCGGTGCCGCCCGTCGACAGCTGCCAGGACATTCGTTCCGAGATGCTGTCGGTGATGACCGAAATGGGCGTCACTGTTGAGAAGCACCACCACGAAGTCGGTGCCGCGCAGCATGAACTTGGCATTAAGTTCGGCCCGATGGTCCACATGGGTGACCATTTGCAAGTCTACAAATACGTCGTGCATATGGTTGCCCAGGCCTATGGCAAGACCGCCTGTTTCATGCCTAAGCCCGTTTTTGGCGATAACGGCTCAGGCATGCACGTTCACCAATCAATCTGGAAAGGCGACACGCCGGTCTTTGGCGGCAATAAGTACGCGGATTTATCGGACGAGTGCCTTTACTACATCGGCGGTGTCCTGAAGCACGCCAAGGCCATCAACGCCTTCACCAACCCGACGACCAATTCTTATAAGCGATTGGTCCCAGGCTACGAGGCGCCCGTGCTGCTGGCCTACTCCGTCCGCAATCGATCCGCCGCCTGCCGCATTCCGCACGCGACGAACCCAAAGGCCAAGCGCGTGGAGGTTCGCTTCCCCGATCCGGCGGCAAATCCCTATCTCGGCTTCACGGCTATGTTGATGGCGGGACTTGACGGCATCACCAACAGGATCAACCCGGGCGACGCAGTGGACAAGAACCTCTACGACCTGCCGCCGGCTGAACTGTCGAATATCCCGACAGTTTGCGGGAGCCTGCGCGAGGCGCTCGAAAACCTCGATAAGGATCGTGCATTCTTAAAGATGGGCGGGGTTATGAGCGACGACGTGATCGACGCCTATATCGAATTGCGCATGGATGAGAACGTGACATTCGAGATGGCGCCGCATCCGGTCGAGTTCGATCTTTACTATTCCGTCTAACAGACGGACGGCCTCGCTGAGGGAAATGGGCGGTCCGGGAGCGAACCCGGGCCGTCTCTTCAATTCGCAAGCGTCTAAACGGGTGAGTAAGAGAGCATACCGGCGACAACCGACGCTGCCAGGGCCAAGAGGAGCAGCCGCCGCAAATGCCAGGCGCACCAACTTGATGCGCGGCGGGATACGTCAGACCACGACACCTGAGTGAGCACGCCTATCGAAAGCCCAGCACAAACGCCGACCGCTACAGACAGATAGTCGAATTGGGGCAATTTGGCCGTCAGTCCCGACCAGTTTTCGTTGACAATGGGCGCCCCGACGACGAGCCCCGCCGCCCCCATCAAGCTAAAGGCCAGCAACGAAAAGAAGTTGATTACAGTTCTCATGGTCATCCTCGCCGTTTTTCGACGCACAGATGAACGCGCTCACGCATAGACTCCTAGGGCGCGCTACCCGCAGGCTAACCGAGGGCCTTCAACAAGCGGTTAACCATAACGCTAGCTGTTTGCACAATTGAAAGGATGCGTGGTCCTGCCAAATTGTTGGTGCGAGACGCCTTCAACATTCATATGCAGTATAGCTAATATAGGTTATAGTAATGGCGAGCATAGCGTTTGGCTAGTGCTCCAAATTGTCGAGAATATTTGTAGAAAATTCACTCAAAGCTGGTAACTTTAATAGAAATACAGCCTGATTTGTTATTTGTTTCAGCGCAGTGCGCTTCTTGTTTCACACCAATTTGTATTCGTTCCCGGGTAACACACTGAATTCGAAGCGTATTTCTGCACCTAGCTGCTTCGGCTGGGGCGAAGTGCAAACACTGGAGACGCGCCATGCGCGCCAACGAGCAACGTGTCGCTTCTAACGACACACCGATTGATGACTTTGTGATGCTGCTTGACGATCTGGCGGAGCTGCCAGGGCGGGGCCCAATTCAAAAACCCCGTGGCGGGGACGGCCTGCAAAGGCTGCGCCATTCCGCCAAACGCGCCCCACGCGCTACGACACCGATTTCGCGTGCGCGCGCAGGCCTCGCCGGAGTGCTGGCAATCCTTTTAGCAGGCGGACTTGGGTTTACCATCTGGACCGGACCACACGGCTGCCTTGACTGTGACGACGCGCTTACGGTCGCCCCCTCCGCACAGGCCTCCAACGACGCAGACACTGCTTCGCGCTTTCAATACATGGCGAATTTCCGTGAGAGCTTGAAACTGAGGCCCTCTGATTGGACGCTCGATTTGGACGAGGCTTCCAAAACGGCAGACGCGCGCGGTGAGACGTTACCGTCCAAGCCCGAGGTGGCCGCCGCTCAAACCGACACCAGCTTTGGTCCTTCACCCATGACGACCTCCGCGACAGGACGGCTATATAACCCGCAAGCTTTGATGCAGTCAGTTGCGTCACGGCATCGCCCCCAGCTTCCTGCAGTTGCGCAGGAGGTCTTGGATGCGAAACCGAAGCCAGTTAGGCTCACCGCGGCAAACGAGATCAGCGAAGAGATAACGCCGCCGCCATCGGTGCTGGCCATTGAACGTTCATCGCTCAACGACGCGAGATCGATTGATATTCCGATCCGCAAGCCCAATGCTTCTGAGAGGACGGGACGTCAAGTCCAAGCGCAACGCCCCCGCAGGACGGCACGGGTGCGCAATAAGCTCAAGGCTACTCAGGGCAATAGTGTGCCAGGGTGGGCTAGCAAGATGTTCGACGGAAACTGGCAGGGAAGCGCCTTTTCGTACCAGCAATAGTGACGTACGCCGCATGTCCTTGCAATCGCCGAAGCCTGACCTCGTCGCGTTTCGGCAAACCGTTTTCGCCATTAACCTGACACAACGAATACCCACTCTTGCTGCATGACACCTTGTGCACGCCCTCACCTTCTCGTCGTTGCCGCCGCCATCGCTTGTGTTGCCGCCTCCGCTGCCACCGCAACACCGTACGCATGGCGATCCGACTCAGCGATTGCAAACTCTGACACGCTGGCGCAGCGCATAGCACCCCCGCCCGGATTTGAGCGCGTAAGCGTGCAAACTGGCAGTTGGGCGGCCTGGCTGCGCGGCCTTCCTTTGAAGTCAGCCGATGAGCCCGTGCTCCTTTACACGGGTGCGCCTAAATGGCGCCAAGACGTGCACGCAGCCGTTATCGACATCGACGTTGGAAACCGCGACCTGCAGCAATGTGCTGACGCCATCATGCGCCTGCGAGGCGAGTGGCTGTTTGCTGCCGGCCGCAAAAAAGAAATTGCGTTTAATTACACTGACGGCAAGCGCCGGCGCTTCGCGGCTCGGCGCAAGTTCGACTACGCGGCCTTCAAGAAATACATGACGCTGGTGTTCGCCTATGCAGGTACCTACTCGCTTGAGCGGGAGCTGCAAAAGGTCCCCCGCGAAGACATTCAGATTGGCGATGTTTTCATCAAGGGCGGCTTCCCCGGTCACGCCGTGCTTGTCGCCGACATGGTGGCAAACCCGGCAACGGGCGAGAAACGCTTCCTGCTCATACAAAGCTTTATGCCCGCGCAGGAGATGCACGTCCTGAAAAACCCGGCCGCCTCTGACGGCTCGCCGTGGTACCCCGCCAGCTTCACCGGCGGACTCGTGACGCCCGAGTGGTCGTTTCCAGAGGGTGCCTTACACCGCTGGCCGTAGAATGGGCGCGCCTAGTAGGCCAACCGCGTCAGCGCCAAGCACACGAGGAAATAAACGGCGAAGGCGCCCAGCGTCTGGAGACCTGCGTCGGGGCCGCCGTGGTCCATTAACTCATAAACGCCGTAGCCAAGGCCGAGAAACCCGATGGCAGCGACGATGAGCGCGACGGTGAGACCGGCAATTCCTTGCATAATGTTTCCTCCCTCGAATGCCGCCTATGTGGAAGGTCGCCGCTCTGAAGCGCGGTCGTGACCCCTTCGCCCGCCATTGTTACCGTTCAGGCGCCGCCGGCTCAAGCTCTGTGCTCGTGCGCACGGTGCCGTCTGGTGCGGAATCCAAAGACCGTATCGCATTGTAAAAGGCAGTTGAGACAATCAACAGTAGCAGGGCTGATACAATTACGATTGTTGCTCCGCCTGGTCGCCCAGACCCATTTGGACTGGATGAGGCCGGCGACGAGATACCTGACAACCAGAAAATAACGTGCCGGAACGACCACGATCAGTAGGCCAGGAGTGCATACTTGGAGCTTCCGCCTCCATCGGCGGCGATTGCAGCAGGTCCATTAGCGCGCCTCCAAGTCAACACCGGAGTGGAAATCATTTGCGCGCAGCAGCAAGCGCTTGGGGCAGCTCGGCTGCGAATACGGCTAGGTCTTCTTCCCGGCCGCAGCTCACGCGAATGCACCGATCGAGGGGCGCAACACTTGGCATGCGCACGAATACGTCCCGCGCGATGAGTTCGCCCATCACGCGCTTTGCGAATAGGCCGTCCCTTGCGCAATCAATCGTCACAAAGTTTGCTGCCGAGGAAATGGGCTTAAGCCCATTCGCAGCGGCAATCTCTGCGATCTTTTCACGCGCACGCGCGATCCTGGCCACGGCGTCTTTCAGGTACGCCTGGTCTGCCAATGCGGCGATTGCACCAAGCTGACCGACGCGATTGATGCCGTAGTGATTGCGGATCTTCTCGAAGTGGCTGATAAGCCCCGACTCCCCGAGGCAATATCCAATGCGCGCACCTGCAAGGCCGTAGGCCTTCGAGAAAGTACGATAGCGCAGCACCTGTGGGTGCAGCGGCTTTATGAGGAGCAGCTCGCCGGCCGGCGCGGTGTCGCAATAGGCTTCGTCAAGACAGAGCAACACGCCATCGGGCAACCGGTCGATGAGCCGCTTGATGGCAGAAGCGGGCCAGAACGTACCCATGGGGTTATCGGGGTTGGCAACGTAGATCAGACGGGCGTCCTCGCGTATGGCCGCATCGAGCAGTCCGTCAAGGTCCTCACGGTCATTGCTGTAGGGCACACGCACGAGGCGGCCGGCACCGCCAGCAACGTGAAAGTTGAAAGTAGGATAGGCACCATCGGACGTGACAACGGTATCACCTGGTTCCACTACCAGCTTCACCGTGAGCCCTAACAGCCCATCAATGCCTTCGCCGATGACAATGTTGCCGATACCGACGCCGTGAAATTTTGCAAGCGCGGCGCGCAATTCATGGCTTTCAGGATCACTGTATTGCCAGTTTTCAGGTGCGGCCGCTTTCATCACGGCGATGGCCTTTGGGGAGGGGCCAAAGGCGCTCTCGTTGGCGCCCAGGCGCGCGCGAAACGCCCTGCTGCGCGCACGTTCCTGCGCCTCCGGGCCCACGAACGGCACGAATGCAGGCAAGCTTTCGATGAGGGATGTGAGGCGCGGGCGCGGCATGGGGTGTTCCGTAAGCGGACTTAGCTTGAGGTCCAATACTCAGGCTTCCCCATACGCGCAAGGAGAATGCTTTGAGGCTACGGGCGCCGCGCGAGTCACGCACGGCAGCCCTTGATCGGAAGCATCAGAATAGAGGTGCGATCGGCGTACTTGTTCATCGCGCCCGTCGCTGCATCGACACCCAAGCCAATCACGCCGCCCAGGACGACATTGCCGGCGGCCATACCTTCGGTATAGGAGGGGATCATACCCACCCCATCCTGATAGCACCGCTTGCGGCAGGTCACCGAGATGCTGTGCTGGCTTTTTTCAAGCTCCAGCGTTGCCGGCGTTGTCATGGTCTGCGTGCCAATGCCCTCAGACCTCAGCTCGCACTGGGCACCTGGCACACCTGGCGTTTCGATGGCCACGACTTGCGTTGTGCCCTTCACGATCGTTGCGCAACCCGTCATCATAACGAGTGCGCAAACGCTCAAACGGTGCCACATAAGAAATTCCCCCAGAATC
>CAYOPW010000042.1:0-25980 GCA_964405975.1 uncultured Hyphomicrobium sp.
GTGAACTTCCGTCCCTCCTCCGGCGCGGGCATCGCCTTGCCCTCGTACTCGTAGCCATCGGCCAAAGCTGTGGTTGCGCACGCAACGAGCGCAGCGCCCGCAACAGCGCATATGGAAAGAAACTTGTGAGATCTGGCCATAATGGAATACACCCCCGTTGGTTTGACCATTCTGAAAGCGCCAGCGTGAACTCGGCCGCACCCTTGCGGCGCTTTTCCTCGAAACGCTTCTGGGGATGAAGAAAACCCGTAAAACCCTCGATTCGACAAGCTGAATCCACAGGATGCAACAGGTCTATCGTAATCCTGTCACATCGATGCAACGTATTCAAAAAACTGATCAAATTTTGCTCAGTCATCGCGCGCACATAGTGCATTCACACCTGCGCCGCAGTCTGATCATCCGTCGAGTTGCATAAGATTTGAGCAGCGAAAGGTCGGGCAAAGATCGCATACGCAAGAGCGTCGCACCCCGATTATCGTATCTGCTCCTCCCAAATGGCTTCTAATTGACAATCGAAATCGAGACACCGCAATAGAATGCCCGACACACGACACCACAAAACGGTCCTCATCACCGGAGCCGCGCGGCGCATCGGACGCGCCATCGCACTCGATATGGCCGCACAAGGTTGGCGTGTTGGCATTCACTATCGCCGTTCGCAGGAGGAAGCCGAACACCTCGCCGAGATAATTCGTGCAGGGGGCGGGACGGCCTCTACTCTCCCTGGCAATCTCGCGGCAATCGACGATGTGCAATCCTTGATACCGCAATGCGCTAAGGCACTCGGACCGCCAACATGCCTCATCAACAATGCCTCGGAGTTTTTTCTGGACGCGATCGATTCGTTGACGCCGGAGGGCTGGCATACGCACCTCGATATCAACTTGAAAGCGCCGGTTTTTCTCGCACAGTCGCTGTTTCTCAACTTGCCTCAAAACACAGAAGGCAACGTCATAAATATCATTGACCAAAGGGTGTGGCGCCTCACGCCGGAGTTCTTCTCCTACACGATTTCGAAAGCCGGACTTTGGACGGCAACGCAGACACTGGCGCAAGCCATGGCGCCAAGGGTTCGCGTCAACGCCATAGGGCCGGGCCCGGTTCTGAAGAGCGTGCATCAAACGGACAAAGACTTTGAGCGCGAGAAGGAGTCGACGCTATTGAAGCGCGGCCCGACGCCGGAAGAGGTTGCCGCCGCCGTGCGTTTCATCCTCGATGCGACGTCGATGACCGGGCAAATGATCGCGCTCGATGCCGGCCAGCATCTCACCTCAGCCGGCTCGGCCAATTAGCGCTCGCGGTAGAGAGCCGCGGCCCGTCCGTCATCGCCTTAATTCCTCCTCTCAATCCCCCAACTGGCGCCCAAATGCTGCGCTTTCTGGGGGCTGTATCCTAATGCTGTGGAAACCAGCCGTTAACGTTAAGCGCTTAAGAACCTTTTAGCTTGTCAGGCGCTTAGCGCCGCGTTCCAAAACGGGTGTTCGCACATGAAGAACCTCCTTGGTGCATCGCTCACCATCGCTTTTGTCACCAGCGCCGTCACACTTCCCGTCCAAGCAGCAAAACTTCCGGAAGTTAAGGTTTCCCCTAGCAATCAGGTTCCAGCTTGCGCCACGCCAGGCCGCCTGATGGCTTATGTTCAATCGCGCAACAAGAAGCTCGACAAACGTTTCGACAGTGTGGCGACCGAATATATGCGGCACGGCGAGGCATTGGGCATTCGCTGGGACATGGCCTTTTTTCAGATGATTTTGGAAACGGGTAGCCTCGGCTATACCGGCGATGTGCGCCCCCGCCAGAATAACTTCGCCGGCCTAGGTGCAACGGGCAAAGGCGCTCGGGGCGAGAGTTTTTCGGATATCGGAAATGGTGTGCAGGCACATTTGCAGCATCTGCTTATGTACGCAGGTGAGCATATCCAGAATCCGGTCGCAGAGCGTACGCGCAAGATCCAAGAGTGGGGCGTTCTGACCAAATGGCAGAATTCCATCAAAGGGCCGATGACTTTTGCGCTCGTCGCCAAACAGTGGGCGCCAGGCTCGCACCGCTATGTACGCTTCATGGAAGCGATCAGCGCCGAGTTCTACGATCGATACTGTAACGTGCCCGATCCGCGGCCTGAACTCGTGCAAGAGGCACGTAGAGGGCGCGGCGGGCCGGCCGGCCAACAGGTCGCCGCTGTCGCACCCGACGCCAACAATGCCTCGATTGATCTGCCGAAAAGGAAGATCTCGGGTGCTGAAATTGCCAAGCGCACTATCGAAGAGCAGCGCAAGCAAGGCGTAAGCCGTTCAAGCCTCGGTGGCGGTTCACTTGCAGAAGCCGGCGCGGCGATGAGATCGGCACTTGGTAACAAGACCGACGACACTGAGGCCGCGCAGCCGACAATGAAAAAGGCGCTTAATACAACGCCGGGCAACGACACGAACAGACCAGCGGTGACCATTCTCAATTCGCCCAAGCCTGAGAAGGATCCTGTGGCCACGCAGGGATCAGAAATTCAGACTGCATCTGTTGCAGGAGCGGCAACAAAGATGAAGCTCCCGGACGCCGCCGGCACAAAGTCCGGCGGGGGAAAAGCAAAGAAGGCAGACGCACCTTCACAGCCAACCTGCAAAGTCTGGACCGCTAGCTACGGAGGACAGCGCGCCGTCATTATCAAGGCCAAGGCGGACGACACCGTGAACTACACGGTCCTCGATGTGCACAAAGGCTCAGAGAAGCGGGAGTTGGACGCTTACATTGCGGCTTACGCGAAGGGCGGCGAGAAGGTTGGCGAGTTCCCCAGCCAGCCCAAAGCGCTCAATAAGGCATTCGAATTGTGCCCGGAGGGCTAAGGCGCTCCATTGATTGCATGTCAGGCGTATTGGCGAGAGTAGCAAAGGCTGGGGGAGCGCAATGAAAGGCTGCAATCCCAGCCGTTTGCTCTTGCCGGCACGTTGCGCCATCGCGGCTTTGGCCATCAGCCTGCCGCTCGCTGCGGCACAAGCAGACCTTCCCAAGATCCGCACGTCTCCTAGTAACGCCGTGCCGCGGTGCGTGACGCCTGAACGGTTAATGGCGTTCCTCAAGCTTCGCAACAAACGGCTGGCACCGGCATTCGCCAACATCGCGCATTGGTACAAGCATCATGGCGAGTCCTGGCGCGTGCGGTGGGACTATGCCTTCTTTCAAATGGCGGTCGAGACCAACTTTCTCACCTACCGGCGCGGCAATGGCCGTTGGGGCGATGTAGACCCGCGCCAGAATAACTTTGCCGGTCTCGGCACAACCGGCGGCGGCGTGCCAGGTGACAGTTATCCCGACGTGAATACCGGCGTGCTGGCGCAGATTCAGCACCTCGTCGTCTATTCGGGCCAGCGCATTGCCAATCCAGTGGGCCCGCGTACTAAGCTCAAACAGGAACACATTCTCAAAGCGTCGGCGCGCGCACAACGTGCGCTAACGTTTGCCGATCTTTCGGGCCGGTGGGCTGCCGACCGGCACTATAGCCGGTCTATCGAGTGGGTAGCTGCGAACTATCGCAAGAGGTTCTGCCGCGGTCGCGCAGATGCCAAACCCGTTGACAAGAAGACGACGCTGCCGTCAGCGTCCGCGCTTGGTGGACCGGCCAGGCGAGCGCCGCCCGCCAGCGCAGCACCGGTTCGCACAATTTGGTCGCGCGCCGATGTCCAGCAAGCAGCCCGCGTTCGCGCGCGCCCTGAAATCCTCCAGCGGCGCACGGTCCAAATGGCACGACAGGAGCCGCTACCACAGCCTGCCGCTGTGGTCGTTCCTGTGCCGCAGCCTGCCGAACAGCCAAAGCTCGCGTTCGCTGCCGGGCTGAATAGGTTCGCGTGGCCATCAAAGGATTCAAGCGCTGCTGCACCCGCGCGCGTCTCGGGCTGCAAGGTGGACTGGGCAAGCTATGGCGGCCACAAGACACTTCTTGTGCGCTCTAGAACCGGGAGCGAGGTGCGCTACACCGCGCTGACCGTGCTTGAGGGGTTTGAGCGTTCCATGTTGGAGAGCTTCGTTAAGGCCAACGCGCCTGGCGGTTCAAGCGTCGGTGAGTTTGCCACTAAGGATGCTGCACTCGCAAAAGCCAAGCAACTCTGCCCAGAAGAGGCAGCAGGACCACGGCAAGAAGCGGCGAGTGCTGGCTAGACGGGGACCGCTCTACTCTGGACTCTCGGCTTTGCACTCCCTCTGCCGCGGGTCTGGAGAGAGCGGGGCGCTGCTCATCGCTCATAGTTCGCTCAGTCGCCGATCACTTCGCTGGCGCCAAATACTTGAGGGCCACATTCGACAGCGCCCCACCGACGACGCATGGAATGCCGGCATAGACCTGGCCCATGACGCCAGCGGCCACGCAGCCCAGCGCAAACGTCGTCTGGCCCACCTGACCCCACCACGCAAAGTTGCGGCTGGACTGGGGACCTTTGAGCTTAAGCTCCTCAATCGACGCTAACGCATCTCTTCGGAGCTGCGTCATCTCGAACGTTTCAGACGCCTCAATCACCTCGCCGAGAGGTTCCGCAACTTTCTCCGGCTGATGCTGCAGCGAGGCTTTCAGATATTGCAACAGATCATGATCGCGCGAAGCGTTTTGCGCCAGCGTCCATTTTATCATGCTGCCGGTCGTCAGCTTGTCGACGTCGTCTTTGTTTTGAGCCCAAGCAAGTCCGACGATAAGCCGCTGAATTGGCTCCGAGGAGCCGGTGGCAAAATAGTAGCCCCACAGCGCATCGACGGCCATTGGATTGTCAAGCGGCAGGGCACGCAAAGTCGGCATTTTGCCGAAGAGAAAACGCTCGATGACAACGCGCCGTGCGGGCATACGCTCCACGAACTTGCCCATCAGGTCCTTCCACTCAGGCAAGCCGGAATACGCAATCGCCTTCACGACAACGATCTGATCGGGCGGCGGCATTGGAAACATCTCACCGAGAAGCTTCTCCGCCTTGTCGGAATTGGCGCCGACCACGCCCGCAATGAAACCTACATAGATCCCGGCCTGCTCAACGTCCTTCAGCAGGCCTAATTTGAACATCGCCTTGACGGCGTCTGGCAACCGTTCCGGCTCGGGCTCGTGACGGTAATCATTGATCCACTTTAGGATCTCTTCGGTCTTGGTGAACTCCGGCTTCGCCTTGGCCTTGGCAATGGCGACACCCGGCAAGAACGCGAGCGCCACGGCCGCGATAACGACACCTGCACTGCGAACGAAATAGCGACGGCCCGCGCTCACCTGCGCATACTCCCCCAAATTGACTGGCCTGCATTCTCGGCCCATCCAGAACCAAGCCAGGACACAAGAAAAGCTTGTGTTGTCAATTTGATGGCAAAACTGAACGGGTGCCTAAGAATCTGATGATTCAAACCTTTATGACGATTTTGCCTATATGGCTTTGATCCATGCGTTCATGCGCCTTGGCTGCTTCCAACAATGGAAACGTGGCGTCGACGAGGATCTTGACTTGGCCGTCCGCAACCAGGGGAAGCGCCTTATCCTCCACGGCCCGCGCGATCCCTGCTTTTACCTCAGTGGAACGAATACGCAGCGTGGAGCCCGTCAGCGTCAGCCGTTTCAGCATGACGCGCATGAGGTCGATGGTAACCTTTGAGCCCTTCTGGAAAGCAATGTTGACGAGGCGCCCATCATCGGCAAGCGAGCGAATGTTGCGCTCCACGTAGTCGCCCCCAACGATATCGAGGATGACGTTGACGCCCCGCCCCTCCGTTTCTGCTTTGACCGCCTCGACAAAATTCTCGGTCGTGTAGTCGACTGCGCGCGTTGCGCCGAGCTTGAGACACGCTGCGCACTTGTCTGCCGAGCCAACAGTGGTGATCACCTTGGCGCCAAATGCCCTGGCGAGTTGGATAGCCATAACGCCAATGCCGCTGGTGCCGCCATGCATCAAGAACCACTCGCCTTCCCTCAAGCCGCCGCGTTCGAACACATTGTGCCAAACGGTGAAAAAGCCCTCCGGGATCGCAGCGGCCTCGACCATGCTCAATCCAGCAGGAATGGGCAGGCAAACTGTCTCGTCAGCGACGCAGTACTCTGCGTATCCACCCCCGTTGACCAAGGCCATGACGTTGAGGCCGGTCATGAAGCGGCGTGTCCCCGCGCCTGTCGCCACCACCGTGCCCGCGATCTCCAGACCGGGGATCTCAGAATGGCCCTTCGGCGCAGGATAGAGCCCAAGACGCTGCATCACGTCCGGACGGTTTACGCCGGCCGCAGCGACTTTCACAAGAAGCTGGCCCGGTCCGGGCTGGGGAACGGCAATCGTCTCGGGGCGGAGCACCTCTGGCCCTCCTTTGCCCGCGATAGCAATAGCGGTCATGGTGGCGGGCACTGTGGTCATCGTCGATCCTCGTAAGGGTGTCTAAAGCGCTTGCCCACTGATGCCCGAGCGGCACTGCGGACACAAGCGCCCGGCGCCCCCGTCCTGCGGGTTGTGGATGCCCACCAGTTGGCGCAGACTTGCAACTTCGGTTGGGCAATGGCGGGCAATGGAAGGCAGGAGCTGGCCCATGGACTGGGACGAGATTGCGCCAAAGCCCGTCACGGGGATCGTCGTTGGCGAAAGTCTTGAGACGCTCTCCGTCGCTGAGCTTCAGACACGCATCAAGGATCTGGAGCGGGAAATCGAGCGCGTGAAGGCAGAACTGAACGCCAAGCAGCGCCACGAGTCAGCGGCAAGCGCAATCTTCAAGCGTTAATGCAAGCTTTCGCCATTAGCGAACCACGCGATGAATCCGGGCAAAACACGTAGCGCGTGCGTTCCTCTCGCCTGGAGCAATGCTAACTACCCCTTGGTACTTTCTTACCTGTTAACACTTCCTTAGGGGTACGTGGATACGATCTGTTCATCCAGTCTTCTGGATCCTGAGTGGCAACACGCCGCTCTGTTTGACGCCTCCCTATTGACTCCTGAGCCGCTTTTTAGCGGCTCTTTTTTTGCATCAACACCTGCGTGCGCAATCGCCCCGTTTTTGGCCATGTTGTTAACTATGGCCTGGCAGGGTTAGACAATGATAATGATGTTCTCACAGTAAGCGTGTGTGTCAGAAAGTGTCATGAGAAACAGTTCGCGTGCCCGCAGCGCTTTTAAGCCTGCAAACGTCACCGTCTCGTTCGGGGAGCGATTTCAGGCTTCCGAGCAATTCGATGTGGTCTTCAAAGAAGGCATGGGGCTCGTCGAGCGAGCGGCAAACTATCTTGAAGGGCCCGGAAGGGCAGAAGCTAAGCGTCTCAGCTCCGCCGCCAACATCCTCTATTCCAGCGAAAGCATGCGACTGACGACGCGGTTACTTGACCTTGCGTCGTGGCTCCTCATTCGCCGCGCCTACAAGGAAGGCGAGTTGACGGAAATGCAGGCAAAGCGCAAGCGCGATCGCGTGAAACTGCAAAGCCCCGGCCGCACGTCACACGTCACGGGATACACGGACCTTCCAGATGGACTGCGCGGCCTTATCGATGAGAGCTATGCACTGCATGATCGCATTGTGCGCCTCGACAGCGCCATGAACGTCAAGGTCGACCAGGTGGCTTCACAGCCGCCGCTTGCCAACCCTGTCGGCATGCAGTTGGAGCGGTTGCGCGGCGCCTTCGGCGGCTGAACCTCAGGCGAATGGTGACAAGTTGTCTATCAACTAGAAAAGCCCGGCCAACAACGGCCGGGCTCTTTCGCATTTTACCGGTAGTGCCACGTCGTCAATAATCTGCTCAGAAGAGACCCTCGAATTTCTTCTTGAAGCGCGATAGGCGGCCGCCGCGATCGGTCAGCCGCTGGTCGCCTCCAGTCCACGCGGGATGCGTGGTCGGGTCGATCTCAAGATGTAGCTCGTCGCCTTCTTTGCCGTAGGTCGAGTAGGTAACGAACTCGGTTCCATCGGTCATCAGCACCTTGATCTGGTGATAATCTGGGTGGGTATCGTTCTTCATTGCGTCTCTCGCGGGCCAAGACCGCTATCGACCGCACGCAAAACACCGGGTCCAAGCGCGCCATTTCATCATTCGGAGCGGCCTCTATAGTCGAGTTGAGCCCCCCGCACAAGCCGCGGCCGGAAACACCACCCAAGGGCGCGGCCCCATGCCCCTTGAGCCGGTGGAACCCCTCAGGCATGGTCAGCCCTTAAATCCCCTTCGGCCGGTGCGACGGCCCCGAAAGAGTACGAAAACCTTGAGCCGAAAGATACCCGCGCGCACAATTGACGATGACCGCTCGCAGCCTCACGAGGATAAGGATGAGGCACAGGAAACGCGCCGGGTGTCCCTGCGCCCTCTCCTGGCACTGAAGCCTTATCTCCTAAAATACCCCGGCATGATCGCACTTGCCGGTGTCGCGCTCGTCGTCTCCGCTTTGGCAATGCTGGTCGTGCCCCTAGCTGTGCGGCGCATGATCGATCTGGGATTTGGATCCCGCGACGACCTCTTCATAGACCGGTACTTCGCGATGCTGGTCGTCATCGGGCTTGTACTCGCCATTGCAAGCGCGGCCCGCTTTTACTTCGTCAACTGGCTGGGAGAGCGTGTCGTTGCCGACCTGCGTGACGATGTATTCAGGCACATCGCAAAACTTGGGACGGCCTTCTTCGAGCGCACCCATTCTGGTGAAGTGATGAGCCGATTGACGGCCGACACGACGCAAATCAAAGCTGTCGCGGGCTCGTCGCTCAGCCAAGCTTTGCGCAGCCTTATCATGCTTATCGGCGCGCTCATCATGATGTTCGTGACAAGCCCCGGCCTATCCCTCCTCGTCCTACTTGCCATTCCGGTGATCATTGTGCCGCTTCTCGCAATCGGAAGGTGGGTGCGGCGTCTGTCGCGCTATGCGCAAGACAAGCTTGCTGAGGCCTCGGCCTACGCCGCAGAAAACCTAAGTGCAGTGCGCACGATGCAAGCGTTCGGACACGAGGAGGCCGTGTCCCAGCGCTACGGCACAGCCGTCGAACGCGCGTTCGATGCCGCACGGGAACGAATGGTTGCACGCGCAGCGCTGACCGCACTCGTCATGTTCCTAGTGGTGGCAAGCATCACCGGCGTACTCTGGTACGGCGCGGCCTCCGTGATCGACGGACAGATGACGGCGGGCCGTCTCGGACAGTTCGTGCTATATTCGGTTTTCGCGGCCGGGGCCTTTGCCCAGCTCTCGGAGGTCTGGGGTGAAATAAGCCAGGCGGCTGGCGCAGCGGAGCGGTTGACCGAACTGTTGGCGGTGGAGCCAGAGATCCGTTCGCCGGCCAAACCCGTGCCGCTGCCCGAACCCGCGCGCGGCGAAATTCAGTTCAACAATGTCGGCTTCGCCTACCCAACACGGCCAGAGATCGCTGCACTCAACGGGGTGACATTTCGCGGCAAGCCCGGTGAGTCGGTCGCACTCGTTGGTCCGTCGGGCGCGGGCAAAACCACGATCTTCAATCTGCTCTTGCGCTTTTACGATCCAATATCGGGCGACGTGCGCGTCGATGGCGTGCGCGTCTCAGATACCGACATCGAAGCACTGCGGGCGCGCATGGCGCTAGTGCCGCAGGACGTGGCGCTCTTTGCCGACACAGTTACCGAAAACATTCGATATGGCGTGCCTGATGCGAGCCTGGAAGCCGTAAAGCGCGCAGCTGCGGCGGCGCAGGCCGAAGCGTTTATCGAAGCCCTGCCTCAAGGTTACGATACCGAGTTGGGCGAGCGCGGCGTAACGTTATCCGGCGGCCAGCGCCAGCGCATTGCCATTGCGCGCGCAATCTTGAAGGACGCGCCAATCCTTCTGCTTGATGAGGCCACGAGCTCACTCGACTCGGAGAGCGAGGCGCTTGTCCAACGAGCTCTGGACGGGGTCATGAAGGGCCGCACGACGCTGGTCATCGCCCACCGCTTAGCGACCGTACAGAAGGCCGACCACATCCTCGTCATGGATGCGGGCCGGGTGGTCGAGCAAGGTACGCATTCTGAACTTATTGCCAAGGGAGGACTCTACGGCCGGCTGGCAGAAATGCAGTTTACCGCTGAAGCCGCCGAATAGTGGTTCATAGGCCCCCAGAGGGCATCGGCCCGGCCTGCCACAACCAAGTTTCGTTGGACACTTCATCCCGATATTGTTTGGGTGATAAGAGTAGGTGGTAAATACCGGCCGACAGCGAATGGGACGCCTCAACGCCCGCCCGGGCCCAGGAAACAACAACGCGACTAGGGAGATGAATCGCTATGGCAACAGAACCGGATACTGCGCTAACGAAAAGTGAGGGCACTGGCAAGAGCCCAGGCGGCACTCCGGCGGGCGTTTGGCTCCTCGTGCTCGTGCTCGCGGGCCTTGCCTTTTACGCGGGCTATATGGCGCTTCATCACAGGCAGCTGCACGCCGATTCTGAGATGGTCCGCAAGGCATTGGCAAGCGACAAGGATCGCCTTGAAGCGAGCGTTGCGAGCCTGAAGGAGGAAATCAAGAAGTCCAAAAAGGCCAATGCCTCCTCTCAGGCAGTAGCGGAGAAATTTCGCGCAAAAGTATTAGGCGCCACTACTAAGCTAAATCAGCTTGAGGCCGGAATCGCCGAGGCTGTCGCGAGCGCAAAGGAACGTGAAAAGAAAATACTTAGCCTACAGTCTGCACTTGAGGCTGCAGAGGAAGCCAAGGCAAAAATAATGATTGAGAACGAGAGCTTGAAGGGCCAGATCGCGGAGGCGCAAATAAAGCTCGACGCTGCAGTATCCGATCTCACGGGCGCATCGCAAAAAGGTGAAGAAACACCGGCATTGTCCCCACTGCCGGAACCGTCATACCCTTAAACATTGTAAGGGTTTGCGAGACGGTTTGCTGCAACAAGGGGCGTTATCTGTTCGTGAGCTTCAGCTCGATGCGCCGGTTACGCCGCAGAATCTCTTCTGTGTTGCCTGGTTCAAGCGGCTGAAACTCGCCGTAGCCGGCTGCAACAAGGCGTCTGGGAGGAACGCCGCGGGTAATGAGATAGCGCACGACCGAGATGGCCCGCGCAGTCGACAGTTCCCAGTTGGATGGAAATGTCGGGCTTGAGATCGGGCGAACGTCAGTGTGTCCATCGACCTGGAGGGCCCAGTTGATCTCTCTAGGGATCTGACGCTCAAGCTCGACTATCGCCGATGCGAGCTGATCCATCGCTGAAAGACCTTCGGGCGTCAGGTCCGCTGACCCCGAAGGGAACAAGACCTCCGACTCAAACACGAAGCGGTCGCCGACGACACGGATGTCCTTGCGGTTCTTCAAAAGCTCGCGCAGCCGACCGAAAAAGTCGGAGCGATAGCGCTGCAATTCCTGCACTTGACGCGCGAGCGCAGCGTTCAAGCGCGCGCCCAAGTCCTTGATGCGCGTTTGACTTTCACGATCCTTCTGTTCAGAGGCCTCGAGCGCATCGTTAAGCGCTGCGATCTGCCGGCGCAGCGAAAGGAGCTGCTGGTTCAACAAGTCGACCTTGGCAAGCGCCTCGTTGGAGATTTCCTTCTGGTTCTCCAAATCGGCTGTCAGAGTGCTGATGCGTGATTGAGCCGCTTTCGACTGTTCATCGCCTGAGAGCGCTAGACCTGAGAGCTTGGTGTTTTCGTCTCGTAGCGTCGACAGCGTTGCTTGCAGTGCGGCAAGCTCATCTTCGGCCGACTTGGTCTTGCCCTTTTCAAGCGCAAGCAAATTAGTTAGCTCAGATATCTGGCGCGTCAGCCGTTTGAGTGCGGTATCCTTTCCACTCGCTTCCTGCGTGGCAAAATACTGTGCCAGCATGAAGATCGACATGAGGAAGATAACGACCAGAAGCAGTGTCGAGAGAACGTCCACGAAGCCCGGCCAGAACTCCGCATAGTCGCCACCGCGCCGCGTTCGTGCGCCTGCCATACGTTAACTCCGGCGCTTGATGTTGGCCGCCAGCTCCCGCAGTGCATTGGCGACATCGGATTGCTGTGCGGCCTGTTCATCGACCCACTCACGGACAACCTTCTGCTCGGCACGCATCTGTGAAACGAGCTGATTTACGCCGCGAGCCAGTTCGCGAACCTGTTTTTCATCGGCACCGCTTGCGCCGCCTTGCCCAATAGTGCTCGCAATCGACTGGTCAGAAATGCGGTTAGACAAATCCTCAACGGCGCGCTGCATGTGCAGAATTGCACTGGAAAGTTGGCGGTTCACCTGCTCGGAGGAAACCGCGGTGTCGGGCGACAGGTCAGTGATCCCAGAAAGCCATTCCTCCAACTCGTTATAAAATCGGTTGTGGGCATGGCTTGCCTGCAGCTCAAGGAAGCCTAGGACAAGCGACCCGGCCAAGCCTAAGAGTGACGAGGAAAAAGCCGTTCCCATGCCCGTAAGAGGGGCAGCGAGGCCGGCCTTGAGGTCGGAAAACAACGCAACGTTGTCAGAGGCGTTTGTATCGAGCGTGTCGATCGCAGAACTGACCGATTGGATTGTCTGGAGCAATCCCCAAAAGGTGCCGAGGAGACCCAGAAACACCAGAAGGCCGACCATGTAGCGCCCAGTGTCGCGCGCCTCGTCGAGGCGCGAGGCGATACTATCCATGATCGAGCGCAGCGTGCTCGTTGACAGCGACAGCACGCCCGTCCGGTCACGAAGCATCGCAGCCATCGGGGCCAACAGGACAGCCCGGTGGGAGATGGCTAGACCGGGATCAGCTATGCGGAAGGCGTTGACCCAGCGGATCTCTGGATAGAGGCGGATCACCTGACGGAAGGAATAGATGATCCCTAAGAACAGCACCGCCACAATCAGCCCATTGAGGCCTGGGTTGTTCATGAAGGAAGCGAAGAGTTGCTTGTGCAGGATTGCCGCCAGGAATGTGACGAGCGTTAGAAAAATCAACATCCGGATCAAGAAGACACCGGGCGGTGTAAGCGTCCTGTGGAGCGGGGACGATGTGATGTCGGACTGTCGCGAACGAGCCATTCAAAAACTCCAGCGAGGATCGCGCTTTGGCAGCAGGCGAGATTAGCCGAAGGCTATGCCAGCGCAAATCGGCAACATCGTGCCCACAGGGGCACGTTGTTTAAGCAGTTGCAGGCGCGGCGGTAAATATCGGCAGTAGGGCCTTCTGCAACGCGCCGTTAGCAGCAAGGACATGCCCTGTTTCAAACATCTGATCGCCCCCGGACAGGTCCGTGACAATGCCCCCGGCTTCGCGAACGAGCAATATCCCTGCCGCAAGGTCCCACGGTTTGATACCACGCTCCCAATAAGCATCGAAACGGCCAGCCGCGGTCCAGGCGAGATCAAGCGCTGCAGAACCGGTGCGGCGCACGCCAGCCACCTCTTTTATCACGCTCTCCAGCTCCCGCAGGAAAGTGGGGTGGCCGGACCGGCCCAAGTGTGGGATGCCGGTCGTGACGAGCGCATCGGCCAGCGACTTGCGCGCTGCCACCCTCAACCGGCGATCGTTGAGAAATGCACCTTTGCCCTTCTCAGCGGTGAAGAGATCATCGCTGATTGGGTTGTAGATCACGCCTGCAACAAGCTGGCCATCACGCTCCAGCCCGATTGAAATCGCAAACAGCGGAAGCCCATGCAGAAAGTTTGTTGTCCCGTCCAGCGGATCGACGATCCACCAATGCGTCTCATCCGCACCTGCAACCTCGCCGCGTTCCTCCATCAGGAAGCTATAGCCGGGACGCGCCTTGGACAGCTCGCGATAGATGATGTCCTCAGCCTTGTGGTCGGCGGCGCTGACAAAGTTTGCCGGACCCTTGACCGAAACCTGAAGTTGTTCGACCTCGCCAAAATCGCGCGCGAGGCTGCGGCCCGCCTTGCGCGCAGCAGAAACCATGATGTTCATTAGTGCGGAGGCAGGCATGGGGTCTTGGGATCCTCAATGGAAGATGCAAGGCGAATGAAAACTTTTGGCCTGTTGGGCTCGGGCCCAAACAGGGAGCAAGCCAAAGGCATTGGCGCCCGACTAGCGCCTTCGCTGTGCGCTGGCAAGGCGATACTGGCGATCTAGAATAACCCGGCGCGTTCACGCCACTCGACTGCGGCTCTTTGCGCTGCTACCTGCTGCTCTTTTGACAACTCGCCGACCAGCGCATCGAGCTTTTCGTCCTTCAAGCCGCCTGCCTTTGCGATAAGCCGCCACTTGGCGGCTTCAGTCGGGCTTTTCTCCACCCCAACGCCATCCGCATAGACATGGGCGAGCCGGTTCTGAGCGGCCACCAGGCCTTTTTGCGCCGCCGACTTAAGGTAGGGAATAGCCTTGGGCTCATCACTCTTCAGGCCCATGCCGCGCAGCAATATGATGGCATATTCAAATTGCGCGGCGACCATACCTTGCGCAGCTGCTTTGCCGATCCAGCGTGACGCTTCGACCGCATCGGGAGCAACACCTGCGCCTTCCTGGTAGAGTGCACCCAAATCGTATTGGGCCGCGACGATACCCTTTTCTGCGGCATAGCGGATGTGCTGCGCGGCGCGGTAGGGGTTCTCCGGCTTACCGTCGCCTTTGAGAAACAAGAGGCCGAGGTTGTAGTTTGCGCGCGCGTGACCCGTGCGGGCTGCCTTCTCAAACAATTCCGCAGCCTTTGTGCGATCCTTTTTCACGCCGCGCCCTTCCGCATATAGCACGCCAAGCGCAAATGTGGCCTGCACGTCGCCGAGGTCGGCAGCACGGGTGTACCACCGGCTTGCAAGCGCCGCGTCTTTATTGACGCCAAGACCCTCCGAGTAGATACGCCCAATCAGCGTGTGGGCATTGGCTTCGCCGCGAGCAGCGGCCTCTTCGGCAAGCTTGAGCGCCGTCAGGTACTGGCCCTGGTCGAACGCAATGTAGGCCGCGTCCTCGCCCGTGGGCTCCACTAACGTTTTGATGTCTGTTTTCTTGCCCGGCGCCGGGGCAGGCTTAGGGGCGACTTTAGGGGTCGGTTTTATTTTTACCGACTTGCCAGGTGGCGGCTTTGAAACCTCGGTCTCACGATACCAGGAGCTCGTCCCGGCATGCACAGACAGCGTGCCAGCCAACAGAACGCCGGCAACGGCCGGAAGCCGCGCAAGAAGCGTGCGTTTCATGCGGCAGCCTCCCTGGCTATCAGAGCGCCTGCGAGATCCTTTGCCCAGCGCGCCAACTGTTCGATGGCAAGCTCGGATGGAATGGAAAGCGCAACAAAGTCGGCTCCTGCGCGTGCGAGAGCCACGGCGTCCTGAGATGTGTCAACATCGAAAGCGATGCACTGCACCTCGAATATTTCACTCCACCATTCAATAAGGGCAACCTGGCGTGCGCGCGCTGTTACGCGATCCTCAACGTGACCGGGGATTCCAAACCCTACGTAGTCCGCACCGGCCTCGCCGAGCGACATTGCATCATGGCGCGAGCGCCCGGCGTCGACGCCAACGACAAAGCCATGCCCCATGATTTGGCGCGCCTCACTATAATGTTTCGCCGGGTCTTTAGCCCAGGGCAGATGTACGCCGTCAGCGCGCAGGGCGCGAGCAAGCTGCGCATCGCCCTCAATGAGCGCGGCAACCCCGTTGGCCTGAGCAACGTCGACGAGCGGTTTCGCAGCCGCCGCATCGAGCGGTGTGGCGCTGGCCGGTGCAATGAAAAGCACGGCAATGTCTGAAGACTGAAGCACGATAGAAACGCGCTTAAGCACATCCTCACCCATCGCAGGCTCGGTAACGATACAAAGTCTTGGTTGGTCTTCGTGTGCCATCGGCACAATCCCTATGCCACTACTTGGCCACCGGTCGCATGGATTTGGCAGCCTATTCAACCGTATTAGGGCGGAAAAGCGACCTATCGGAACCATGCCGCGGGGGACCGTGCGGCCGCTCTTGCCGCAATTTGCTTATCCCAATGAAAACCTGGGTCTAATCACATCCCAGCTCCTCACGCTCGTTCCGGGACAGTTTAGCACGCACTGCACAATAGGATGCTATTGCAACGGTGTCTCGATATCCTTTTGTTCGCGCAATGCGATACGGCAGCAGTAGCCTTAATGATGTTGTGCGGATGGATGGGTAACTGGGATGTTCCCGATTGTGCTATAATTTGTATACTGTTTAGACAAAACAAATGAGAGAGGCGCGCAATGGCTCAACCTTTATCGCAAGCCGATATCGAGGCGAAACTGGCCGAGGCAAGGCGGCATATCGCTGAGAAGTGGGGCTGGTTCCTAGCCCTCGGCATTGTTCTCATCGTGGTGGGGATCGCGGCTATTTGCTTCCCGCTCATCTCCACCATCGCGGCCAAAATATTCCTTGGATGGCTGTTCCTCATCGGCGGTGTGTTTATGATCATCCATGCCTTCTCCGCCCAAGGCTGGGGAGGCTTCTTGTGGAGCTTGCTGATTGGCATCCTCTACCTGGTTGCCGGTGGCTACCTGGCCTTCTTCCCCCTCACCGGGCTCTTAACGCTGGCCATCCTCCTGGCCATCCTCTTCGTGGCAGAGGGCATTATGGAAGTGATCATGGCCTACCGGGTGCACCCATCCGAGGGCTGGGGCTGGCTGCTTCTAAGTGGCATTGCCGCGCTCGCCGTGGGCGTGTTGATCTTTTTAGGGCTGCCAAGCTCGGCAACGTGGGCCCTTGGCCTGCTCGTTGGCATAAATCTGTTATTCTCCGGCTGGAGCTACGTCTTCCTGGCGCTGGCCGGCCGCAAATCGGCACAAGAAACGGCCGCCGCCTAGCGGGCACAGCGTTTCGACAGCTTTGGGGCTTGGCCCCATATCATTGGCCCGGCGGGCCGCATCATCGTCCCGCCGGGCCCCACAAATGATCTTCAGGATGACCGTGTCATGCACAGACACGTACCACTCGGTCTCCTTGCCTTAGGTCTCGCGTTTATTGCCGGCGATGACACTCTGGTGTCCGGCGCCCAGGCTCAGGGCGAAACGGCCGCCAACATTATCGCCGTGCAAATCCGCAAGCAGGGTTACAAGTGCGGCAAGGCGGAGAAGGCGGAACGCGATGTCGAGGCATCGAAACCAAACGTTCCGGTCTGGATCCTAAGATGCGACAACGCGCGTTACCGCGTGCACGTCTTCGGAAACTTGGCCGACAAAGTCGAACGTCTCGATTGAGGCGCCGCCAACATCTGCTCAACTGCGTGCTCACGTGCGCCAGGGGTGCGCCGGCAGGTCGCTGACACCTACAACTTTGACGCCGGCCTCGGCTACCGCATGGTCATTCTCCACCGAGCTGCCGCTCACTCCTATGGCACCAACCAGAACGCCCTCCTCGTCGACGATCGGAAGGCCGCCTGGAAACGTGATCAAGCCCTCGTTCGAGTGCTCGATGCCGAATAGTGAGTTGCCCGGCTGGGACAACTTTCCGATTTCACCTGTTGGCATACCGAAATAGACGGCGGTCTTCGCTTTTTTGATGGCGATATCGATCGAACCGACCCAAGCGTCGTCCATGCGCACAAACGCCTTCACGTTGGCGCCTGAATCGACGACGGCAATGCACATTTGCGTCTTGAGCTTAACTGCTTTCTTGCGCGCTGCATCGATTGCGGCGAGGGCATTGTCCATCGTCACGTGCATGGTCGGGTTTCTCCATCAACAGGGGGCTGTAAGGGTAGGCCGCACTCACCGGCCACGCGGCCAAGTAGGCCGCGCTCAGTACATACTAATACCCCTAACATGGGGACCAGAGAACGCCGGTGCGACGCGCCTAATGTCTCAGGCAGCCTTCTCCAACGACTCGTTCCATTCGCCCAGTGCCGCCAGGCTGTTCATCTTGGCGCGATGCGTGAAGGCGCGCTGCGCGGCCGCGACGTTCTCTGACTTGCCGCCCCAGGCTTGCAGCGCCGCGTGCTGAAGCGCGCGCCCATAGGAGAACGTAAGCTTCCAAGGCACGCCGCCGATTTGGTTCATCAGGGAGAGATTGCGGGTCGCTTCTTCATCTGATTGGCCACCGGACAGGAATGCGATGCCAGGAACGGCGGCGGGAACCGTCGACTTGAGACACTTGATCGTCATCTCCGCAACCTGTTCAGGACTCGCCTGCTTGGCCGATTTCTGGCCGGCGATGACCATGTTCGGCTTCAAAACCATACCGTCGAGCTGGACGCCTGCATCATAAAGCTCGCGGAAGACCGTGCGCTGAATCCATTGGGTCACCTCATAGCAACGCTCGATGGTGTGATCGGAATGGGGACCATCCATCAGCACTTCAGGTTCCACGACCGGCACGATACCCGCCTCCTGACTCAGCGCGGCATAACGGGCAAGCGCATGAGCGTTGGCCTTGATGCAATTCCAAGTGGGTGCACCCTGGGCAATGGTGATGACCGCACGCCACTTCGCAAAGCGCGCACCGAGCTGGAAGTATTCAGCAAAACGTTCGCGCAAGCCATCAAGCCCCTCCGTTATTTTCTCGACGTCCAAGGTGGGGCCCGCGAGCGGCTTGGCGCCCTTGTCCACCTTGATACCAGGCACGGCGCCGTCCGCCTTGATGATGTCAACGAGCGGCGTACCGTCGGCGGCCTTTTGCCGGATCGTCTCGTCATACAAAATGACGCCGGAAACGTGGTTCTTCATGGCCTCGGTGTCCCGGAGCAACATCTCGCGATAGTCCCGGCGGGTTTCCTCGGTAGAGGTTACGCCGATTCCATCAAAGCGCTTTTTGATTGTACCGGTGCTTTCGTCGGCAGCGAGGAGTCCTTTGCCCGGCGCAACAATAGCGTTGGCAATGTCTGAGAGTTTCTCTGTCATTGGACGACCTCTTACTGGGTAGGTATGAATTCCGCTGGAGAGGAATTAGCGCTATTTCGCCTCTGGAACCAGAGGTTAAGGGCGTAAAGGTGCCAAAGAACCCGCTAACCCTTCCTCCCCCGCTATGGTGAGTGCATAAATGGTCACCTGGCATCTGAGGGCCATAAGAAATTCAAAACTTTTATGTCAGGTCTGGGCAGAGTTGATTGTGCAGGGAGACGCCAGCAATGACGATAACGGGCATCCGGACTGGGATCTTTTTTTTGGCGGCGGTCATCTTCGCTGTCTCAGGGTCTGCCGCGTTCGCCGAGAGGTTAACCTTCAAGGCCGATCTCAGGAGCGTCCAGGGCACGGAAAGCAAGGCTTCCGGCAAGCTGACCGCCGAATATGACACGGCCACCAGGAAGCTCATCTGGCGCGGCAGCTATAGAGGGCTTGGCAGTTACGCCACCGCGGCCGGCATTCATGGGCCCTCGTCTCGCGTCGTGCTGAAGCTGCGCAATATCAGTAGCCCCTTCGATGGCACGGCCATTCTCTCTGATAAGCAGGCGTCCGACCTCATTGCCGGGCGCTGGTTCGTTCTAGTGCGCACTGCCGGCCACCCGGACGGAGAGCTGCGCGGGCAGATTGAACCGAAAAAATAGTCTGTCTATTTTCAGCCCGAGAATTGCTCAAGCGCGCTTAGCGCCTCGTCAATGTCGGCCGACGTATGGTCGGCGCTTATCTGGAAGCGAATCTCATCATCACCCTTAGGCACGACGGGGTAACCCAACCCCGTCGCCAAGATGCCGTTTGCTCTTAAGTGCTCAACGAGGAGGGCAGTGCGCGCGGTGTCGCGCACCATCAATGGAACGACAGGGTGCTGGCCTGCGAGGGTCTCAAGTCCCATCTGTGTCAGCCCTTCCCGGAAGCGCTTCGTCATGGCACGCAGATGCTCAAGGCGCTGGAGTCCGTGCGGACTGTCAACGAGTTCAACGGCAGCAATTGCTGCTGCAGCCTCACCCGGCGTAATGGGATTGGAGTAAATGTAAAATGGCGATGTTTCTCGCAAATAACCGACGATCGTATCGCTTGCGACGACATAGCCACCGTTGACCCCGAAAGCCTTGCCCAGCGTAGCAATAAGTAGGTCCACGCTGTGGCCGCCGGCGACCTCCTCGGTGCCGCGACCTGTCTCGCCAAAGCCGCCGACACCGTGCGAGTCGTCGGCTACGACAATGACGTTCTCCGAAAAAAGCGTGTCAAAGGCATTGGCCAGTTTCATGATCTCATCCAACGGTGCATGGTCGCCGCGCATACTAAAGACGCCGTCGGTGACGATGATCGCACGCCGGCTTGTTTTGGCCGCTTGGGCGAGGTGGCGCTCAACCTCACTGAGATTGAGATGCTCGTAGATGCGTTTTTCTGCCGGCCGGGCGAGCGCTATGGCATTGATGATGCAGTTGTGGTTCAGCGCATCGCTAATGACGGTGGTCTTGTCGGTTATCAGCGGCGGCAAAACGCCCATGACGGTCGCGTAAGCTGAGCTGAACAACATGCCGGCCTCGCGGCCGTGAAAGGCGGCAAGCCGGTCTTCAAGCGCCACATGCGGCGCCCAGGTTCCGCTGATGAAACGCACAGCACCCGGGCCGGTGCCATAGTGGCGAACGGCTTCCTCCTCAACCGCAATCATGGCGTTATCAAGCGAAAGTCCGAGATAGCTGTTGGAGTTCATGCGCAGGAATGGCCTTTCGCCATAGCCATTGAGCAAGAATCGCGGCCCCTTGCCATCGCGCGGCGGCAACACGCCCCACACCACGGTCTCGGCGCCCTTAAGCCGGCCTGTGTGGCGTAACGCGTCCAGCTTCTTTTCCAGGAGCGGCGTCAATCTGCTGGTGGGCATCGTGGCCTCCTGGCCGTTGGCTCAACCACGCGCAGCGGCAAGCTTCTCGCGCAGCCGTGTGAGCACGTCTTTCGTCATCGCCTCCAGATCATATCGTGGCGCCCAGCTCCAATCTTTTCGCGCCTCGCTGTCATCGAGAGAGCGCGGCCAACTGTCCGCGATCGCTTGGCGCACGGGATCGACTTCATAGTCGACGGCAAAGGCGGGAATTTGCTGGCGGATCGCATCGGCAATCTCGGCCGGCGTAACGCTCATCGCCGTGACGTTATAGGCGTTACGATGGTGCAGGCACTCAGCTTTGGCCTCCATCACCTGGATCATCGCAGCGAGCGCATCGGGCATGTACATCATGTCGAGGCGCGTGCCGGCCTGAAGAAAGCAGGTATAACGGCCGTAGCGCACGGCATGAAGAAACATCTCAACCGCATAGTCCGTTGTGCCTCCTCCCGGCGCGGCAACGTAGGAGACGAGACCTGGAAGCCGCAATCCCCGCGTGTCAACCTCGAACCGGCCGGCGTAGTAGTCGCAGAGCATTTCGCCTGCGACCTTTGTAACGCCATAGATTGTCGTGGGACGTTGGATGGTGACTTGCGGGGTCGCGTCCTTCGGCGTCGATGGACCAAACGCGCCAATGGAGCTGGGAAAGAAGACCTGGCAACCGTAGGTGCGCGCGACCTCGAGCACATTGTAGATACCGGCCATGTTGACGCTCCAGGCGAGTTGGGGCGCGGCTTCGGCAGAGGCAGAGAGGAGCGCAGCAAGGTGGTAGATAGTTCCGACGTCGTAGCGCCGCACCGCTTCATGAAGTTGCTGCGGCTCGGTGCAATCAAGATGATCGTAGGGAGATTCCGCGGCAGCGGCGCGAGAAGGCACCACTCTCAAATCCGTGGCAATGACACGATCTGTGCCGAAACGTGCGCGCAACGCAGGAACCAACTCAGAGCCGATTTGACCAAGCGCCCCCGTTACCAAGATTGATCGCATGTTACTGCGCGAGCGCGGGCCCGCCTCCCTGCACCTTGTCCTTGTTCGTATCCGTCACATAATGGGCCGCCGGCGCGCGCATTGGCCCATTCAGCCATAATAGCTGCGATACCATTCGACAAAACGGGGAATACCAACCTCAATTGGCGTCGATGGCTTAAAGCCGACATCGTCCACAAGTGCATCGACGTTAGCATAGGTCTTGGGCACATCGCCCGGCTGCATAGGCAGAAAGTTTTTCTTCGCCTCGCGGCCCACCGCTTGCTCGATGCAGGCGATGAAGTGCATCAACTCAACGGGATTGTTGTTGCCAATGTTATAGACACGGTAGGGCGCGGTGGACGTAGCCGGATCGGGATGATCACCACTCCACGAACCGTTGGGCTCGGCGACCTTATCGGCGGAACGAAGCACACCCTCCACAATGTCGTCGATGTAGGTGAAGTCGCGCGCAAGGTTCCCGTTGTTGAATACATCGATCGGCTCACCGGACAGGATTTTGCGCGTAAACAAGAACAGCGCCATGTCCGGACGGCCCCAAGGACCATACACAGTGAAAAAGCGCAGAACGGTTACTGGCAGACGATAGAGATGCGCATATGTGTGCGCCATCAGCTCACATGCTTTTTTTGAAGCAGCGTAGAGGCTCACGGGATGGTCGACATTCTGATGCACACTAAACGGCATCGCCGTGTTCGCGCCGTAGACCGAACTCGATGATGCGACGACTAGGTGCTCGACGCCCGTTTGCCGGCATCCCTCAAGAATGTGCAACGTGCCAACGATGTTGGAGTCGACATAGACGTGCGGGTTTTCGAGCGAATAGCGCACACCGGCTTGCGCGGCGAGGTGAATGACGCGAACGGGGCGCTCCTGGGCAAACAGCCGCGCGATCTCCGAGCGATCAACCAGATCAAGCTTTTGAAATTTGAAGCCGTTGCGCTCTTCAAGCTGCTTTAGCCGCGCCTGCTTGAGCTTTACATCGTAGTAGGCGCCGAGGTTGTCGAGGCCAATGACCTCGTCCCCGCGATCAAGAAGCGCTTTGGCCGTGTGAAACCCGATGAATCCGGCAACACCGGTAACGAGAAATCTCATGTGCACACCCCGGCGCACAAGTTATGCGGACGCCCAGCGCTGGCAAACAACATCACGACAGATGCCCCGTATCCCGCAAGCGCAACAGAACGATCTCAGCCAACGCTTCGGGCGAAGCTTCCAAAGTGTGTAACATCAGATCCGGATGCTCAGGCACCTCATAGGGTGAGTCGATGCCTGTGAAATTCTTGAGCGTACCCGCCATGGCCTTTGAATAAAGACCCTTTGGATCGCGCCGCATACACTCTTCCAAGGGGGTCTCCACGAAGATCTCCATGAATTCGTCACGCTCGACCAGATCGCGCACCATCTGCCGCTCCGCGCGGAACGGCGATATCAGCGCACAAAGTACAATTAGCCCTGAATCAACAAACAACTTAGCGACTTCACCAGCGCGGCGGATGTTTTCAACGCGATCGACGTCCGTGAATCCGAGGTCGCGATTGATGCCGTGGCGCAGGTTGTCGCCATCCAACATGTAGGTGTGATAGCCGGCTCCTGTGAGCCGATCCTCAAGCGCCCTGGCAATTGTTGATTTGCCCGATCCCGACAGCCCGGTGAACCATAGGATGCAAGGACTCTGGTGCTTCATGCGCGCACGTAACGCCTTATCGGCGGCAAGCGGCTCACGATGAATGTTTGTAGCACGGCGCAGCGCGAACGAAATCATACCCGCGCCGACAGTGTGATCGGTCTCGCGATCGACCAGGATAAAACAGCCCGTGTCGCGGTTTTCCTCATATGGATCAAACGCAACCGGTACCGAGGTCGACAGGTTGCACACGCCAATATCGTTGAGCGACAGTGTCGGCGCTGCCAGATGCGTCATGTCGGCAACGTCGATCTGGTACTTGATGGCGGAGACGCTGGCTAGCGTCCACGCCGTACCAATGCGCATCAAGTAGGAACGGCCTGGCAGCAACGGCTCTTCAGCCATCCAAATAATGTGGGCTGCAAATTGATCGGCGACGACAGGGCGTTCACGCAAATCTCCCAGCAGGTCACCGCGTGCGACATCAATATTTTCGGAAAGCTCCAAGGTGACGATGTCGCCTGCGCCTGCCTCCTCTACAACGCCGTCCAATCCCATGATGCGCGAAACCGTGCTCGCCGCGCCGCCGCGCGCAACGACAATCTGATCTCCAGCATGCACGCGGCCACTGGCGATGCGCCCGGCAAAACCGCGAAAATCGGCACTGGGGCGGTTGACGCGCTGTACGGCGAGACGAAACGGCTTGGCCATGACGTCCGACTCGATGTCGACCATCTCCAGATGCTCAAGCAGCGTGGGACCTTCGTACCAGGACGTATTGGGACTGCGCGCAGTGACGTTGTCACCAAACCGCGCGGAAATGGGCACTGGCACAACAGAGGTGAACGGCAGAGATGCTGCAAACGCAGCGTAGTCTTTGACGATGCGATCAAAGACATCCTTGTCGTAGCCGACAAGATCCATCTTGTTCACGGCAAGAACGATGTGGCGAATGCCCAACAGCGAGCAAATAACGCTATGGCGCTGCGTCTGGGTTCTGAGCCCCGCGCGCGCATCAAGTACGAGCACAGCAAGATCGGTATTCGACGCGCCGGTCGCCATATTGCGCGTGTATTGCTCGTGACCTGGGGTGTCCGCAACGATGAACGAGCGGCGACCGGTGGCAAAAAACCGGTAGGCAACGTCAATCGTGATGCCCTGCTCGCGCTCGGCTTCCAGTCCATCGAGCAGGAGCGCAAGATCCACCTCGTCTCCAGTCGTCCCGAACTTGCGGGAGTCGGACTCCAAAGTCGTCATGTGGTCTTCAAGGATAAGCTTGGTGTCGTAAAGAAGCCGCCCGATCAGGGTCGATTTCCCATCGTCAACGGAACCGCACGTCAAGAAGCGCAAGAGATCCTTCGACGCCACAGGCAAGTCGCCCGTACTCGCGTCACGGCGATCGAGCATTTCCATTAGAAATATCCCTCTCGCTTCTTGCGCTCCATGGAAGCGCTCGTATCGGTGTCAATCAGCCGCCCCTGCCGCTCTGATGTCCGAGCCGAATGCATCTCACGCACGATGTCGGCAACTGTTTCGGCCTCTGACTCGATCGCCCCGCACAAGGGATAGCAGCCCAGCGTACGAAAACGGACGCGGCGCATTTGAGGCGCCTCGCCCGGCTCAAGCTTAAAGCGCTCATCGTCCACCATGATCAGGCTGCCCGCGCGGTTAACAACCGGCCGCTCCTTGGCGAAATAGAGCGAAGGCAACGGAATGTCCTCGGCGAGAATATACTGCCACACATCGAGCTCGGTCCAATTGGACAGCGGGAAGACTCGCATCGACTCGCCGCGCCGGAGCTTGGTGTTAAACAGATGCCACAGCTCGGGCCGCTGATTGCGCGGGTCCCAAGTGTGATTAGGTCCACGAAACGAGAATACCCGTTCTTTCGCCCGGCTCTTTTCCTCGTCACGGCGTGCACCGCCCATTGCCGCATCAAAACCGTGCGCATCAAGCGCCTGCTTTAACGCCTCCGTCTTCATTACGTTGGTGTGCAGCGCCGATCCGGAATCGATGGGGTTGATGCCGCGCTCAAGGCCTTCTTTGTTAGCGTGGACGATCAGCTCGAAGCCGATTTCCTTGGCCATTTGATCGCGAAACGCGATCATCTCCTGGAACTTCCACGTCGTGTCCACGTGCATGAGCGGGAAGGGAATACGGCCTGGTTGGAACGCTTTGCGGGCAAGATGCAGCATCACGCCTGAGTCCTTGCCGATCGAATAGAGCATCACCGGGTGGCGAAACTCGCTCGCCACCTCGTAGATGATCGAAATGGACTCGGCCTCAAGACGCCTGAGATGCGCGGATAGGTCTCTAGTCATTGTTGCGTACCAAGGTTCGGCGAATGGCGACCTGCCATCACCACATACCGGCACCCATCTCTAAAGTGGAAACCCGTTATCACAAACCAGCCGCTGGGCCGACAGTAAACTAGGCCATGCCGGAGGCCGGAGGCAAGGTCTCTACGCCGCCGTGACAATTGTCCCCAATCCCGCGGATAAGGCCAATCGGCCGGACCTCGCCGTTACAGCATCTTGTCGTGATTCATTCCGGCCACGGCGTTGTGAATATCTCGCCGCCGGCTTATTCAACTCCGGGCTTTTCGCTCAAGTCCGAGCGCGGCAAGCCCCATCGCAATGAGGGCAACCGACAGAGCAATGACGCCTGTCAAAGTTGGCCCGCGCGCAAATATCAGCGCGCAACCGGCAGAAAGCAGCATGATGACCGCGCTAAGTGCGGCGAGCTCAACTTTTGGCAAGCCATGGGCGGTCAGTACCCTTTGGTAGAAGTGCTCCCGA
This sequence comes from uncultured Hyphomicrobium sp., assembly GCA_964405975.1. Lineage (GTDB taxonomy): Bacteria > Pseudomonadota > Alphaproteobacteria > Rhizobiales > Hyphomicrobiaceae > Hyphomicrobium_A. The sequence continues at coordinate 25,956 of CAYOPW010000042.1, forward strand.
TGAGCCTGCAAAAGATTGCGCCTCC
>CAYOPW010000043.1:0-25172 GCA_964405975.1 uncultured Hyphomicrobium sp.
TGTAGCCAGCATTGATGTACGCCTCGTGGATTGTCTGACCATCCACGCGGTTCTGACAGTAGCGTTCGTGCTTGGCATTGCTCAGGACGGGCATCGGTCTATTATCCTGTCAGAAGTGCCCCGGTGCGCAGAAGGTCGAGGCCTGCTTCGCCTGATGGCATTGAATGCACCTACTCGTTGCTCCTGAGTCCCAAGTGATCGATGGCGGATTGACGGGGCAGTCCATTCTGACTTCGTCCCTAAGTGATTGACGCGTTATGCCGGGAACAATGCAGGAAAAGTCAGAATGGCCGTTGACTTTATTGAGACTCTCCCGGCTTCCTAATCTGAGGGTCCCAGGTTCGAATCCTGGCGGGGTCGCCAATGAATTCATACCGTTAGTTTTGTTCTGTGTTGAGTTCGAAACTATGGAAGGCGGTGATCGCCAGCCCAATTCGATAACGATACCGATTGGGCAGATAGCCCACTGCTACCGATGAATTGTGCTGCCACGGGGTAAAGCGAGCCATTGGAGCAAGTGGACCGGCGTCACACCGCCGGACCGGCTCAAAGGTGAGAAAATCGCTTGTCTGCCCGGCGCCGCGAACGCAACTTCCAATTTGGAAGTTGGATGCTCGACGAAAGCCTACTGTCCGGCGAATCCCATAAGCGCCTGAAGCAGGCCTTCGTTGATCGCCAACAATATGAGAAACCAAGCCATCGTGGCGCATGCTGCGCCTGCCAGGAACCAAGGAAAGCAAACGGCGCGGAAAGCTCGCCTGTACTGATCCCGGTCACGGTTGCGAACTGCGGCCGATCACCCCGCTCGCTCCAACCGATAAGGAGTCCGCCACCAAAGGCTCCGTCATCACCGCCCCCCGAAATGGCGAGAACGTTGTTTGGTTTCGCAGCGAGCCCTGCACGACTGCGCCGTTGGTAAACCTTCTCGGCGAAAGCAAGTAGCTTGTCCGTGTCGCCGACTGCATAGAATCGCGCATCGGGAATATCCAAAGGTTGTGTCTTGGAGGCGAGCGCCAAGGGAACGGCCGGAAGACGATCCGTGCTTGCGCAACTGGCGAAGCCAAGCTGAATGACGCACAAGAGCAGCGTCGTGAAAACGGCGCGCCAAAAATACGGCGCAGTATAGGAGCGGTTGGGGCAGATCCGCAGACGGCCTGCGCGGCTCGACCATTACGCATTGCCATTTGATGCCGAGCCTTGTTGACGAGCAGTTGCAGATAGGTGCGCTGGCACGCGGCGCCAAACACGGGGAGCGCTACCGATTAAGCTAGGAATTGGGCAAAGGGTTGGTAGCGAGCCTCCGGCCACGCCGATCACTCAATCTGTGCAGTCCATGTTGCAGCCGGCCTACCAACCCCATGAACTGCCATATTATCTGGCGATTTCCGCGCTTGCGGCGATTTGTAGAGGCGACGCCCAACCAGGCGCTGCTCGTGCCACTATCTGCGAAATATGAGCTTTTCCGCCTCAATCTTCGATTGCCATCCTTGCCGATCCAATTCGGGATCGACGTGCTCTTCGTGCGGCCAACCAATGCAAAGATAGGCAACAAGACTCCATGCCTTTTGAACCTTCAATGCAGCAGCAACGCGTTCCGGCTCCAGGATAGAGACCCATCCCACGCCTAACCCGTGCGCGCGGGCGGCGAGCCAAAGCGTTTGGATGGCAGCAACGACCGAATAGCGCACGGACTCGGGCATGGTTTGGCGGCCCAGGCCAGAGCCAACGTCCGTTTCCTCATCGGCAAAGATCGCCAGATGCACGGGAGCGGCCTTAAGACCCTCAAGTTTTAGACGCGCGTACATGCGGCGGCGCTCTCCCGAGTAGCCTTCGAGAGCGTCGGCGTTTGCGCGGGCAAAAGAAGCCTTGATCTCGTCGCGGCAACTTGGACGCTCGACAAGGACAAATCGCCAGGGCTGGCAATGCCCAACGGATGGTGCACTGGCAGCAAGTCCGATCAAAGACGAGATCAATTCTGGGGCGACAGGGTCGGTCTTGAAGCGGCGGACGTCGCGCCGCCAAAGGATTAGGTCGCGCAACGAGGCCTGGAACGTTGCATCGAAGCGAGGCGGTTCTGAAGATTGCCGACCGGTCATTCGTCCCCCCTATCCATCAAATGGAAGAATGTGCCGGAAACAGAGCCACGCTGTGAGCCGCGTTCTGCAACTGTATCGCCCTTCGCATCTCTAACGTCCGCTAATGGCTGATCGGGATTGCTCGTCACGGTGGCATAGTGAAACTCATGTCCGAACAGTTCTATGCCGGGTTCTGCGATGGCGGTTTGAGCGTGAAAACGCACCCGGCGATAGCCTAAGTGCAGCTTTGTGTTTGCAAAACTGGACTCGAGCCCGAGCAGTCCGACCATTTCGTGCCGGTCGCTGTTTGCGTCTTGCAGACCTGTGCCGAGCACCATGTACCCACCGCATTCGCCGTGAACAGGAATGCCACGCGCTGCTGCGGTATGCAGGGCGGTCTTGAATCGGCTGGCTTGCGCGATCGTTGCGGCATGAAGCTCTGGATATCCTCCAGGCAGCCAGATGGCGTCGGAATCTGCGGCGGATTCTTCATTGGCAAGTGGCGAGAACGGAATGATTTCCGCGCCGGCATCGCGCCATCCTTCGAGAAGGTGCGGATAGATAAAGGAGAATGCACGGTCTTGTGCGAGCGCGATCCTTTGACCTGGTGGTTGAATCATTTTCGCGGCGCAGGATCGACCCTGCTCAGCATTTACAGAATTGATCGCAAATGAACGCACCGCTGCGAAGACATCATCGAGTGAGAGAGCGTCGCAAACGGCATCGGCAATGCTATTGAGCCGATCACCGAGATCACTCGTCTCGTCCGCCTGCACAAGACCCAGATGACGTTCGGGGAGAGTGAGGCCGTTTTTGCGGTATACCGCGCCAAAAAGGGGAAGGCCCAGGCGTTCAATGGCGCCGCCAACGATGTGTTCGTGGCGTGCGCTGGATATGCCATTCAAGATGATGCCCGCGATCTGAACGTCATCGCGGTATACCTTGCACCCGAGCGCGACAGCCGCCGCCGTCTCCGCCTGAGCCCACACGTCGAGGACGAGTAAGACCGGCCATCCCGTGAGTGCAGCAAGGTCTGCCGTAGAACCCTTTCCGCATTGGCCCGTTACCGGTGCTCCATCGAACAGGCCCATCACGCCTTCGACTATGCACACGTCGGTATTCATGGCGGCCCTTTGCACGAGAGCGGCGATGAGCTCCGGCCTCATGGCCCAGGTGTCGAGGTTAATGCTCGTCCGTCCGGCGGCAGCGGAATGGAATGCAGGGTCGATGTAGTCGGGCCCGCACTTGAATGGCTGCACGGCGAGGCCTTGACGGCGCAGCGCACGCATAAGACCGAGCGCTATCGTCGTCTTCCCAGCCCCGGAGCGAGGTGCTGCAATTATCAGGCCGCGAGGACTAGCATTTGCCATCACGATTCCTGTTCATGCCGACCTGCCGCGAAAGCGACGTTGGTATCCGGGATCGTAAAGCGCGCTCTCGCGGAAATCGTGAGCTGCAAGTGCCCGACCAACAAGAATGAGTGCGGTGCGCTCAATGCCGCCGTCTTCTGCTAGGTGCTGCACAATCGTGCCAAGAGTAGCTCGGATGATGCGTTCATCAGGCCAGCTTGCGCGATAAACGACGGCGGCGGCACATTCGGGTCCATAGAAGGGGACGACCTGTTCGACGACTTGCGGCAAGGATTGGATCGAAAGGTGAATGGCAAGCGTCGCACCTGTAGCGGCAAAAGCTGAGAGCGCCTCTTTTTCTGGCATGGCGGAAGCGCGTCCAGGGGTGCGCGTGAGTACGACGGACTGCGCAACTTCGGGAAGTGTTAGCTCACAGCGCAGAGCAGAAGCGGCTGCGGCAAAGGACGGAACGCCGGGCGTAATCGTATATGCGATCTTGAGTGCGTCTAGGCGCCGGAGTTGCTCGCCGAGCGCGCTCCATATCGATAAATCGCCGGAATGGAGACGCGCAACGTCTTCACCTTCTGCAGTCGCGCGTACAAACTCGCTCACGATCTCATCCAGCGACATTGGAGCGGTATTCACGATCTGCGCGCCTTTGGGGCAGTGCGCAAGCAGCGACTCCGAGACGATGGATCCTGCATAAAGACACACACCGCAACGTGCGATCAGGTCGCGCCCGCGTACTGTGATGAGGTCGGGCGCGCCCGGTCCTGCGCCAATGAAATGAACAGTCATCGGCCCTCTCCGACGGCGATGGCACAGGTGACGGTCTTCGTCGTTATGCGAGGGGCGAGAAGTCGAGCCGAGCGGCCCGCCGCCGCGAGTGCAGCAGTTTCTGCGATTGAGGGTACGCCTTTAAGTGCGACGACTCGCGGAGACGACGTTAGCGCGTGGCCGGCAACGAGCTCCATTTCGCTGTGGCTGACAAAGACGAGAGGCAGAGCCAACGATTCTGCGGTCGCAAGGATAGCTGCCTCTGAGCTTTTCGAGACTTCCGTCGACAGTGCGTCTATCTGCGAACGGCTGACACGACAATGCTCAAGAGCCGTTGCAATGGCCTCGCTTACGGCGTCTGCGGTGACGCCTATTCGACAACCTATCCCGGCTACCATCATGGCTTAGTTACCCACCAGTGTGTAATGGGCATGGATGGCCGCCAACCATGCAGAGCACCGATTTTATCGGCACGCGAGATATTGAGACGCAACAACTCGCCTCCGAGCTGCTTGAAGGCGTCGAGCAAGATCATTTCGTTATTGAGCGTGACGGAATTCGCAACCAGTCTTCCCCCCGGTTTCAGTGCTGTCCAAGCTGCCTGTAGGACGCCGTCCGCGAGGCCACCACCAATGAAGACAGCGTCAGGTTTGGGAAGGCCCTCAAGAGCGGCCGGTGCATGTCCGGTAACAATGTCTAACTCCGGAGCCCCAAGCGCAGCCGCATTGCGTGCAGCTCTGTCCGCCCGGTCAGGCCGTTGTTCGATACCTATCGCGCGCAGACTGGGATGACGGAGCATCCATTCGATGGCGATCGAACCCGCACCAAGTCCGATATCCCAAAGCAGTTCGCCTTGGCGCGGCGCTAGGGAGGAGAGCACGGTGGCTCGTACTTCGCGTTTCGTTAGCTGACCATCGTTTTCAAAAAGCGAGTCATCGAGCCCGCAGGCCAAGTGAGTAAGGCAGCTTTCTGTTTTCGCGACAACTTCAACGGCAACCGTGTTCAGTGCATCCACGTCGGAGAAATTGAAATCTTTGGCCAGCGCCTCGCGGACGCGCTCGCGCGGACCGCCCATCAACTCCAGGACGACGATCCGGCTTGCGCCAACGCCGCGCTCAGTCAGCAAGGTCGCAAGTTTTAGCGGCGTTGCGCCGTCCCATGATAAAGCCAGAATGCGGGCGCCGGGCTGCAGATGGCGAATGACACCTTCGAGCGCGCGGCCATGCAATGTGATGGTCGCGACATCCTGTAATGCCCAGCCCATGCGAGCAGCCGCAAGCGAAAATGCCGAAGCATTAGGTATGGCTGAGAACTCGTCGGCAGAAACAAGAGTGGCGAGTTGCTTACCGATGCCGAAGTGAAACGGATCGCCGCTGGCAAGGACGGCCACGGGCTTTCCACGCCGAGCCAGGATATGAGGGAATGCGTCCTGGATCGGGCTAGGCCACGTGAGGCGCTCCCCTCGAATAAGCGGACTGGCAAGCTCTAGGTGGCGCGTACCGCCCACGACGAGCTCCGCACCCTCGATGAGGCGCTGGGAAATGGGCGAGAGGCCGGCGACACCGTCTTCACCGATGCCAACGATGGACAGCCACCGTTTGTGTGTGCTGTTTGTCGTTCGATCTGCCATTTCAGGGACGGACATGCGCGTTCTCATTCTCGGCGGCACGACGGAAGCAAGTGAACTCGCGCAGCTCATAGCGCGCGAGGAACGGTTCTCGCCCATACTGTCGCTGGCAGGGCGTACTGCTTTGCCGGTCTTGCCGCCCGTGCCTCACCGTGTCGGTGGCTTTGGCGGGGTTGAAGGACTTGTCGATTGGCTCAGTTCTGAGCGCATTGACGTCATTGTCGATGCCACGCATCCGTTCGCCAGCCAGATCTCCCAGAATGCTGCCAGCGCATCGCGAACACTTGGACTTCCACTTGTTTCGATCGTGCGACCGTGCTGGGTGGCGCTCTGCGGCGATAGTTGGGTACACGTCGATAGCATCGATGCCGCTGCCGCTGCGCTCGGCTCGCAACCGCGCCGCGTCTTTCTGACTGTCGGACGACTTGAGCTCGCGGCTTTCCGGGCAGCGCCACAACATGCCTATGTGATCCGCACGATCGACACGCCTGATGAAGCTGTCCTGCCACCGCAAACGCAGCTTCTCTTGGATCGCGGGCCCTTCAAAGAGGAGGACGAAATCCGCCTGCTCCAAGACAATGCGATTGACGTTCTTGTGACCAAGAACTCGGGTGGGCAGGCGACCTACGGGAAGATCGCCGCTGCCCGCAGACTGAGTTTGCCCGTTGTAATGGTAAAGCGGCCACCAGAACCGCCAGGCGAGCGCGTTCAAGACGCGTTCGGTGCACTTCAATGGCTTCAGCGTCAGGGGTTTGCTCATTTCGAAGTGCCGTCCGAACGGGGCGTATAGACCCAAGGTACGGCCCCATCACGAGCGATGAGGCGCGTCGTGCTCGACCCAATGACGACCAGTGTACGCATATCGGCTGCGAACTGATCGGCGCGATCCAATGTTGTAACGGTGAGCTTCATGTCCGGTGTGCCCGCAGCTTGAACGAACAAAACGACGGTTTCGGGCGCCTTCCATTGTCGCAAGAAAGCCAGCGCGCGGGGCAACTGGCCGGGCCGGGCACGTGAGGCTGGATTGTAAAATGAAATGACGAAGTCGGCCTTCGCGGCCGCCTCCAGGCGTTGCTCGATTGTGGTCCACGCTTTGAGATTGTCGGACAACGAGATCGCGCAGAAGTCTCCGCCCAATGGCGCGCCGGCGTGGGCTGCTGCGGCCAGCATCGCCGTTATGCCCGGTTGGACATGAATATCGAGAGTGCGCCACTGCGCGTCCCCTTTCTCGATTGCTTCGAATACGGCAGCGGCCATGGCGAATACACCCGGATCGCCGCTGGAAACGAGCGCAACCTTCCGTCCTTCCGCAGCGAGCCTCAATGCATGGCGTGCGCGATCAATCTCGACGCGGTTACCGGAGGCGTGCCGGCGTTGTCCTGGCTTTGTTTCCGGCACGCGTTCAAGATAGGTCGTGTAACCGACGAGGTCAGTTGCTTCGCTGAGGGCCAGAGACACAGCCGGTGTCATCAGTTCGGCCGCGCCGGGTCCTAATCCCACGACAGTTAGCGAGCCGCTCATATTCGCCTCCCTTGGCCGGGGATCAGAACCATAGCGAAGTAGGGACCGGTGCTCTCCATGCAATCGCAGAGCGGTGTGATGCGCTCATCCGCCATCGTGCCGCGTTCCACGTAGATTGCGCGCGGAAGCAAGCCGGCTGTTTCGACTGCGCGGCGGACCTTGGCCAGGTTGCGCCCGACTTTCATGATCACGGCGGCATCTGAGCGGCTGAGACGTTCAACGAGAGCAGTTTCGTCGATAGTGCCGGGCAGAACGGTAAGCACGTCGTCACCCCATGTTATCGGCGAGTTGGCGCGCGTCCAGCAACCGGACATGCCTGTGACGCCCGGCACGACTTCGACGGGAACGGTATCTTCGAGACGCCGCCACATATGCATAAACGAGCCATAGAAGAAGGGATCGCCTTCGGCGAGAAGTCCGACCGAGCGGCCACGCGAAAGCTCACCGGCAAGCGTATCGGCTGTATCGCGATAGAAATTGCTGATGTGGCTGCGGTATTCGGGAGCTACTACCGAAATTTCGTCTGTCACGGGATACTCGAATTTTAGCTCGCGGCGGCCGGGCTCCAACAAAGGCGCCACGACCCGGCGCGCGTTGCCCTCACGCCCCTGCTTGGCGAAGTAGGCCAGCACATCGACTGACCGCACCAGACCAACGGCGCGGAGCGTGACGTAGCGAACATCTCCCGGCCCCACGCCGATCCCGTACAGGGTCCCAGCCTTGGCCTTACCGGCAATGTCATCGAGCGCTGTCATTCGGCCTCGCTCGCTAGGGCATTGACCGCGGCGACAGCCATCGCGCTTCCACCTTTGCGTCCTCGCACTATGAGAAAGGGAAGCCGGTTATCGTTGGCCAACGCGTCTTTCGACTCCACAGCGCCAACAAAACCGACGGGAACGCCAATGACGGCAGCGGGCTTTGGTGCGCCCTGGTCGATCATTTCAAGCAAGTGGAATAGTGCGGTCGGTGCGTTGCCGATCACGACGAGCGAACCCTGCAGATTAGGCCGCCACAGTTCCATGGCGGCGGCCGTACGCGTCGTTGTCATGCGGCGCGCCAACTCCGGCACGCTCGCTTCGCCAAGCGTGCAAATAACCTTATTGCGCGCAGGGAGCCGCGCGCGCGTAATTCCATGCACAACCATCTGCGTATCACAGAGTATGGGAGTGCCATCTATGAGGGCTGCGCGGGCCGCCTCGGTGAAGTTGTCCGACATCACGATGTCATGGGCGATCTCCACCATACCAGAAGCATGGATAATACGAACCGCTACTTTTTCCGCGTGTCCGCTAAAGCGCGCCAAATCCGCTTCGGCACGGATAATGGCGAACGAGTTTCGGTAGATTTCGTTCCCATCGCGGATATAGGAGCGCCGCTCAGACATGATTTTCGTTTCCTAAGACGTTCCGACAAGCGGCAGTTGAGTAATACGTCCAGGCGTCACAAAGCCTTCCGGCTCCGACTGCGCTGTCCCTTGGTGGACGATCCCAAAGCGATCACCGGCACCGACGAGGACCAAGTCGGCAGGTTTGGAGCGTGCGCAACCTTTCGCACAACCCGAGACATGCAAAGATTGGCAGCCCAGCTCGTCGAGGAGAGGCGCTAAGCGGCGAGCGGTTGCCCTCGTATCAAGCGGCGTCGAGCGGCACGCGGGAGCACCGGGGCAGGCATCAATAGCAAGGAGAGGATCGGCCGCATCGATGATCAGCGAATAGGCCCGGGCCGCAGCAAGCAGGGTCTCGGCGGTCCGCTCATCGGAAACGGTAGCGTAGAAGCAGCGCCAAGGCGAAAGTCGGAATTCTCTCACGCCAAGTTTGATCGAAAGTGCGCTGAGGGCTCGCAGTGTTTCAGCTTCTATCCGTCCGAAAGGTGCAGCAATACCGGCCGCGAAAACCGATCCATTGTGCTCCAGCGTTCCGAGCATTGGACGCGCCTGCTTAGTGAGTGGAATTTGTTCGACGGGTGCGAGTTGTGTTGCCAGGCCAGCTTGAATCCGACTTCGTGCGGCCTCGGGAAGGTCGCGCATCCGCATTCTTAAGTCCGGCCCGCGAACCTCCAGGAACGTATGCCCGGCACAAATGGCGGTGTCTGCCACTGCTTCTGGGTCGGCGACACCAAGCCACGTCGTCCCCTTCGGCCCATCGATGCCCAACGCGACCTTCGTTTCTCCGCCAAGTTGAATGGCTTTCAGTCGGATGTCCGCGCGCTCGTCATCCAACGAGAGCAGCCCTCCCCCATCGACAACAAATCCGAACTTGCTTGGGAGCTGCCACATGGACTGATCCTCGAGCAGGTGGCGCTCAAGCTCCCTGGCGAGGTCACGAACATCACAAACCTCGGTTGCGTCGATGCCAGCAAGGGGGTTCACCATGACGTTGCGGACAGCTTCAGCTTCCGAGCTGGGATCGAGCAGCCCCAACATCGAAAGGTCGGACCAGAGCGCAGGCAACGCCTCTTGCGTCACGCCGCGGATCTGCACGTTGGCGCGCCGGGTGAGGTCGATCAGCCCGTTGCCGTAGCGTTGGGCGATACCTGCAATCGCGAGCAGGCCTTCGGCCGGCAAGGCACCTGCGCGGGCGCGTAGCCGGACGATTAGCCCGTCTCCACTTTCCATGGGCTTCAGCGCCCCTGGGCACAATCCACGCACGCTCTTGGTATTGCTCTCAGTCATTGGGCAACCGATACGAACGGAGTGCGGTTGACGCGTGCAAGCTCGCCGTGCACGGCATTGCGCCGCGGCGTCCAAAGACCGCGCGCAACGGCATCTTCCAATCTTGCCGCTATCGCATGAACTGCCTGGGGGTTGACGTGTGTCAGGGCCTCGAGAACCGATTCATCAGCAATCAGGGCGTCATGAACCGCATCGAACAGGTGGCCGGGAACGGCCGCTGCGGTGGCTGCAAAAGCATATAGGGCATCCACGGCTTGCGCCATTTCCGCGACGCCGCGGTGGCCGTGATCGAGCATGCCATTTATCCAGCGCGGATTGGTGAGGCGGCCGCGCACGATACGGGCAATCTCCTCAGGCACGGTGCGTGCGATCGGCGCGTCGGCCTGGCTGGTGTCGAGGTGGTAGAGCGCCGGCGCCTTGCCCAAGAGGTTTGCCGCTGCTGCGAACCCGCCGGCAAAGTCTGCCACACCGTCTCCATCCAATAGGTCGCGCTCCCGGTCATCTTGGGGATGCACCAGCGCATCTGCGTCTGCTACGCGGGCCTTAAATTCGTGCGCCGCCGGTACGCCGGAATCATCGCGGCTGTAAGCATGGGAAGTAGCGCTGAGGTAGGCGGTCGCGAGATCGGTTTTCGTATCCCATGTTGAATCGAGGGCAATGTCGGTGGTTCCAGCGCCATAGGTTCCCGGTGCACCGCCAAACGTGCGCGCTAGGCTTTCGCCCTTCCTGCGCGCGGCGGCCAATGGATTCCACGCATCCTCCTCATCGCGCTCGGCAACAAGCTGCACAGCCATATCGAAGAGCGCGATCTGCGCAGGAAAGATGTCGCGGAAAAGTCCTGAGATTCTCAGCGTCGTGTCGATGCGCGGCCGATCGAGTTTAGCAAGGGGCATTACCTCCACACCAGTGACGCGATTTGAGGCCATGTCCCAAATGGGTCTCACGCCGAGATAGGCGAATGCCTGCGCAAGATCGTCGCCACCCGTACGCAGCGAAGCCGACGCCCAAAGATCGAGTACGAGGGCGCGGGGTGGCTCGCCATAATCCTGAAGGTGGCGCCGCACGACCTCTGCGGCGGCACGAGCGCCGATCGTCGCGGCAGTGCGCGTGGGTATCGCGCGTGGATCAATAGTCGTCAGATTGCGCCCTGTGGGCAGAACGTCGAGGCGCCCCCGAGTCGGCGCACCGGCTGCTCCAGGGGCTACGCGGCGTCCATCGAGTGCGGCCAGCAAAGCCTCGCGCTCGCGCGTCGCGCAATCGCCGAGTAGCTCTTCGATCTGCGCTGCTGACGGCCGCGCGGACGATCCTTGCAAACTCCGCATTGTGGCGTCTGCAAGCGCTGCACGGGCTTTGGCATCGGGCGCGCGCGCGAACACGTGGAGGCGATCTCGAATGGCGAGATCTTTAATATCGCAAAGCTGCGCATCGAGCCTTGCTATGGCGTCTCTTGGCGCGTCGCTCTTGGCAACACCGCAATCATGCGCCAGGCCGGAGCGCCACGCACGCTCCAGAATCTCGTCTTCGAGCAGCTTGATGCGCCTGCGATCAACGCCGTCGGCCTCCGCGTACTCTTCGATCAATCCTTCAAGCTCAGTCATGGGCCCATACAGGCCCGCCTCGCACAAGGGTGGCGTCAGGTGACCTATGGTGACCGCCGAGATGCGCCGTTTGGCCTGAACCGCTTCGCCGGGATTGTTGACGATAAAAGGGTAAACCGTCGGAGTGGGACCGAGCAGGGCCTCAGGGAAGCATTCCTCAGACAGCGCCAGGGCCTTGCCGGGAAGCCACTCCAGCGTGCCGTGCGTGCCGACGTGAACCAACGCATCGATCAATTCAGAATGACGCAATGCTGCGTAAAGGGCCGCGTAGCTGTGCCGTGGCGGACATGAGGTATCGTGGTAGCCCTGCTTACGATCGCCGCGCGCGCCGCGGTCGGGTTGCAGAAGGACAGTGATGTTACCCGCTCGCAGGCATGGGAAGCGAAAGCTCCCGTCTAGGATAGCGGGGTCGGCCTCTGGAGCGCCCCAAACGGTTTCGATCTCTTGTCCGACACTTGCGGGAAGTGCTGCGATCCACGTCCGATAGTCCGCAAGTGAGACGGAGAGGACATCGCTCGCATTTCGGTCTGTAAGACGAGTGATGATTTCGTTCGCAGGCCACGTTGTCCCTCCGGTCTCGTAGCCGGCACTTGCGAGCAGGCTCACGATCTCGCGCACGCTTTCCGGCGTGTCGAGCCCGCAGGCATAGCCTGTGCGTCCGCCGCGCGCAGGATAGTCCGAGATGACGAGTGCGATGCGGCGCTCTTCGCGCGGCTTATGAGCAAGCCGCGCCCACGCGCCGGCAAGCTTTGCGACGAACCGAATCCGATCTTCCGCGCTCTCGTGGATGACTGTTGAGTATTGCAGGGCAGGGTCGGCCGCTGTTTCGGCCTTAAATGAGATCGCGCGCGTGAATATACGGCCATCGAGCTCCGGCAATACAACATTCATGGCTAGATCACTTGGCGAAAGTCCTCGGGACGAAGACAGCCACGCCTCATGCGGAGAACCGGCCAAAGCAACTTGCAGCACCGGACAATCAGCACCATCGAGAACGGTCGTGTCATCATTGCGCAATGCGGAAAAGGCGGTGGCGTTGATGATGACAGAAGGCCGGCTGCGCGCGATCAAGGAGGCGACGAGCGCACCGGCCTCAGGGTCCTTCAGGCTCGTTACAGCGGCTGCCAATGGCGCAAGCCCTTCACCCTCCAGCGCTTGCATCAATGTAGTGATGGGCCGGGTGTCGGCCGCAAGCAAGCTTGCGCGATAGAAGACGATGAGTGCCGTGGGGTGAGCCGAGCCGTCGGCAGGAAGGTCATTGAGGGCGCATGTCGTTCCATCTGCGCAAAAGCCGATCGCCGCGCCGAGACGGGAAGGTTCTTCGACATGTGCGTTGGCACCGAGGAGATTGGCCGCCAGGTGGAGCGCGTTGCCAATGTTGTCGGGGCCACCCTCGCGAAAATACCGGTCGAAGGATTCAACGGCGTCCGGCGGCGCTGACGAGAGCGCTTCCAGCCTTGGGTCAGGCCGATCGTCGCCCGGCAAAGCAACAAGTTGTATGCCGTTTTTCTTGCAGGTCTCGCCCAACCGTTCAAAGCCGTAGCGCCAATAGTCAAGCCCGCCAAGGCTGCGCACGATAACGAGACGCGCGTGCGCGATGACACTATCGACATAGAGGTCGACTGACATGGGGTGACGGAGCCTTTTGAGGCTCGCCAGCCTCAAGCTTGGAAGCACGCCCCGCTCTTGCTTCCAACATGCCGCGAGCGCAGAAAGATCGCTGTCGCTAAAGGACAGTACGACAACGTCGGCAGGTGTCTGCGCAAGATCGATGGCTGTTTCGATCTCGTCCAGCGTTCCAACTTCTGTCGCAAGCAAGTGCATGCGCTTTACTAGTCACCTGCGATGGAGCGCGAGATTGTCTCGCGATCGAGGCCTTTCTGGCCGATGACGACGAGGCGCCCGCTACGTGGCTCATCCGGTCGCCATGAACGGTCGAACTGATGTTGAAGACGTGCGCCTACGCCTTGGATCAGCAAGCGCATTGGCTTGCCCTTGATATCTGCAAATCCTTTGACCCTAAGAATATCGTGTGCGGTGGCGGCGCGCGCGATTCGGTCGACAACGTCGTCGGGGCTTTCCGCCGAGGGAATCTCGACAATGAACGTCTCGAATTCGTCGTGGTCGTGCTCGGCCTCATTGTCGTGATGCGAGGGCCTTGCCGCCAGATCTGTTTCTGCTCCAGCACCAATACCGAGCAGAACCGCCGGATCCAAGCGTCCGCTTTGCGTTTCGACGACCTTGATGACACGCGGGATCGCTTCCTTGATTTCACCGCTCACGCGATCACGATCATCCGCGCTCATAATGTCAGTCTTGTTGAGTAGAATGAGATCGGCGCACAGAAGCTGATCTTCGTACACCTCCTCAAGCGGGTTGTCGTGGTCGAGCGATTGGTCTTCTTCCCGCTGACGGGCGAGAGCGTCCGGGTCATCAGCGAAGCGCCCGGCTGCCACAGCCGCGCCGTCGACAACGGCGATGACACCGTCGACCGTGACGCGCGAAGCAATCGCCGGCCAGTTGAACGCCTGAACCAGCGGTTTGGGCAGCGCAAGACCGGACGTCTCAATAAGAATATGCTCAGGCGGCGAGTCGAGTGCCAGCAGCGCTTCAAGGGCTGGCACAAAATCGTCGGCGACGGTGCAGCAGATGCATCCGTTAGACAGTTCGACAACGCGCTCGCCAGTACAACTCTCGACGCCACAGCCTTTCAGGATTTCTCCGTCGATGCCCACATCACCGAACTCATTGACGATGACCGCAAGGCGGCGGTCGCCGGCGTTTTCCAGGACGTGGCGCACAAGCGTTGTTTTTCCTGCGCCCAGAAAACCCGTGACAATGCTGCAGGGAACTTTGGCGAGCGTGGTCATACCGTCTCCGATTCCGGTTGTGTAAAGCCTCGTGGCGGCATGCGCGCGACAACACCCTTGCGAAAGGTCGGCGGGCGATCCTTCCAAGGGACAATTCCATCCTCGGAGCGCTGATAAGCGAGAGCCGCTTGTACGACCTCGCCGGCGTGGTGCTCAGGATCGAGATCGCCAATGATGTAGCCCCACTTTTCTTGGCCAGTCACGGCGACCGTGCACGGTCGCTTGCACACAGCCAGGCATTCGACGGGTGTCACGGTGACATTCCCTGCGCCTGCATCCTTAAGACGAGACTCCAGTGCTGGCACCAGCTCCTCGCCCGGATGGTCGTACGACTGGCCGTCATGCAGGGTGCGCCGGCACGAGACGCATACGAAAATCGTAACTCCAAGTCCCGTCATGGGCGCCTCGCGTCCAAACTGTTGGCGCTAGGCGGCTGAGCGCGCGTTGAGATGGCCCAGCTTGTGCCAAAGAAAGCCAACGAAAAAGCCCGTCAAAATCCAAAGCGTCGCTTGGATGGCGAGCGAGGTTGCTGCGAACTGCGCCGCTAATTCAGGCGGGACCGCACTCGTGTGCGACTCTGCGAGATGCGGGGCGCCCCAAACATGGGGTGCCAGCACAATCGGTACGGCAAGCAGTCGTAGCCAGTTGTTGTCTGATCGAAGAAAAAGCCAGAGGGATATGGCGGTACATAAGACAGTGGCAAGCCACCATTCTTGACGCCCGGTGAGGTCGGCGGCAGCCATGCCTGGTAATTCAGGCGAGAGGCCGACGGCGGGGGCAAGGCCGGCCGCTACGAAGCCTGCGGCTGCCCAACCCATTGCGCGCCGCTCATTGATCACGTCGCCGGAAAACAGCATTCCCGCGAGAATGATCAGGGCGAAGCCGACGGCAGTGGAGATCGTTGCGATGCTGGTGAAAACAGTGCGCTCCAAGCCATCCTGCGGCGCCCATTGTTCCTGGCCGGGTTTAGCGGGCGTTTCGTCGTTGTGCGCGTCTCCGTGCACAAGGATAAGGCGAGGTTCAGTGGCAGCGAAGATAGGATCGGCGCGCCCACCAAGTACGGCGGTGACTGCCTTCGGCTCTGAAGCGTTTTCGAAAACCTCTGCTGCAACGATGAGCGGCGTGGTCGTGAAGGACTGCAGAGCCGCGACAGCGAGTCCAGCAAAGAGCCCGGCCAACAGGCCGACGGCCAAAACGCGGGTGATCATGATCTATTCCTCAGTGGCAGGGAAAGCTGAGCGCGTGACGTGTGTCATGCGCCGCATTGTGAATTGCGGACGGATGCGCAAAGCCCGTCGTATAGACGAGGCCAATCCCAAAAACGAACGCGATGGCGGCGGCCATGAGAGCGCCGGTCCGTTCGCTGCCACTGACGACAGATATCGTATCAACTTGAGTAGTCAAATGAGCCTCCTCGACCACCCCTCCGGGGCCATGTGAGCTGCGACAACGACGGCAGGTCTCCTGACTCTCGGTTCACCGCCTCAGGCCACCTTCCCGGATTCCCAGTGGTACCTTGGCCTTCGGCTCGCCGACTACAGTTGCGGGGGCAGTTGCGGATTGGCCCTCTAAGGCTTACCGCATTCCCTTTCAATCCCCTTGCGGGGAACCGTCCAAGGCTTGATAAAGGTTCGATCCAAGGCTCGTCAATTGAATTCGCCGCGCATATCAGCAGGCCACCTGCCCCGTTTGACCCTTATTCTCGGCGGCGCGCGGTCGGGTAAGAGTCGGTACGCTGAGGAGATTCTGACCAAAGCGCCGCATCCATGGATCTATATTGCGACCGCACAGGCGCTCGACAACGAGATGGAGGCGCGTGTTACCGACCACAAAAAACGACGGGGCGAGAAATGGCGGACGGTTGAGGCGCCGCTCGACTTGCCAGAGGCAATTGCAAATCACGGAGCAGGCGGGCAACCTCTTCTGATCGATTGTCTAACGCTGTGGCTGAGCAACCTTCTACTCGCGACGAGAAATGTCGCTGAGGAAAGTGATCGCCTGCTTGCCGCGCTCGGCGAGGCCGATGGGCCGACCGTTGTTGTTTCAAATGAGGTTGGCTCAGGTATTGTGCCGGACAACCAACTCGCCCGCGCGTTTCGCGACGCCCAGGGTCAGCTCAATCAGCGCGTCGCTACAATTGCTGATCGTGTCGTGTTGGTGGCTGCGGGCCTTCCTCTGACACTGAAGTAGCGATTTGCAGTGAGGCAGAAAGGCAATGGCGGAAAAGACCAAAGAGGTGGAGCGCCACAAATCCAAGATGGCAAATCGTAAAGCCGTTCAGGACGCGGAGGTTGCATCCAAGTCGATCGAAAAGGGTTTGCTGATCGTTCACACAGGCAAAGGCAAAGGCAAGTCGACCGCTGCGTTTGGGCTTCTACTGCGAGCACTGGGCCGCGGCTTGCGAGCTGGTGTGGTGCAATTCGGAAAGGGCGCCTGGGAGACAGGCGAGCGCAAAGCGATCGAAAAGTTTCCCGATTACGTCGTTTGGTACACGCTTGGTGAAGGGTTCACGTGGGAAACGCAGGATCGCGAACGTGACGTCGCAGCTGCCGAGCGCGCGTGGGCGAAGACTAAGGAGTTGATGGGCGATCCTTCGATTCGCCTTCTAATTCTTGACGAGCTCAACATCGCGCTGCGTTACGGTCACCTCGATCTGAAAGAGATCGTTGCAGGACTTACAGAACGGCGGCCGGATCTGCACATTGTCGTCACGGGGCGCAATGCAAAGCCGGAGCTCATTGAGGCCGCTGATCTCGTGACCGAGATGAGCCTTGTAAAACATCACTTTTCGGCAGGTGTTAAGGCCCAAGAAGGCATCGAATTCTGATGCCGGCGAAAGCCATCATGTTCCAGGGCACGGGCTCTGACGTCGGCAAGTCGTTAGTCGTCGCCGGACTTGTACGTCACTTCAAGGCCCAAGGCATTCGCGTACGACCCTTCAAACCGCAGAATATGTCCAACAACGCCGCCGTGACTGTGGAAGGCGGCGAAATCGGTCGGGCGCAAGCGCTGCAGGCCCGCGCCGCTGGCGAGGCGCCAAGCGTGCACATGAACCCTGTGCTTCTAAAACCGCAAAGCGAGATCGGAGCCCAAGTGGTAATTCAGGGGCGCGTCATTGGAAACGCGAAGGCAGACGAATATCAGTCCTTGAAGCCGCAGCTCATGGACGCCGTGCTGGACAGTTTCGCCCGCATAAGTGCCGACTGCGACATTGTTCTCGTCGAGGGGGCGGGATCTGCATCCGAGATCAATCTGCGAACGGGTGACATTGCCAACATGGGCTTTGCACGGGCCGCGGGCGTTCCGGTCGTTCTCATCGGCGACATTGACCGCGGCGGGGTCATTGCAAGCCTCGTTGGGACACAAGCCGTACTATCCAAGGACGATGCGGAAATGATCCGGGCCTTCATCGTCAACAAGTTTCGCGGCGACCCTTCACTCTTTGACGAGGGGATGACGCAAGTTGCCGAATTGACCAGCTGGCGGGGGCTTGGTCTTGTTCCCTTCTTTGAGGGAGCAGATCGTCTGCCAGCCGAGGACGTTTTGGGTCTCGACAAGGGGCACCAAGCCAAGCCAACGGCGAAAGTTCGCGTCGCCGTTCTTGCGTATCCGCGTATCTCGAACTTCGATGACTTCGACCCGCTCCGCCTCGAGCCCGGTCTGGACCTCGTGTTCGTGCAGCCAGGCTCTCCAATTCCCGGTGACGCTGCCCTGGTCATCCTTCCCGGCTCCAAAGCCACAATCGCCGATTTGGCAGCCGTTCGTGCGGCCGGTTGGGATATCGATTTGCAGGCTCACGTGCGTCGTGGCGGTCATGTTCTCGGTATCTGCGGCGGTTATCAAATGCTGGGCCGGACAATTTCAGATCCTCACGGCGTCGAAGGTTCGGTCACGGTCACGGAGGGACTTCGGCTTTTAGACATTGAAACGCAAATCTCGACGGAGAAGCTTCTGGTCGAGGTTTCCGGTCAGAGCGCCGGGGACGGCATACCTTTCAAGGGGTATGAAATGCATGTCGGCCGAAGCACGGGGCCAGACTGCCAGCGGCCTGTCCTCGAATTTACCGACGGCCGCGTCGATGGCGCGGCCAGTAGCAACGGGCGCGTCATGGGTTGCCACGTGCATGGGCTGTTTTCTGATGATCGCCAGCGCAGCCTCTGGATGAAGCGTGCCGGCGCTGGGAGCGCTACCGTCGCATACGAGAACGAGATCGAGTCAACGCTTGATGCGCTTGGCCAGCACATGGGCCGTCACATCGATTGCGATGCTCTCTTAGCAATCGTGCGCAAGCCGCAACTCAAAAGCTGAGGGCGACGGCAAGCAGTGCGACGACTGCGGCTTGTATCGTGCACGCCGTTCGATAAAGCTTGAGGGCGCGGCGGATGTCTTCGGGACCGGCGTCGGTGCGGCCGTCGCCCATCCAATAATCCTCCAACAATCTTCCATCATAAACGCGCGGGCCGGCAAGCATTAAGCCGAGCGCGCCCGCCATGGCGGCCTCGGGCCAACCGGCATTCGGCGAGCGATGCCGGCGCGCATCGCGACGAACGGCTTCTATGGCGCCGCGCCCCGTTGCGGTCGAGGAAAGATACGCGGCTGCAGCGATCCACAACGCTGAGAGCCGCGAGGCGGGAAGATTGACGAGGTCATCAAGACGAGCAGCGGCCCAACCGAATGCCAAATGGCGGCGGCTTCTATGACCGATCATGCTGTCAGCGGTATTGATCGTCTTGTAGAGTGCGGCACCAGGCAGCCCCCCAACAACCAACCAAAAAACGGGCGCGGTCACGCCATCTGAAAGGTTTTCCGCAAGGCTTTCAATGGCCGCACGGCTAACGCCGGCCTTGTCCAGTGAACTTGGGTCCCGGCCGACGATTTTCGCCACCGCAATGCGGGCACTCTCAAGGTCTCGATGTCCCAGCGCATCAGCTACGGCACTTACATGTGCGCGAAGACTATGCTGCGCTATTAGTGAACTTGCTGCAAACGCCAAGAGAAGAAGGTCCAGGGGCGCTGGCAAAATGCGATAAGTCAAGAACGTCAAAGCAAGGCTTGCGAGCGCTGTGACTGCGAGGCACAAGGCAATCGTAGCGGTCCCGTTTATGCACCTGCGCCGTAACGAAAGCCGCTCAACGTTCCAAGCCTGATCGCACCATGCTATCAGCCTGCCGATCCAACTCACCGGATGGCCAATGGCGCGATACAACCAATGCGGATATCCGATCACGGATTCAAAGGCCAATGCGATGAGTGCGAGTAAAGCGTACATGACGTCTCGATCCGGGCAGCGGCAGGTGGGAGCGTGCTAGCATGGCTTTGACGCTACCGGAAACGGTCCTGCACGGCGGCGACCTCGATGCGGCACGCCAACAATTTCCTAAAGCACCTGAGCCTTGGATAGACTTGTCGACGGGGATTAATCCCCAAGCTTATCTTTTGCCGAAACTTTCTCCGGATACATGGTCGCGCCTTCCACAAAAATCGGACGAGTGGGCACTGCGCGAAATTGCAGCCGGGCACTATGGCGCTGCCGAACCTGCGATGATCGTGCCCGCGCCTGGCGCACAGTCGCTCATTCAGATCATTCCTCGCCTCCGCGGCCAGTCTAGAGTTGCGATTTTAGGCCCGACTTACGGTGAACACGCTGCTGCGTGGGCACGCGAAGGGCATGAAACGATCGAAATTGAGGACTTTTCGGAAGCGAATTCGTCAAACATTATTGTTGTGGTCAACCCCGACAATCCAACGGGTCGCATGGTAACTCCTGATACGCTTTGCAGCGTTGCAGGTACGCTTGCTCTTCGCGACGGGCTTTTGGTGGTCGACGAGGCTTTTGCCGACGTTATGCCGGACGGCACCAGCATCGTTTCGCAACTGCCGCCGGCAACCATCGTGCTGCGATCTTTTGGCAAGGCTTATGGTCTTGCCGGCGTGCGCCTTGGCTTTGCTGTCGCGAACAAAGATATGGCTTGCCTGCTCGGGGATCGTCTCGGTCCCTGGGCCGTTTCCGGACCTGCGTTGGCAATCGGCAAGGCAGCCTTGGCTGACAAGGATTGGCTTAGGCTATCGTGCAAGAGGCTAGAGAAGGATAGTCAAAGGCTGGATGCCATGCTGGTTGACGCCGGCTGCACTATCGCCGGAGGCACGCCGCTCTTTCGGCTCGTGGCCCATCCCAACGCCCAAGGCATTGCAGAGACGTTGGGGGAGCACGGTATCTATGTGCGCAGATTTCCCCAACAGCCAACATGGTTGCGTTTAGGCCTGCCTGGGCCGGAACAAGCGTGGCAGCGCCTGGAACAGGCGCTCCGCGCCGCGTCCGCTGAGTAAGTGTACGGCAGGTATCGCAATTCACGAGAACGCTGTGCCCGCTACGATAAGGAATAGGAGTGCTGTCTCCATCACCTCAATGCTGGCTCCGAGGCAGTCCCCGGTCAATCCGCCGAGCTGGTACTTCCAGTAAGCGGCGATGATGAAAACGATCACGAGCGCTCCAATGAGGACGGGGCCCAACCATGCGCTGATCAACGTGAGCGCAATACCGTACACGGCAACACCTGTACTATTGATTTCCCGAGAGAAGCGCTCGCCCAGTCCCCGCGATAAGGGTGGGAGCATCAAGCTCCACGCGAGCGGCCCCCACCGTGCCCACACAGGCACAAGAATGAGTGCAAGCAACATCTGCGATTGCGGGATTTGGGAAAGTAGTACCAGTTTGGCCATCAGCAGCAGCGCAATCACGATCACGCCATTGGTGCCGACGTGCGGGTCATGCATGACTTCGACAAAGCGCGCAGGGGAGCGATGGGCCGCGCCAAGCGCGTCCGCGACGTCTGCCAGCCCATCTAGATGCAAACCGCCTGTGATCCAAACCCATACGAGGACGCCGAGAAATGCGCCGATCCAAGGCGAGGCGTGGCCCCCTATCCAGACGGCAGCAGTGACTCCAACACCAATAATCGCCCCCACGACGGGAAACCACACCGCTGAACGCGAAAGATCAGCCGGCTCAGAATCACTCACGCGCGGTGCTGGTAACCGGGTGAGAAACTGCAACGCGTCAATGAAGCGTCGATACGTCATGCCTGGACAATCTCGACAATCTCACCCCAAAACGATGCCTCTGTACTGGATTCTACGCGTAGGGTGACACGCGTGCCATGGTCGATTCTCAGTGCCCAAAGCGCATTGAAGGGCATGGCGCAGGCCAAATTTAGCACGGCGCGGATGGGGCCTCCGTGCGTGACCACGAGTACATTCTCTGCGCTTCTTTTTCCAACGAGCCGGTCCAGCGCGCGGGCAATTCGCGCTTGAAGATCCTGCCAGTTCTCGCCATTGGGTGGCCCGGGTGCTTGTGAGCTTCGATAGAGCGCGGCGAGCAGCTCTGCAATTTTGCCATCGGCATTCAAATCGCTGATCGGCCGCCCATCCCAATCACCGAAGTCCAGTTCGGACCAATCGGCATCTATGGCTAACTCGAGATGGCGCTCTCGAGCCAAATTTTCTGCAGGTTCGCGCGCTCTGCGCAGTGGCGATGAGACGACTGCGGACCACTCTCGGCCTGAGGTCTGACGCTCAAACTGTTTCCAGCCGGCTGCCGATAAGGCGCTGTCGGTGCGACCAAGAAGGAGGCCTGGGTGATCGGGCTCGCCGTGGCGTATGAGATCGATCAGCGGCATGGTTCGCGCCCGTCGACGCGGGCCTCATCAAACGTCGCCATTTGCGAATGCAGGACGCACGCTAGCCGTAGAATTGGGAGTGCGATTGCCGCGCCAGAGCCCTCGCCCAGCCGAAGTCCGAGATCAAGAATAGGGTCCGTCTCGAGTTCATCTAAAACGATGCGATGACCCGGTTCGGCGGAACGATGGGAAAAGAGAAGCCAGGGCCGGCATGATGAATTCAAGCGAACGGCGACAAGCGCGGCCACAGACACAATGAAACCGTCTATCAGAACGGGCACCCGCTGCTGCGCCGAGGCAATTATTGCGCCCACCAGGGCGGCAATTTCCAAACCACCAACGCAACGCAACGCGTCGAGCGGTTTGGTTCCAGACGGCTTCAGTTCATGTTTGTCGAGGGCCGCCGCAATCACTTTACTCTTATGGACCACACCCGGTGCATCAAGGCCCGCTCCGGCACCGGCGAGATCGCTTGATTGCTGGTCAAGCAGCGCCGCTGCAACGGCCGCAGCCGACGTCGTATTTCCAATCCCCATATCGCCCAGAATAATGAGATCGGCGCTGCTCTTGATGGCGCGCATTGCTGCACGTCGTCCGGCATCAATTGCAAAAGCCATTTCCTCATGCGTCATTGCTGGTTCGCAAGAAAAATCGCGTGTCGCGCAGCGCGGCTTATCGGTCACGACGCCGGGAATCTCGGTCGCAGCAAGCGTTCCGGCATCGATCACATGCAATGGACAACCGAGCTCGCGCGCAAGGACCGAGATTGCGGCACCGCCGTTTGCAAAATTGTGCAGCATTTGCACGGTCACGGAAGCCGGAAAGGCCGATATGCCTTGCGCTGTAATCCCATGATCGGCAGCGAACAGCAATATTGGGGCCGTTGTGGCGCTCGGCCGTTCAGTTTGCTGAAGTGCTGCAAGCTGGGCGGCCAAGCGTTCTAGTGCGCCGAGCGATCCTGGCGGCTTTGTCAGTGATGCCTGGCGCGCCTCGGCTGCAGCGGCGTGGCTGCGAGACGGAAGCTGACATGGAGCCGTTATCCATTCCTCGATCACGTCGGCGCCTTTCGCTCCTGCCAGCAAACACGTCGTGGACTATTCTTGGCATTGACGGGGCCGGACCGGTTTTCCCGTAATGTTCCGCCGTGCTAGGTGACGTGCTGCCAATGGCGACCCCTGTCGCCCGACCGGACGGTTCGTATGCTCTCAAACAGAAGTTTGCAATCATGAAGAAGGTCTTAGTTATAGGGATTGGCGCAGGCGACCCCGATTACATGACAATCCAAGCGATTAACGCGCTCAATAGAGTCGATGTGTTCTTTGTGTTCGAGAAGGGCGAGGAAAAGGACGACCTCGTTAGATTGCGCAAAGAGATCTGCGATCGCTTCATCAAAGACCGCCAGTACCGGTTCGTCACGGTACGCAGCCCGGTTCGCGACACGACGACCGCCTCCTACAAGGCTGGCGTACAATCATGGCATCAGGAGAGGGCGGAGCTGCTCAAGTCCTTTCTCAAAGACGAGGTCCACGAGGGAGAATGCGCAGCCTTTCTAACTTGGGGTGATCCCACTTTGTATGACAGCACGCTTCGTATTCTGCAGAACGTACGTGGCGACGATTCGCTGGAGTTTGATTACGAGATCATTCCTGGCATTAGCAGTATTCAGGCATTGGCCGCGCGGCACAAAATTGCGCTGAATACGATCGGCGAATCAATCCACGTCACGACCGGGCGCAAAATTACCGAGGGGCTGCCTGACTCAGATAGCATCGTCGTGATGCTTGATTCAGGAGAAGGTCTGAAAGCCACGGAAGATGAAGACGTCGAGATCTATTGGGGTGCCTACCTCGGCACGGAATACGAGATTCTCATCTCCGGAAAAATGAGCGAGGTTGCGGACGACATTCAGCGCATTCGCAAGCAAGCAAGGGCGGAGCGAGGTTGGATTATGGATACCTATCTTCTGAGACGTAACGCCTAGATTTTCCGGCAATCGCAATTTCACAGTTCTACGTTACGAATTGCCCGGCTTTTGAGCGCGGTGCTCGTTGCTTGGGCGAACGCGCCGGCAATCTGAACGTTTCTGCAAACTTAGAAGTGGATAACGTGTTCAGAGCTGTTCGGTTAGGCAGCAGGGACTTACGCGCCCATGTTAACAAGAATTCTGTTGTATGGCGTATTCAAGTAACCCTATCAGTAGAGTGAGAAATAGTCATGGCACAAAATCAGAATCAAAACCAAAGTACATCTCAGCAGGCGTCTGCGATTGCATCACGGGCGCTGCAAAACCCAAATTCTCTCACGCCACAAGAGATCCAGACACTTGCCGCATCGGTGTTGAATCAGAATCCGGATCGGCAATCTCAGCGGGGCCAGTCCCAGCAGAGGCGCTAGGCCTCCGTTCCTCTGACAAGCGCTCTATCGACATCACACAGCGAGCGGGAATCGTCATGATCCCGCTCGCTTGCGCGTTATTGGGGTTATGAAGATCTCCCACGCTCTGACAGATGACCTTGACGTCATCATTGTCCTTGAGAAGCCAGCCGACCGTCGCGCATTCGATGGGCCGGGTGCTGGGCAGGTCCGACAGATACTTCCATGCGGAGATAGGCTGTGCGCTGTCCTGCCAGCGAATGATGACCAAAGGGCATTCTGTCTGCATCGTGGTCCCAATGAGATTCAATGTGCGAATCCTAACAGACTCAACAGCTTCTGTTGTGGTGCGACTGCCACGCAACTGAGGGAAAGACGCGCCGGCATGGCAGGTTCTTGCAGGCCCCTCCAAGCCGCTTGGAGTCGAAGACGATGATGCGCGAAAACTATTCGGTGACGTGCGGGAATGTTGTTTGTTCACCGATCGATGGTATATGCGACATTGACCCGTTCCAGCTTAAGGCGGCACACGAGAATAGGCGGCTACGCGCCATCATTGCCGGGTCACGCGCCTATCGCACCACCAGTCATCAAGCGCCATGGCCGCCATTACAGACTTCGCGCCGATCGCACGA
>CAYOPW010000044.1:0-15529 GCA_964405975.1 uncultured Hyphomicrobium sp.
GCATGATCTCTGCAAAGCTCTTGTCGACGGTTTCCGTGAAGTCGAGCATGGCGCCGAGCCGCTTGCGCACGCTCGCCGGGATACGGGCATCTTTCTTCGCGTCGGCGACGCATGCGCGCAATATGCCAAGCGTGGGATCGATTTCGCGCGACTTGCGGCCCAACGCGATACGCCGAACCATCTCGAACATATCGCCCTCGGCCTCATAGTGATCACGCCGGTCGCCCATGACGTGAACACGGCGTATGAGGCCCCAGCTCAAAAGCTCACGCAGGCTCGTTGAAACGTTGGAGCGTGCCATTGACAACCGCTCGGCGATGTCCTCAGCGGTCATCGGCTTGTCGGAGACGTAAAGCAGGGCATGGATCTGCGCGACCGAGCGGTTGACCCCCCAAACGGCGCCCATCTCACCCCAATGCAGGACGAAGCGTTCGATCGCTTCCGGCAGGCGCCCCCTATGTACGGTTATTTCTGTCATTACAGAACTGTCTGACAATATGAAACGGCTGTCAATCAGAGCGCAGAGCTAGAAGCCAGCGCCAGGCTAGGCGACCAGCTCAAGCGGCTCGGTTGCAGGGCGCTCTTCCTCGATACCCTGCGCAACCAGCTGCCCGCGTGCCGCATCAGCGATCATGACAAGGCGCGTATTGTCATTGAGGATTGGTGGTGCCAGCCAGGGAAATTGAGCATCCAGGTCAGTTGAGACACTATGCATTTGGCGTGCGCGACCCGCGTTGTCCTTGCCGCGCGCATGCCCATGCCAGCCCGCAGCCTGCCACTGGTTGGCCGTAACGTTTGCACCCTCGTGCACGCGCGCCTCGGTTTCGGAGCGCTCGATGATGACCGTGTCGCCCGGCTTGGTGCCGGCGAGCGAATAGATCCCCGGCGTGGAGATTGGCCGCTCGATCAACATTTGTTTGGCTTCAGCGAACGACATGGCGTTCTCGAACACCTCGCGCAAAAGGTGCGCAGGTGTCAGATGCGGCATACGCCAGACACGTGCCCGGTTCACCGCCCAATCAAGATAGAACTGCCCCAGCGGCTTGCTCATTGGCGCTTGATTGAGCGCGGCCGCAAAACGCCCGGGCGCCATCGCTTGGAGAATCCCCGTATAGCCAGGCCACGTCAGCGTCACGAACGGACCCGCAGCACCGGTTATGCGCGCAGCAATAACGTAGCGGCCGAGCCCCGGCGTTCGCCAGTCGAGCACGCGCACAAGGCGGGCGCTTTCGTGGTCGGGCGCGGGCGCGACGCGGCACGTGCAGCCCCACTCGTAGTTGACCGAAAGAAAGTAGGCGCCGGGGCGGCGCAGGCGGTCTGCCACCGCATCGATTTCTGCAAGTTGGACGTTATCTTGCTTTGCAAGCCAACGCCGTGAGACGGCATCGAGCGACTTGAGAGCCGTGCGCGGCACATGGCGGGTCGCACCGTCGATAAGCGCATGCGCGCGCGCCTCCTCCAACTTGAGCGTCTCTAGTGGAAAGTCCTGCCCGACATCATGCACCGGGATTTGACCCAGTATGGCCCTCTGCGTCACCTGCACCATCTAAGCGCCTTTCAAGCCGCTCTTCCCGCCACTCGTCATTTGTGCATATCGGACAGCAATTCCAAGCGGCGATTTGGCGGCCATATGACAGCGCAACAGAAAAGAGGCCGCCGATGGATGAACCGGCAGCCAAAGAGTTTCATGTGGCAGATAAAGGGAATGACGTCCGCCGGACGCAAACTGCCCGAATGGACGGCATTCCCGCATCGGTGCTCAACAAGCCCCCAGATACCGGCCGGTTCGGCGACCAGACGGCAAATGGTGACGAATTGAGCAAATATATATTGAGGCTGCCTTCCGCGCCGGACCTTGATTTCGATCAAATAAACCGCAAGAGCCGGGGCCAATTGACAATTCTGCCCGCCTCGCCGATAAAGCGGCCCGATCGCGTTCGGCACTTGTCCGGACGCGCAAGATGCGCTGCCCGAGGCTCCCTTCGCCGCAAAATGCCGGCGATCCTCAAAGACCGCAGGATCCCTGCGGCGCCGTAGGGCGCGGATAATGCGAAGGAAAGAATTATGTACGCTGTCATTAAGACGGGCGGCAAGCAGTACCGCGTCGCCCCTGACGACGTTCTAACCATTGAAAAAGTAAAAGGCGACGCTGGCGCAGAGATCGAATTCGCCGATGTGCTGATGATTGGCGGTTCTGAAACGCCGAAATTCGGCACGCCGCTTGTCTCCGGCGCCAAGGTTGTTGCCGAACTGGTGGAGCACACACGGGGGCCGAAAATCATCGCCTTCAAAAAGCGCCGCCGCAAGAATTCACGCCGCAAGCGCGGCCACCGCCAAGACCTCACCAAGGTCCGCATCAAGAACATCGTCGGCGCTTAACGAGCCGCCATCTCGCAGAGGATCTGATCCATGGCACAAAAGAAAGCAGGCGGCTCGTCTAAGAACGGCCGCGACTCACAGTCCAAGCGTCTCGGCGTGAAGCGTTTTGGTGGCGAGCATGTCATTCCCGGCAATATCCTCGTGCGCCAGCGCGGCACGCAATGGCATCCGGGCTCAGGCGTCGGCATAGGAACGGACCACACGATCTTTGCCACGGTCGAGGGCGCAGTCGAGTTTAGGACCAAGCGAAAAGGCCGGGTGTACGTTTCTGTTCGCTCAGAGGATAGCGGGGCAACGGATTAGCGCACAGTTGCCACGCATTGCCCAACGAAGTTTAAAAGGGGATGCTGCAGCATCCCTTTTTTCGTATCTTTAGGCCCCAATGAATAATGCAGGATTGGAGCGCGGCGAAGAATGCGCTCGCAACGTTTAACCTACCGCCCCATTGAAGCGCGCGACGCAAGCCGCATTACGATGCTTGCTGGCGATTGGGATGTGGCACGCATGACGTCGCGTATCCCGCACCCCTACTCACTCCTCGATGCCGATCTCTGGATCGCCTCAATCGGCACCGACGAGTTCGTGCGCGGCGTTGAATATAATGGCGATCTCATTGGTGCGGTCGGCTTTATCGAGGGCGAAGGTGCTCAGGCCGAGATGGGCTATTGGATCGGGAAGCCATGGTGGGGCAACGGGTTTGCCACGGAAGCAGCGCGCGCCTTGATGCACCACTGCTTTAACGAGTGCGGCATTCGGCGTTTAACGTGCGGGCATTTCGTCGACAACGCGGCGTCCGCGCGCGTTCTTGCCAAACTCGGGTTTCGCCGCGTGGGCCGTTCCACGCAATGGTGCGAGGCGCGAGACAGTGTAGTCGAGACGATAAAATACGTCCGCCGGCGGCCCTTCATGGCGACCTGGCGTTGGAGTACATAATGAGATTTCTCGACCAAGCTAAGATCTACATCTCTTCCGGCGATGGCGGCGCAGGCTGTGTCAGCTTCCGGCGCGAGAAATTCATCGAGTTTGGCGGCCCTGACGGCGGCGACGGCGGCAGGGGCGGCGACGTTTGGGCGGAGTGTGTGCAAAACCTCAACACTCTGATCGACTATCGCTACCAGCAGCACTTCAAAGCCAAGACGGGCGGCCATGGCATGGGCCGCGATCGCTCAGGTGCAAAAGGCGCCGATTGCATCATCAAGGTGCCGCCTGGGACACAGATTTTTGCTGACGACCAGGAGACACTGCTCGCCGATCTGGAAAAGCCTGGCGACCGTGCACTTCTGGCCAAGGGCGGCAATGGCGGATTTGGCAATGCGCACTTCAAGTCGTCGACGAACCAGGCGCCGCGTCACGCCAATCCCGGTTTGCCAGGCGAGGAACTCACCATTTGGCTACGGCTCAAGGTAATTGCGGATGCGGGCCTTGTTGGCCTGCCGAATGCGGGCAAATCCACGTTCTTGGCAACCGTCAGTGCTGCGAAACCAAAGATCGCCGACTATCCCTTCACCACCCTGCACCCCAATCTCGGCGTGGTGCGCGCTGGTGATGTCGATTTCGTGCTCGCCGATATTCCCGGCCTCATCGAAGGCGCAAGCGAAGGCGCCGGCCTTGGCACGCGCTTCCTCGGCCACGTTGAGCGCACGAAGGTGCTCTTGCATCTGGTCGACGCCACTGAGGAAGATGTCGCGGGCACCTATCGCACCGTGCGCCGCGAGCTCAAGGCCTACGGCGCGGGGCTCGAAGCGAAGAAGGAAATCGTCGCACTGTCGAAGTGCGATGCCATCGACGAGGCAACGCTTGCCCAACGGCTGGAGGCACTCAAAAAAGCGGCAACGAAAACTCCGCTCGTTTTGTCGGCAGTATCGGGGAAAGGCGTTAAGGACGCGCTCTTTGCGCTTGCCAGCGAAATCCGACGTGCAGAAAAACGTGAAGCGGCAGAGTCGTCCGATACGAGCGAGCCTTGGCGGCCTTAGCGGCCTTAGCTTAGGGCGACGATACGCGATACACACCAAACTCACTGAACTTCTGCCCCCTTGACCCCATTTTCTGCTATGCGAACGGCGCATCATCCGCCTCTTAACTCCTGTTGCTGCCACATCTTGCCTTATGTCCGCATCGAAGCGCACCGCCCCTGACGTCTGTAGCGCCGCCCGCCCAGAGTGGGCGACGGCGCAACGCATCGTTGTCAAGATCGGTTCCTCGTTGCTCACCGACAAGGGTACCGGTGCGCTCAAATCGGATTGGCTCACATCACTGATGGATGATGTGGCGCAGCTCGTCGCCGATGGAAAACAGGTTGTGCTCGTCTCCTCAGGAGCGATCGCCCTTGGGCGTCACAAATTGCAGCTTCCCAAAGGCCCGCTCGTGCTGGAGCGAAGCCAGGCCGCCGCCGCCGTCGGCCAGATTAGTCTTGCCCATGCCTATCAGGAACTCGCTCGGTCGCGCGGCCTGACGGCAGCGCAGATCCTGTTGACGCTGGGTGACACTGAAGAGCGCCGTCGCTACCTCAATGCGCGCTACACGATCGAGACGCTGCTGGAACTTGGTGCAATTCCCGTCGTCAATGAAAATGACACAGTGGCGACGACGGAAATCCGCTATGGTGACAACGACCGGCTTTCGGCCCGTGTGGCCTCCATGGTTTCTGCCGATTGCCTCGTGCTGTTGTCGGACGTCGACGGGCTTTATACAGCGCCCCCCGGCGGCGCGTATTCCGCCCAGCGCCTCGATGTCGTTACCGCAATCACGTCCGAGATCGAGGCTATGGCGGGCGATGCGGGAACCGAACTTTCCAAGGGCGGCATGAAAACCAAGCTGGAGGCGGGAAAAATTGCGCTCAGCGCCGGCACTCACATGGTGATCGCAAGCGGCAAAGTGCTAAATCCCTTAGGCGAGATTTCCCAAGGCTGCGCATGCACGTGGTTCTTAGCGAATTCCGACCCGCTGACTGCAAAAAAGCGCTGGCTCGCTGGTCAGCTCGAACCCAAGGGGCATGTCTTCGTCGACGCGGGGGCGGAAAGAGCGCTCGCAGCCGGAAAAAGCCTTTTGCCTGCGGGGGTTGTTCGTCTGGAAGGCAGCTTCGACCGCGGTGATGCGGTCGTCATTCGTGCCATGGACGGGCGCGAGTTGGGGCGCGGGCTCATAGCCTATGCGATGGTAGATGCGCAGCGTATCATTGGACGCAAAAGCACAGAGATCATCGACGTCCTTGGAGTGTCACGTTGCGATGAGCTCATCCATCGCGACGACATGGCCCTGCACAAGGGCGCCGCACAGAACTGAGTTGAGAGGACATGAACAAGCCGGTGCGTCTTGAGCCCACAGCGAACGCAGAACTCATGCAGGCGATCGGGCAGCGCGCACGAGCAGCCGCGCATGAGCTCGCCCTCGCGCCTACGGATGCAAAAAACGCAGCACTCAAGGCCGCTGCTGATGCCCTTAGGAAAGCAACGCCCGCCATCCTTGCCGCCAATAAGAAAGATATTGCCGCCGCACAGGAGGCAGGGCGTCCGGCCGCATTTGTCGACCGGTTGATGCTTAACGAAAGCCGTGTTGCAGGCATTGCCAAGGGAATGGACGATATTGCAGCGCTGGCCGACCCAGTCGGAACTGTTCTTGCGGAGTGGACACGTCCCAACGGTCTGGCGTTCCAGCGCGTGCGTGTGCCGCTTGGAGTTATTGGCATCATTTACGAGAGCCGCCCCAACGTCACAGCAGATGCGGGGGCTCTGGCCTTGAAAGCGGGCAACGCCGCGATCCTGCGCGGCGGATCGGAAAGCCATCATTCGAGCCAGGCGATTTATGCGTGCCTCGTTGAAGGGCTAAAAACCGCCAAACTGCCCGAGGCTGCCATTCAGCTCGTACCAACTACCGACCGCGAGGCTGTCGGGCTGATGCTTACCGGACTTAATGGCGCGATCGACGTGATTGTGCCGCGCGGCGGTAAAAGTCTCGTGGAACGCGTCCAGACGGAGGCACGCGTCCCTGTGTTCGCGCACCTGGAAGGCAACTGCCACACCTATGTCGATCGCGACGCCGATCTCGACATGGCCATTTCCATTGTCCTCAACGCGAAACTGCGCCGTCCCGGCATTTGCGGTGCGACGGAAACGCTGCTCGTCGATTCTGCGGCGGCGTCAAACGTCCTGCCGGCGCTCGCCAAGGCCCTTTTGGACGCCGGGTGCGAAGTTCACGGTGATGCGGCCAGCCAGAAAGCGGACGCGCGCGTGAAAGAGGCGACGGAGGCTGATTGGGAAACCGAATATCTCGACACCATCATCGCGGTGAAAACGGTGGATGGTGTCGATGCAGCTATCGCACACATTGACAAGTATGGCACCCAGCATACCGACGCGATCATCACCAGCAACGCAACCACCGCGGAGCACTTTTTGAAGTCTGTCGATTCAGCAATCGTATTGCAAAATGCGTCGACGCAGTTCGCTGACGGAGGCGAGTTTGGTTTCGGCGCTGAAATCGGCATTGCAACAGGAAAGCTGCATGCACGCGGACCCGTCGGCGTTGAGCAATTGACGAGCTTCAAGTACCTCGTTCGCGGCACTGGCCAGGTGCGGCCGAAATAGCGGCAACGCTTGCGTTCTGATTGCGAGTCCGGCAATCAAAGGACAAGAACGAGGAGATACGGCCACGGCTTCCCTGATCAAAGACTACGCCCTGATCGGCGATTGTGAAACGACGGCGCTTGTCTCAAAGCACGGCGCCATCGATTGGCTGTGCTGGCCGCGATTTGATGGCGGGGCATGTTTTTCTGCGCTTCTGGGTAAACCGGAAAATGGCCATTGGACGGTCGCGCCTGTCGACCCGAACGTGAAGACCACAAGGTCCTATCGCAAGAACACCCTTGTTCTGGAGACGATCCATAAGACTGAGGACGGGGAAGTCAGCGTTATAGACTTCATGCCGCTGCGCGACGTCCGCTCATCTGATGTCGTTCGTCTGGTCATCGGCAAGCGCGGCCAGGTCGCCATGCGCACAGAAATGATCTTGCGCTTTGACTACGGTTCTCTCGTCCCCTGGGTCCACCGAGTTGACGATACGACATTGAGCCTAGTTGCCGGACCGGACCGTGTCTTGTTGCGCACGTCTGTGCCGCTCATTGGCAAGGATATGAAGACTGTGGCTGAATTCACCGTTTCGGCCGGCCAAACGATACCGTTCGTTCTCAGCTACTCCAGGTCCTATCGGCCGCTGCCTCCGGCGATCGATCCACACAAGGCGCTGGAGAAAACGGAGAAATTCTGGCGCGATTGGTGCAACAAGTCGAAGCCCGTCGCGGATTATGACGAGGCCGTCACGCGATCACTGATTACGCTTAAGGCCCTGACTTATCGGCCTACGGGCGGCATCGTTGCAGCGCCGACGACTTCACTACCTGAACAGCTCACGGGCCAACGCAATTGGGATTACCGGTTTTGCTGGCTGCGTGACACGACATTCACACTGCTTGCGCTCATGAACTCCGGTCACGTCGAGGAAGGCTTGGCGTGGCGTGACTGGCTCATTCGTGCCATCGCCGGTTCACCAGAACAGGTTCAGATCATGTACGGCATCGCCGGCGAGCGTCGCCTCACCGAATGGGAGGTGCCCTGGCTTGGCGGCTATGAAGGCGCAAAGCCTGTGCGCATTGGCAATGCCGCAGCAGATCAGCTTCAGCTCGACATCTATGGCGAGATCATGGACGCCATACACCACGGCCGCATAGCGGGGCTTATGACCACCGAAGCCGGCTGGGGGCTGCAAATTGCCCTCGTCAAACATCTGGAAGAGATTTGGGAGCGTCCCGATGATGGCATCTGGGAAACCCGGGGCGGGCGGCAAAAGTTCACATACTCGAAGGTGATGGCCTGGGTCGCATTTGATCGATCCATCAAGAGTGCGGAGCGTTTCGGACTAAAGGCGCCGCTGGATCGCTGGCACAAGATTCGCGACCGGATTCACCAGGAGATATGTGAGCACGCTTATAATAAGGAGATCGGGGCCTTCGTGGCGCACTACGGCGGCAACGACCTCGATGCGAGCACGTTGCTTATGGCTCTGGTGGGATTTCTGCCCTCCAGCGATCCGCGCATTCGCAATACCGTCGAGGCGATAGAGCGCAAGCTCACCGCCGACGGCTTCGTTTTGCGCTATGACACGCGCAACGGAAGCGACGGGCTGCCGGTTGGCGAAGGGGCGTTCCTTGCCTGCAGCTTTTGGCTTGCCGACAATCTCATTCTCTTGGGCCGGCACGCCGACGCCAAGAAACTTTATGAGCGGCTGTTATCGTTGCGCAACGATGTCGGCCTATTGTCAGAGGAATATGACCCGAACGCCAAGCGCCTCGTTGGCAATTTCCCGCAGGCGTTCTCGCACATCGCGATCGTCAATACCGCGCACAACCTCACACGGGCCACCAAACCGGCCGAGCAGCGCAGTGACGGCGAAACGCTAAAGGAACTCGGAACTAAGCCAGTGGCGAAACCAGTGTGAGCTTTTTCGTTCAGATAGAGCAGCAGCGGTTGGACTTGCATCTGCGAGACCGTTCGGCGCGAATTCACCATGTTATCGCCTCGCGCGCGGACGCTCGACCGCATACTATTCGTGGCTAAAATCAAATGACTGGTGGTCGTCCCGTTGCACCGATCCGCACTTCATAGCTTCGCCTCCCTCAAGGCGCGGCCTCCTTTGACCTCTCCGGGTCAGCGCATTGGCCTCATGGGCGGCTCGTTCAATCCTGCGCACGAGGGGCACGCGATAGGCGCGCATACGGCGATGCGCCGGCTGCGCCTTAATGCCGTGTGGTGGATGGTGACGCCGGCAAACCCCTTGAAGCCTTCTGCCGGATTGCCGCCACTGACAGATCGCCAAGCGTCCGCCTGCACCTTCGCCGAAGGCCGGGCCATGCCCGTAACAGGTTTTGAGGCTGCACTCGGCAGTCCCTATTCAGTGGCGACGCTGCTCTATCTCAGGCAGCGGTTTCCCGGCGTCCGCTTCGTGTGGATCATGGGCGCGGACAACCTCGCGACACTCCACCATTGGCTCTATTGGCGCGAGATGACAGGCTTAGTGCCGATTGCAGTTGTCGATCGGCCCGGCTGGCGATTAAAGGCGCTGGCCTCACCCGCAGCCCGCTGGATGGCCGCCCGGCGCCTGCCTGAAGAGGCCGCATCCTTGCTGCCAACGCGCAAACCACCGGCCTGGGTATTTCTCAGTACACGGTTGTCGGAGCAATCTTCGACCGCTCTGAGGGGCCGCCTCGGC
The DNA here is from genome assembly GCA_964405975.1 of uncultured Hyphomicrobium sp. Classification (GTDB taxonomy): domain Bacteria; phylum Pseudomonadota; class Alphaproteobacteria; order Rhizobiales; family Hyphomicrobiaceae; genus Hyphomicrobium_A. Next base: position 9,640 of record CAYOPW010000044.1, read on the forward strand.
CCGTGATCGAGTGCCAAAATGTCACACGTTCGATGCAAGCAGGCCCTAAACTGCATTGAATTCGGGGTCTGAGGACTATTGATGCAGCCCTGGATGAACTATTATGCTTTTCACCGGCAGGATCGAGTGGCAAAGCGCCTGCCGAAACATGCGCCCGCTGTGCCTAACCAAGCCGGCATCTGGGCGTCAGCCCTTCAGGGGTGGATGAGGAAAGGACAACCAGCACACGATGCGAACCGCACTTGAGGGTGCCCAATCGGGTACGCCTCCCGCCGAGCTTTTGTCAGAAGGGCAAAATCCGGCCGCACTGCTCAAAGAGATCGTCCACTGGCTCAACGAAGCCAAAGCCGAGGACGTGGTCACGATTGACTTGGCAGGAAAGTCTTCCATCGGCGATTTCATGGTGATCGTAACCGGTCGATCGGACCGGCACGTTGGTGCGATTGCCGAGCAACTCCAGCGCAAACTTAAAGACAAAGGATCCGGCCGGGTGCGTATCGAAGGCCAGGACACCTGCGATTGGGTGCTGCTCGATACCGGCGACATTATCGTGCACGTATTCCGGCCCGAGGTGCGCGAATTCTATAATCTCGAGAAAATGTGGTCTGCGGACCGGCCGGCCGAGCACGTCGCGCACTGACCCAGCGCTGCGCTTGCGACCTTCAGCGGCCCGCGGGGCAAGCGGGAGGTGGCGCTTATGCGCCTCATTATTGCAGCGGTTGGGCGCCTGAAGGATGGTGCCGAACGTGATCTCTACGATCGATACGCCGCACGTTTTGATGCGGCCGGGCGTGCATTGGGATTGGGTCCCATAAAGCTCGCTGAGATTGGCGAAGCACGCGCTGCGACGCCCCACCTACGAAAAACCGACGAGGCACAGCGCCTTTTGAAGGCGGCGAGCGCCGCCGATGTGACCGTCATCCTCGAAGAGCGCGGGCGCTCTGTTTCGAGCGAAGCGTTTGCACAATGGATCGCAGAGCGGCGAGACGGCGGAGCCAAGACATTGGCGTTTTTGATCGGCGGCCCGGACGGTCACGGCCATACGGCGGTCAAGGCTGCAACGATGAAACTTTCGCTGGGTGCCATGACGCTTCCGCATGGACTGGCCCGCGTGGTGCTCGCAGAACAGCTCTATCGCGCGGCAACAATTCTTGCCGGCCACCCCTATCACAGGGCGTAAAGAATGGATCACTTGAAGCGCTTAGGTCCCAACTGCTTCCATCGCTTCAACGATGCCTTGCGCCGTTACCGGGCTCGCCGGAGACAAGAACTCATCGATCTTTGCGCGAAGCTCAGGATGGCTATTCATGCGGGATAAGTCTTCACTGATGGTCTTGAGCGTGTAGTAGTCCCTCATCGCGTGTTGAATGCTCGATGTCTCAAGCTCGGAGCGCAGATAAGTAATTTTCGGATCCGCCATCCATGCCTTGGTGATCACATCATCCTGTTTGGCGAGTTGTTCCGAGAGCTGCGACAACTCCTTGTAAACATGCTGCTCTATCGCGGGCTCGGCCCTGAAGAAGTTTACGATCGCACCTGAAAGCACACCCTCGTCGGCATCGATTTTCTCAAGCACTGGCCTTGCCGCCGGATCTAGTTCGAGCCCCTTGCTGAGGTGCTCAATGTAGGCCTGCCGGGTCTCCTCGTGTGTGAGCTTATGCGAAACGTCTTCGGCTTTAGCGATCTTGGCTTCACTTAAGACGGTGAGGATGGGCGTCAGACCTTCGCGCTGGACGAGACGAAAGACCTCAATGTCCTTTTGGGCGTCCTCACTCCAGCCGGCGATCGCAAGCGCGCGCCGCCCCTTTGAGAACAGCCCATGATTGCGAACCTTGTCTTGATCCGAAGCGGTGCTGCGACTCTCCCGCTCCTCGGACTGGCGCGCTCGGCGCAGCTCGGACTCGCTTAAGGTACGAACGAGATCGAGCTCGCTCAGCACGCCCGCAAGCTGGTTCATAGCAAGCGCGCGGCGCTCTTCGGCCTTGTTGTCTTTGGCGACGCTGTAAAGGTTGGGAATGATGAAGTACGACGCGCCATCATGGTAGAGGAAGTGTTTTCGCACCCACTCCAAGTCGGCCCCGGGCGCGCGAGCTATGGCCGTCTCGATCGCGCCTGCAATCTGGCGAATAACAGTTCCGGTTAAATGCGGTATTTGAGCCTGGCTGCGCGCCAGCGCGTCGCGCCGCAGCGGCGCCACCGACGGGGGATTGAGCGCCGTCAATGCAAGCAATCCAAGATCCACACCGATTGTCGCAAGAAGAGCAATGAGGCTGCGCCCGGTAATCGGTGCACCACCCGTGGTGTCTCCGTCCCCCGTATCCTTTCCACCCGATACAATATAGTTGGCCAAGCTCGATAGATACGCTCCTATGTTCTGCCACAGATGCTTGATCGCGTTTGCCACGCCGGCAGGCCCCTCGTTGAAGGTGGCCACACGCAAACTCAATTTGACAGGCTGGTCGGCTTGGTTGGCGGCTTGCATAAGCCGTTGCGCCAGCGTCGGGTCGTAACAGGAAAAACCGCTTTGCCCTGGTGGAATGGAGACCGCGGCGGCAAGCGCACGCATCTCGGCCGCGGTTGACTCACCCAGCTCATTGCTGCGCGCTGCAATGCTGCGCGCATTGCCGCGAATGCTTGATGCCAACGCCTCAAAACGCAGCTGACGCTCTCCGACGGTGCCGCCGCCAAGGCCGGCCGCACTTTTTTGGAGCTTGTCCAGATCGGCCTTCACCGGTTTGACCCACGCGTTCTCGATGCTGTCACGCAATGAAGCCACGGAATCGCGCACACTGCGCCGCGCGTTGTATAGCGGGCCGCGGCCCGCGCCGGACGGCCTGCCACAACTACCGCCGCTCGTCTCCTCGCGCGCCATCTGGCTATCGGACCACGTCACGACGCTGTCGAGTTGGACTTGAACGGCATCGAGCCGCGCAGCAATTGCCGAAGCCGCATCGCGCGCATCCTCTTGAAGGCCAGCCAAGCTCGTTCGCGTGGCTTCCTCGCCGGCGATGAGGCTCCACCAGAACCCGTAGCCAAAGCCGATCGACCAGACGGCGAGAAACAAATAGAGCGGCAGCGTAATCAGCCGCTCCGTGAGACGCCGCCGCGCGCCAAACGTTTCGCGCAGCGCCAGCCACATTAGGAACGTGAGCGCAGTGACAACGACAATGACGAGGATGTCATTGGAGAACGCAATGCCGCCGGGCAGCTGTTGCTCCTGAGCCCCTGGTGCGGAGGAAACCCCGATTATGAAGTCGCGCATTCCGTGCCAGGTGGCAAAGCCGGAGATGGCGAGCAGCATCAAGGATGCAAGCCCAATCAGCGTATTGCGGCCGAAAATATAATCGACGACACGGCCCCAACTTGTGGTCGAAGGTGCCTGTCCCTGGGCCATACCCTACTCCCCCCAAAACCTTGTATATGCCGATATAGCAAAATACGCGCACTTGTCGCGCTGTTTGCGCACATTTCAAGCGCCTTGGGGCTGGAGCGTATCAGCAGTGCAACGCCTTAGGGTAGCGGCCAACGCGGCATATTTTGTTTGGCGATTAAGAAGGCCCGTTCGATGCAGTTGTCGCAAGGACTGGCCGGGCCTAGTCTTTGCTCCTGGCCTCCCCAGTCGCATGGCACATGACATGACCGAGACTAACTTCGATTTCGAGCACTTGGCGCAAGGCGGATTTCCGCTTCAGTCGTTTCAGGCGGGCGAAAAGATTTTTGTCCAAGATGACGATGGCGCTCACATGTATGTGGTCCGCTCAGGCAGAGTGAACATCGTGGCAAGCGGAACCATACTGGAGAACGTCGGCCCGAATGGAGTTTTCGGCGAACTAGCTCTCCTCGACGGATCACCACGCAGCGCCACAGCCGTGGCCCTTGAACCAACTGAGGTGGCCGTCATTGACGAACGCGCGTTCCTCTACATGGTCGAAAAAGATCCCAGGCTTGCATTGCAACTAATGCGGCGGCTCGCTGAGCGCCTGCGCCGCATGAATCAAAGCCTTTGAGTCGCGTGGCAGCCGGATACATTTCACATCTTCAAGAGCAAGCGGTCGAGAAGTGGCGTCGGCAGGATACGCTTCAAAACGGCCGACACGTGAGTGGGAGTCGTCACGCGATAGCGTGACTTAGGGTGGCTGCTTTCCACCGCGTGCACAAGCTTCGAGGCGACGGCTTCGGGCTGTAGCTTGAAGCTCTTTTGACCACCGGCCTCCATAAGTTTCAGGCGCTCAAGATAAAGCTCGCGATGGGGGGAGCTTTCGATGTCGATAGTCTTTTTAAAATGGGCGAGCGCCGTTGCGACGAACCGGCTGTAGATCGGCCCCGGCTGAATGATCGAAATTCGGATCCCTGTATCGCGCAGCTCCAGCCGCATGGAATCCGCCAGCGCCTCGAGTGCAAACTTTGATGCGCAATAGGCCCCACGATACGGACCCGCTACGAATCCAAGCACGGACGAGCATTGCACAATGCGCCCTTCGTTATTACGGCGCATGGAGGGCAGAATACTCCGCGTTAGCTCGTGGGTGGCGACAAGATTGACTTCAAGCTGGCGGCGAAAAAGCTCCGCACTCAAGTCCTCCACCGCGCCGACTTGCGCAAACGCCGCATTGTTGAAGAGCGCAAAGAGTTTGTCATCGGTGCGCATTAGCGCCTCTTCAGCGCATGCAGAAACGGAAGCGGGATCGGAAAGTTCAAGGGGCAGCGCCTCAACGCCCTCTTCCTCAATTAGGCGTTGGATATCTTCCCCATTACGGGCCGTGGCCAGTACACGCCACCCGCGCGCATTGAGAGCCCGCGCGCAAGCGAGACCGATGCCTGAGGAACAACCTGTGATCAGGATTGAGCGTCGCGTCATGACCGCATGGCTTCGCGTGCAGCCGCGGCCTCGCCGCCAAAGGGTATGACACCCTTACCCCCGTGGCCGAAATTGCAGACATCAGGGTGAAGCACCTCAGCGAAGATCTCCGCACTTTCAACAAGCCGGGGACCTGGGCGATTAAAATACGCGTTGCCGTCTGCGACGAAGACGCGGCCCTCGCGCACAGCCCGCAAATTCTGCCAGTCGGACTTGTGAGCCAGCACACGCATTTCGCGCAGCGTGACAGGAATATCGTAACCGCAAGGCGCGACCAGAATGACATCGGGGTCGGCGGCAGCAACATCTTTCCAATGAATCCACGGCGAAGGTGCGCCAGTCTCGCCGAACAAATTGATGCCTCCGGCTGACGCGACCAGCTCCGGAATCCAATGGCCGCCCGACATGGGCGGGTCGACCCATTCGATGAAGGCAAGGCGTGGTTTATCACGACCGGCAACGGCCGCCGAAACAGCCGCAATGCGCTCCTGCATCCTCGCAACGAGACGTTTGCTATCTTCGGTTCGGCCGAGCGCCACCGCGACGCGTGTGATGTCCTCATAGACGTCCGCCATGGTGTGGGGGCGCAACGAGACGATCTTTACCGCGTTGTCCGTCCAGGCACTAACGGCGCGCTCCACGTCCGCGAGCGACACGGCGCACACCTCGCACTGGTCCTGGGTGAGGATCACGTCTGGCGCGAAAGCCTTCAAAAATTCGGCGTCGACCGCGTAGACGGAGAGACCTTGCTCAACAAGCGAACGCACGGCTTGATCAATAGTGCGGCTGGAACCGTCCACATTGAATTTCGGGCGCGTCACCGCCGGTAGCTCGAGAACGGCGGTTGGCCAGTCGCATTCATGCGAGCGCGCAATTTGTGTCTCACCGGCGCCAAGGGCATGCACGATCTCCGTCGCGCTGGCGATAAGGGAAACGACGCGGGGCTCTTGCAGATCTTGCATCGCACCTTTACTTGCTTCTAATTCGCGCCCTCTAGCAAGCGCCGCGCAATAACCTGGGCTTGGATCTCTG
>CAYOPW010000044.1:15629-24373 GCA_964405975.1 uncultured Hyphomicrobium sp.
TTCTAATTCGCGCCCTCTAGCAAGCGCCGCGCAATAACCTGGGCTTGGATCTCTGCCGCGCCCTCAAAGATATTGAGGATGCGCGAGTCGCACAGGACACGGCTGATTTGATACTCAAGCGCAAAACCATTGCCGCCATGGATCTGCAGGGCGTTGTCGGCATTCGCCCAGGCCACGCGTGCACCTAAGAGCTTGGCCATGCCGGCTTCCAGATCGCAGCGGCGGCCTTCGTCTTTCTCGCGCGCGGCGAAATACGTGAGCTGACGCGCGACCATAGTCTCGACCGCCATCATGACCACCTTGTTTGATACGCGCGGGAAAGCATAGATTGGCTTGCCAAACTGGTTGCGCTCCAGCGCATATTTGAGTGCTAGGTCCATCGCCGATTGAGCAACGCCGACGGCGCGCGCCGCCGTTTGAATGCGCGCACCCTCAAACGTATTCATGAGCTGTTTGAACCCTTGGCCTTCAGCGCCGCCCAAGAGTTGCGAAGCCGGCACTTTAAAATTGTCGAAGGAGATGTCGTATTCCTTCATGCCGCGGTAGCCCAGCACCTCAATCTCGCCACCCGTCATGCCCTCCGCAGGGAATGGATCTTCATCGGTGCCGCGCGGCTTCTTCGCCAGCAGCATGGACAAACCCCTGTAGCCTTTCTCGTCCGGATTGGTGCGCACGAGCAAGGTCATAAGATCGGCGCGCACCGGATGTGTGATCCACGTCTTCTGGCCGGTGACAACGTACGCGTCACCTTCCTTGACGGCCCGCGTTTTCAGCGATGCGAGATCGGAGCCGGTGTTGGGCTCGGTGAATACGGCAGTGGGCAGAATCTCACCGCTGGCGATCTTGGGAAGAAGGTTTTCCTTCTGCTCCTTGGTGCCGTTGTTAAGGATCAGCTCGCCGGCAATCTCTGAACGCGTGCCAAGCGAGCCCACTCCGATGTAACCGCGCGACAGCTCCTCGGAGACGACGCACATCGCCTCCTTTCCAAGGCCGAGTCCACCGTACTCCTCGGGCAACGACAAGCCGAACACCCCAAGTTCGGCGAGTTTGGCGATGATCTCCATCGGGATGTAGGCGTTGGCAAGGTGCCACTCGTGCGCGTGCGGTACAACCTCGGCCTCGGAGAAGCGGCGCATCTGTTCCTGCATCTCGCGGTGCAATTCGTCGAGGCCGGTATCTCCAAACGTGGTGGCTTCCGGCTGTGCCGCGATCAGCTCAGCGAGTTTCGATTTCGAGGCTTGGCTGGAGCCAACTGAGATGAGATCCGCAACGTCGTCCTCGAACTTGCGAATGTCGGCCTTGGAAACGCCTAGCGCCTCGGGTCGGATGATCTCGCCCTGGCACATGGGAATACCACCGCCGATTTGCGCAAGATATTCTGCGAAGGCCGCCGCAAGGATGAGCTGCTCGAACTCGCCAACGCGACCGTCTTCTGAAAGGCGTCCAGCCCAGACGTGCATCTGGCGCAGGCCCTCGACCGTGGTCGCCAGCCAGGCAAGGCCGTGCGCGGCGTGCTGGGCAGCATCGACGCTGCCGGCTTCTTGAACTTTGGACCGAACACCGGTCTTGGCAGATTGAAGCACTTTATCGGCCGCCGCGACGGCGTCGCCGGCGCGCTGAAGTAGGGTGTCAGAACCCGATGCAAGAATATTCTTCTCAGCCGTGCGTGCGGCGGTCGCCATTGTGGTCTCCTTTTGAATTGATTTGCCGGCGGGCAACGCACCGCACCACCATGAGTTTGGCGTGCAGGATAATCGACATCACCGTCAAGGCAATCGGGTGTGGCCAAGGCGCGCGCCTTAGCCGCCATTGCCCGTCAGGGCCCTGAAGAACTTGCGCCGCGCCGATGCACCATTCTGGGGACAAAGGAGATCATCGACGTCGTCCCCCCCGTCAACGTCAACAATCTCCACGACGGCCTCGTTTAGGTCGTCAAAATACGAGGCGCGCGTGGCCGCATTGATTTGGGTTGAGTCGTCCTCGCTCGAGCGCATAAGCGGCAAGTCGCTGACGCGCAGTGCCTCGCTCTGGACCGCATCTTCCTCATCATCGAACTGAACGGATGCGCGTTCGATGATGGTGATGTCGGCCTCCTCCGTCATAATGTCGGGCGCCTCCATCATGATCTCGGCGCAGTCTGGCTCAAGACTGGGCATCGTCGTGAGCGCCGCAATCATGCGCAACCCGTGCTCGTCGTCTTCGGGCTCGTCGGCCCGCTCAGTGGCATCGGGAAGAGTTGCCTGAGGCAGTTCCGACGGTAGCGGCGGTGGGCCGTCGCCAACGACAAACCGGTCGTCAACGCCGTCCTCCGCAAAAAAGTCGCTCAACGTTTCCGGCGAATGGGGCATGGCAGCCTGCTCCGTCACGCGTTCAGGTTCATCATCAAGATCAAATTTAGTGTCCGGTCCAGCTGAAGATGCGATGCCTACCTTACGGCTAAGCGCATCAAGCAGACCACCGGCTATGTGCGTCGGCCTTGCGACCGAGGGCTGCGGCTCGTCAGTTTCAACTAAGGTGGCGGGCGCCTCATCACGCAGCACCGCCGCCTGGCCGATCCAATCTTGAGAGCTGATAATCCGGCCAAGCCCGAGTATTACGCTCAAACGCCGCACGTCGAGAGCTGACATGGCCGCAATCTGGTGGAAGCGCGCTACGCCTAAGAGGTTCAGGCGTTCTGCGAGCCTTGGCCCAATGCCGCGAATCCGGGTGAGATCATCGTGCGGGAGGGGTGCCTTGGGATCGGCGTGGCGGGCAGATGCGAAATCGCTAATCCGCTGAATAAGAGACGTACGGAGGGGCGCAGCCAGCGGGAATGCGGGCGTACGCATGACTTCGACGCTCTCTTGCCGCCGGGACGCAACTGGCAACTGACGCACCTTTCCCATTCAATTCAATGCGGTACAGTTTAATCAAGGGCACGGCCTCAGTCTACGGTCCAGAAGGCCAGTGCCGCGGCAACTCAGACATAGACCTGCCGCATGCCCAAGGCTAGCTTCCCGCCGGACGAGATCAAGGAGACCTCGAATGCAGCGTTACCGAACTCTGCTGGAAGCCATTTACCGTCTCTACGAGCACAGTGGATTCGCGCTGGCTGGAGCGATGGCGTATTCCTTCGTCGTTTCGCTCTTTCCGTTCTGCATCTTCTTAGGCGCGCTGGCCGGCGTATTTGGCGGGCGCGAACTCGCCAATGAAGCGGTCGCGCAGTTGTTTCAGATCCTACCCCGGGAAGTCGCAGCCGGCATTGCTCCGCAGGTGGAGTCCATCATGGGCAACAGCCGCATCGACTTGCTGACGGCGAGCGCAGGGCTTGCCCTCTTCTTTGCGACAACCGCGATTGAGACATTGCGAACCGCACTCAACGCCGCCTATCGCGTCGTAGAGGAGCGATCCTATTTTCTGTGCTTGCTGCGCAGCATGTTCTTCGTGCTCATCAGTGCTGCAGCTGTGCTTATCTTAGCGTGGGTGGTCATCGTCGCACCGGCGCTCGCCGCTCGTGTCGAGCCGAACTTGGCGCAGCCACTTGTGGACAGCACGTGGCTAGGAGAAGCCGTTCGCTATGGTCTCGCGGTCGTGGTCATTGCTGCTCTGCTGATTGCATTCCATCTCTGGCTTGCCGCCGGCAAGCGCAGAGTGAAGGACGTGTGGCCCGGCGTACTGTTGTCGATGATCCTCTGGCTCGTGGCCGCGAGTGTTTATTCTTACTATCTCGACTTCGGCGACTGGAGTCGGTTCTACGCGGGCCTCACGCAGCTCATGGTGGCGCTGATCTTCTTCCAGCTGACGGCAGTTATCGTTATCCTGGGCGCTGAGCTCAATCGCGGCATCTATGAGTTCAAGCGCTTGGGCGTCATGCACATCGACGGCCAACGACCACCGCCCCATCATGCGCCTAAGGGCGCAGGGGCCGGTTAGGTCGAGACCTGACAGCAGCCGTCGTTGGCCAGCACTCGGGTGCAGCATTTACTTTTTGTGCATTTGCTGGCTGGCCTCGATAACGTCCTCGATGGTTCTCAAGCCCGTCGTCGGCGCCGACACGAGCACGGCCATGTTCCCCGGTTTGTGCTCGTTGCGATACATGCGCATGTGCGCCTTGGGAATCTGATCCCAGGGAAACACCTCAGACATGCACGGATCGATGCGCCGCTCGATCACCAGCTTATTGGCGTGCGAGGCCTGCATCAAATTGGCAAAATGCGAACCCTGAACGCGCTTTTGGTGCATCCACAGGTAGCGGGCATCCATTGTGAGGTTGTAGCCCGTCGTGCCGGCGCAAATGACAACCATGCCGCCGCGCTTCACAACAAAGACGGAGACCGGGAAGGTCGACTGACCGGGGTGCTCAAAGACGCTATCGACATTGTTGCCCTTGCCGGTGGTCTCCCAGATAGCGGCACCAAACTTGCGCGCCGCCTTGAACCACGCGTCGTATTCGGGCGTGCCAACCTTTGGCAATTCACCCCAGCAATCAAAATCCTTGCGGTTGATAACGCCGCGCGCGCCGAGCTGCATGACGAAATCACGCTTATCATCTTCCGATACGACGCCGATCGCATTTGCGCCTGAGGTGGCACACAACTGCACGGCCATTGAGCCGAGCCCGCCTGAAGATCCCCAAACGAGAACATTGTGGCCCGGCCGCAAGACATGCGGGCGATGACCGAAGAGCATCCGGTAAGCGGTTGCCAGCACGAGTGTGTAGCAGGCGCTTTCCTCCCAGGTCAGGTGCTTGGGCCGCTCCAACAACTGGCGATCCTGCACGCGGCAAAACTGGGCGAACGAACCATCGGGGGTCTCGTATCCCCATATGCGCTGTGACGTCGAGAACATCGGATCGCCGCCGTTGCACTCTTCGTCGTCGCCATCATCCTGGTTGCAGTGGATGACGACCTCGTCACCGACCTTCCACCGCCGGACTTTGGAGCCAACGGCCCAGACGATCCCTGAGGCATCCGACCCAGCAATGTGATACGGATTTTTGTGAGCATCCAGCGTTGAGACCGGCTTACCTAGCGAGGCCCACACGCCGTTGTAGTTGACGCCGGCTGCCATAACGAGAACGAGGACATCGTGGCTGTCCAGATCCCAAGTTGGCAGCACTTCGATTTGCATCGCCGTGTCGGGCTCGCCGTGGCGCTCCTTGCGGATCGCCCAGGCATACATGTTCTTGGGCACGTGGCCGAGCGGCGGTATTTCGCCGATCTCGTACAGATCCTTCTTGGCGGCAACGAGCGCCGGCGCACCCATGACGGCTTCGGTTGTTGTCGCGGCGCTTTGGCTCGTCATTCCTGGCTCCCCTTCTTGCGATCCCGCCCCCGGCGGGCCGATTTTGCACTGCGGCAACATGGCCGCACGAATTCCCGGCTGTTTCAAGCACGTTTTCGCGCTGCAATGAAGAGGGGGACCTCCGGCAAGGGGCAGCCCTTTAACCCGGAATTAACTTCTACTAACAACTCAGAATTAATATCTGTTCAATTTAATCGGGAAGCGTGTAGTCCGCTCCCACTGGCCCAAAACCCTTTGCGGAGCCCAAAAATTAGGGAATTGCCATGCTCGAGGTACTGACCCGGGCCGTCGAAGTTGACACTTTCACCCTCCTGTCCGTGGCGGCCCTTTCGGGCTGGGCTGGGCTACTGCTCATGTTCGTTCAGCCAAAAAGGATGCTGGCGCTGGCCCTTATGCCCGGATTCGTGGTGGGGGCGCTTGCCGCGAACTATGTCTTCCTGGAGCACGGTGTCTACATCACGGCCGAGAACGAAACCAACGTCGTTCTTGCCAGCACCATTGGCGTGAGTGTCGCACTGATCATCATGGTTGCCGTTCTGCGTCTAATGGGCGCAATGAACACGGTGCGGCTGGAAAGCTACAAAATCCCGAAGTGACCGGACCCACCGGTCGCGTTGCGCCAAAGTTCGTTTTGCATTGCAATTGCAGCCGGGTACGTTAAGTGAACACGCTTAATCGCCCCGGTTGAGGAAGAGGCATGCGCGAGAATAAAAGCGGCGTAGCGGGACCCGCACGTCCGCAACACACTGAAAAACGGGAGCCCGACAGACCCTGGATCTTCCGCACTTACGCGGGCCACTCCACGGCAACGAAGTCGAACGAGCTCTACCGCAAAAACCTGGCAAAGGGCCAAACCGGCCTCTCTATCGCCTTCGACCTGCCCACTCAGACGGGCTACGACAGCGACCACGAGCTCTCCAAGGGTGAAGTCGGCAAAGTGGGGGTACCCATCTCCCACATCGGCGACATGCGCGCATTGCTCGCGGGCATCCCGCTCGACCAGATGAATACGTCGATGACGATCAACGCGACAGCGGCTTGGCTGTTATCGCTGTACGTCGCGGTCGCCGACGAACAAGATGCATCCCGTTCCAAGCTAACGGGCACCATCCAGAACGACATCATCAAGGAATACCTATCACGCGGAACTTACGTATTCCCGCCCGAACCGTCGTTGCGGTTGATCAAGGATACGATCGTCTTCTCCACGCAAGAGCTCGTGAAGTGGAACCCGACCAACGTGTGCTCGTACCACTTGCAGGAAGCAGGCGCGACGCCGGTGCAGGAGCTTGCCTATGCGCTTGCGACCGCCCAGGCCGTGCTCGACCGGGTGAAGGCATCTGGTGAAGTGAAACCTGAAGATTTCGGCGCTGTCGTCGGCCGCGTTTCCTTCTTCGTGAACGCAGGCCTCCGGTTCATCACCGAGATCTGCAAGATGCGCGCATTCGTGGATTTGTGGGACGAGATCGCCAAGGAGCGCTATGGCGTCACCGATCCCAAATTTCGCCGTTTCCGCTACGGCGTGCAGGTGAACTCTCTCGGCCTCACCGAGCAGCAGGCTGAGAATAACGTTTATCGCATTTTATTGGAGATGCTGTCGGTCACGCTGTCCAAGAAGGCGCGTGCACGCGCGGTGCAGTTGCCGGCCTGGAACGAGGCGTTGGGCCTGCCCCGCCCGTGGGACCAGCAGTGGTCGCTGCGCATGCAGCAGATCCTCGCATACGAAACGGACCTGCTGGACTACGGCGACATCTTCGACGGCTCAACTGAAATCGCGGCGGAAGTGGCCAAGCTCAAAGAGGAGGCAAGGGCAGAGCTTGCCACGATCGACGCCATGGGCGGCGCGGTGGAAGCCATTGACTACATGAAGCGGCGCCTGGTGGAGAGCAATACCGAGCGGCTGCGCCACATTGAAACGGGTGAGCAGATCGTCGTTGGCGTCAACCGTTGGACAGAGACCGAGCCGTCTCCGCTCTCCACAGGCGAAGGGGCAATACAGGTCATCGATCCCGCGGTCGAAAAAGAACAGGTCGAGCGGTTGCACGCTTGGCGCGCTCAACGCGACAACGACGCGGCGAAGGCCGCGCTCGCCGGTCTGGAGCGTGCGGCGAAAGACGGCAGCAACATTATGGAGCCGTCCATCGTTTGCGCGAAGGCCGGGGTGACAACAGGCGAATGGGGCGCAACATTGCGCAAGGTATTCGGTGAATACCGGGCACCGACGGGCGTTGCGCAGGCCGCACCACAGCGTGACGGCGCGGGCCTCGAAAATGTCCGAGAGGCAGTAGAGACAGCGTCAACGAAGCTGGGGCGGCGATTAAAGTTTCTCGTCGGCAAACCGGGGCTCGATGGACACTCGAATGGTGCTGAGCAAATAGCCGTGCGCGCGCGTGACTGCGGAATGGAAGTTGTCTACGAGGGCATTCGCCTTACGCCGGCGCAAATCGCGCGCGCCGCACTTGACGAAACCGTCCATGTGGTCGGCCTGTCTATACTGTCGGGTAGCCATGTGCCGCTGGTGCGGGAAGTTGTGGAACTCATGCGCAGTGAAGGGCTCGACGATGTGCCTGTCGTCGTTGGCGGCATCATTCCTCCAGAGGACGCCAAGACGCTGAAGGCGATGGGCGTTGCAGCTGTCTACACGCCGAAAGACTTCCAGCTCAATGACATCATGGCTGATATCGTTAAACTGGTCTCGGCCGAAGCCAGGGCTGCATAGCCGCTCCTGGGAAACTGACCAATAGTAAGGGTATCGCCTCAGGCGAGTTTGGGTTTCGACGCACCTTTGGCTTTGGGCTCCATGCCTCTGAATTCGACGGATTCTTTAAGCACCCCGCCCAAATAAAGACCGTGTCCGGTATGAGTTGTGGCAATGGGTCAGACGGCTCGTTTTTCGTGGCCCAACGGCTTTATCGACTTGCGAACGTTGCGGGGCTCCATCATATCCATTGTCACAAATGCCGACGCGGTTCCCGGCGCGGCCCGCAAGAGGCGATTGATATTGTTGCCTATCATCTCCATGCGATTGCCGCCAACGGCGCGTTGACGCCCAAAGAACGGCCGTTATGATGCGCGCCTTCTGCACCTAAGCCCCAGTGGCGGAACCGGTAGACGCGCCAGACTCAAAATCTGGTGCTGGCAACAGCGTGCCCGTTCGAGTCGGGCCTGGGGCACCATTTATGACAACAGTTATTTGAGACCGCACAAGGCAGAACATATTCCTGCCGAAGGCAAGCGGTACGTCCCACGGCGCAAGCACGTGTCTTCCAGCAGGTCATGTGTGCGCGGGGTCACATAGCCTTGGGAAAGGCTCCGAGCCCGCGTTGCCGCAGCATCGGAGAATGTGTTATCGGGCACGGTCTGATTTCCATCGGAGGTCTGGATGCTTTATCGCACCGCATTTCTCGCGCTGCTTCTCGTCGTCGGCCTCGGATGCAAAGAGGTCCCTGCAGGGCCGGCGC
>CAYOPW010000045.1:0-23842 GCA_964405975.1 uncultured Hyphomicrobium sp.
ACGAAACCTTGAATCCTTACTATAGAAGTCATGTTTAATCGCAAGGGCTTTTAACTGGCAACCGCGCCGTGTCGCGCGCTTTCCCGGCCATTGTTGCGGTCGAGACACGCCAACCGCGACACTTCGAACGCTAACGAAACTGCATAGTTTTTCCGCCGGACTTGTCCAACCGCGCAGAAGCCGGTAGCGATGGAACTTGAAAACTCCGCCCCCGCGCGGACCGAACGACGCGCTACGTGCAGTTCCATGGAGGTAGGTATGGCAGACGACGCGGTCGTTGCACAAAAAGGCCCATATCAGGTCGAGCTTACCGAGGGTAAGCCCTACTTTTATTGTCGGTGCGGGCGTTCCCAGAACCAGCCCTTCTGCGATGGCTCACACAAGGACACGGGCATTGAGCCATTACGATTCACGGTGGATTATACGGGCACATTCAATATATGCGGCTGCAAAACGACTGACGACGAGCCCTATTGCGACGGTTCGCACCTGATGCTCTGAGTACGCCCGCCTACCTAACGACGTTGTTACCCGCTCGTCTTTCTAATCTCTCCTCGTTTCAAACGCTCAAGATAGGAGTTCATTTCCTCTTTCACGACCGGCATTAGAATGTAAAGCCCCGCGATGTTGACGAGAGCCATGGCGAAGATTGCGGCGTCTGCAAAATCGATCACCGCGCCCAAGTTCATCGCGGCGCCGATGACGACAAACAAGCAGAAGATCGTGTTGAAGGTTAGCTCCCTGCGCCGGCCCTCACCGAACAGGTAGGTCCACGCCTTCATGCCGTAGTAGGACCACGAGATCATCGTCGAAAAGGCGAACAGGATGGCCGCGACCGCAAGGACGTAAGGAAACCAGCTTATCCCCTTACCGAACGCCGCCGACGTCAGCGCAACGCCTGTCAGGTCACCTTCAGTTGCAACGTGCCCCGCCTCGCTGTTCCAGACATAGAGCCCGGTCTGCGGATCGATGACCAGCACGCCCGTGATGACTATGACCAGCGCCGTCATGGTGCAGATAACCACCGTATCGATAAACGGTTCCAGGAGCGAAACGAAGCCCTCCGTTATGGGCTCGTTGGTTCGAACAGCTGAGTGCGCGATGGACGCAGAACCGATACCGGCTTCATTGGAGAAGGCTGCACGCCTGAAGCCCTGAATCAACGCACCGACAATGCCACCTGCAATACCGAGCCCGGTGAAGGCGCCAACAAAAATCTGACCCAACGCCCACGGTATCTTGTCGAAAAACATCGCCAGAACCACGAGTGCCGCTCCCACATAGAGCACCGCCATGAACGGCACGATTTTTTCTGTGAAGCGCGCAATCGAGCGAATGCCGCCCACGATGACCAGAAAGACGAAACTCGCCATAACGAGGCCGGTGATCCAGCCCCTATCGTGCAGAAAACTGTCAACTCCCCCCGAAACGTTGACGATTTGGGCGTGCACCTGGTTGGCCTGAAACATATTGCCACCACCCAAGGCGCCCATCACGCAAAACACAGCAAACACGACCGCCATCATCCGTCCCGGCAGCGCCAATCCTTTTTCTGCAAGCCCTTTCGACAAGTAGTACATCGGTCCGCCGGAGACAGAGCCATCGGGATATTCGTTGCGGTATCTCACACCCAGCGTGCACTCGGTGAACTTGGAAGCCATGCCCATCAGGCCCGCCAAGATCATCCAGAACGTCGCGCCCGGGCCGCCGATCGAAACCGCGACCGCAACGCCGGCAATATTTCCCAGACCGACTGTGCCCGACAGCGCCGTCGCCAATGCCTGGAAGTGGCTCACTTCGCCGGCGTCTTCGGGACGTGAATAGTCGCCCTTAACCAGATCGATTGAGTGCCGGAATGCGCGAACCTGGATGAACCCGAAATAGAAGGTGAAGATTGTCGCGGCGATAATCAGCCAGAGAACGATCCAGGGAATGTCGGTTCCAGGCAATGGAGAAAAAATGAACTTGACGAACGGTGTCGTGATCGAGCCGACGACCTCGTTGATACTCTCGTCTATCTCCTGTGCGCGTGCGCCGTTTGAGAAAGCGAAAAGCAGTAGCACCGCACCTAGAACAATCGGCTGCGTCTTGCGATCGAAGATCATGCCAGGCATCTCTTTGGCTTGATTGTCAGGGAACGATAACGGTGGGAACGGGTGCGCTTTGCGCCAGGCCTGAGGCTGCGCTACCAAATACGCGCGTACTGAGCGTGCTCGCACGCCCTACGAATATCATCACCGCATTCTTTTCTTCGGCTATGCTGCAGATTGTATCGACGACGTGGCCGTAGCGCACTTCGCCTTCGGCAGCAGCGCCCGCTTCGCGAACCTTTTCGAGGATGGGCTGCATGATTATTTCGTTGGCGCGCGTTAATTCTTGCTCGCGCGTTTTGTGCCGCTCCACCAACTCCTCGGTTGTCAGAAAGCTATAGGGTGACCACTCAAGGACGTGCACTACCAATAGCTCGGCCCCCTCTTTCTTGGCCCGTTCAACCGCAAAGTCCACGACCTGCTGGTCCGTGCCGTCATAAGCGACCACGAAGATATCCTGTGCCATGGTCCCTCCCGTATCGCGGTGTAAGCGCACGTTAACCGGAAGCAAGTGCAAGTCTGCTACCAGTTAGGCGATTCTTGATAGCGTAGGATAAGGCTATCCCCAGAGGCAAGGCATTGGTATCGCGTACTGCAAACGCTTATACCTCCCCCTCTCGTCGAAACCTTGACGGGTTTGGCACGATGACGTTCGGCCGTCCACTTCTCTCGCAAGAAGTCGCTTGGGTTCTCCACGAGTTGAACACGGGCTTACCAACCCGGAATGGCCTCGCGCGTCCCAGCCAACCCACTGCAGCAAACAAAGCGCGGTCAATGTTGAGACTAAGACTGAGCATCGGGCTCATCGCGCTATTTCCACTTTTGCAGCCGCTGCCTGCTGCCGCAGATATCATTGTGGGCGTTGCCGCGCCTGCAAATGAGTCGGGCACGGAGATACGTCGGGCAGCTCAAGCGGCAGCCAAGCAGATCAATGCCGAAGGCGGCGTCCTCGGGAAACGCATCGCGGTTATCGAGGCCGACGACGGATGCAATGCCGATCAAGGCGCCGAAGCTGCGCGATCCCTCGTAGAGCATCGTGTCGCCGTCGTGATCGGGCACCCATGTGCGAGCGCGGCAAGCGCCGCTGGTCCCATTTACGCAATCAACAATGTTGTCTTGCTCGGCATGACCCGTCATCCTGCGCTCACGGAGAAGCGCGCCGGATCGACGATTTTCCGCGTCGCTGGCCGTGACGACCGTCAGGGTGCAAGCGCGGCCCTATATCTTGCGCGCAATTTTCCGGGCAGCCCAATTGCCCTGGTGCGCGACACCAGCCGTTATGCGTGGCGCATCGCCAACGATGCGCGCGCTGCACTCGATGAGGCTGGCTTCACCGACGTCTTGAGCGCGGTCGTCCGGGGCGGCCAAAAAGACTACGTAAAGCTCGTCGCTAAACTAAAAGCGGCCAAGACCGAGGCGTTGTTTTTTTCTGGCTTTCCGCCCGAAGCGGGACTGCTTTTGCGGCAGATGCGTACTGCAGGTGTCGAAGCCGCATTTATTGGCAGCGAAACACTGGCGACAGCACAGTTTGCCGATACGGCCGGTCCGGCGGTTTCGGGCGTGCGAATTTTGATGATGCATGACCTCTCAAGGGGGCCAGCGGCCACAAGCCTGATGGAAGCCCGTGACGGCCGGCCAACAACGGGCCCGTTCCTTCTCACCTCCGCCGCGATTGAGGCCTGGCGGGCAGCCGCTCAGCAGGCTGGGTCAACAGAGCCAGACGCCGTGAGTGCTGCGCTGAACGGGGACACATTCCAAACGGTCCTTGGGCCCGTTTCCTTCGCCGAGAACGGAGACGTCAACCGGCCCGCTTACGATGTCGTCATGTGGGTGAGGGATGCGTGGCGCATCGTCGGCCAAGGACGGTAAACAAAAGAAAAAAGCGGCTGGCGTGCGCCAACCGCAATGCGGTTCGATCAATGCTAGGAGGAAAGGGTCGAAGTGAGCGCTAGTCCCGCCCCTGCGACGCGGCCATGCACTCGTTCATCAGTCGCCGCTCTATGAGCGCCAGATCCTCCGGTACCTTTTGACCCGCCTGCCGGTACCGGCGAATTCTCGCTTGGACCATCGCGTAGCATTCTCGCGGGTCCTCAACTTCCTCGAGCTCGGTGTTGAGCTCAGCAATCTCGCTTTGCATTTGGTTTGCCATCACGCGCTTCAACCCTCTCGTTTCCTAGCACGTCCCGCTCCCGGTAGTATCCGGGGTTTTATCGTCATCTGCACAAGATTATGCTCACAGTACTTAACTAACCTTGTTTGATGCGGCCCAACTTGCAAGAGCCGTTTTTCACTCTTGCCCGCTTACGCGACAATCTGTCCGCAGCTGATGCGTGCGGGACACGGCGGGATCATCCAATCAATTGTGACCCGAGCTGGGCTCTACCGTTCAATTCGTCTAGCAGTCTTGTAATGGTTAGTGTGCGTCGCAGCATAACTTCAGAAGCCGCCGGCAAGCTGATTTGGCAAAGCGTAGTCAAACCCACTTTATCAACAGCACTTTTTGGCGAACACGCGGCTCAGGCGGAAGGTTGCGTCTCTCTCTTCTCTTGTCCCTGCAATTGAAGGAGTGTCGCGCCTCTGCTAGGGCTCCCACCCTCCTTTCCGATCAGCGAGGCCGCGATGATTCCCCGCTATAGCCGCCCCGAAATGGCATCGATTTGGTCGCCTGAGACCCGATTTCGTATCTGGTTCGAAATCGAGGCCCATGCCGCTGCCGGTCTCTCCGAAATTGGCGTGATCCCCAAGCAGGCGGCCAAGGTCATTTGGGAGAAGGGCAACGCAGCCACTTTCGACGTGGCTCGCATCGACGAAATCGAACGTGAAACCAAGCACGACGTCATTGCCTTCCTCTCCCACCTTGCCGAGCACGTCGGCCCGGAAGCGCGCTTCGTCCATCAGGGCATGACGTCCTCAGACGTGCTCGATACGTGTTTTAACGTTCAGCTTACGCGCGCCGCCGACCTTCTCATCGCTGACCTCGACCAGCTTCTAGCGGCGTTGAAGAGGCGCGCGCTCGAACACAAGATGACACCCACCATAGGCCGCAGCCACGGTATTCATGCCGAGCCCACTACGTTCGGCCTCAAGCTCGCCTATGCATACGCCGAATTTGCCCGGGCCAAGGATCGTATGATTGCCGCACGGCAGGAGGTGGCCACCTGCGCGATTTCAGGCGCCGTGGGAACCTTCGCCAGTATCGATCCTCGTGTGGAAGCCTATGTCGCGGAAAAGATGGGCCTGACGCTTGAACCAATCTCTACTCAGGTCGTCGCGCGCGACCGTCACGCGATGTACTTTTCGATACTCGCTGTGATCGCCTCTTCAGTGGAGCGGCTTGCAACCGAGATCCGGCACTTGCAACGCACTGAAGTTCTGGAAGCAGAAGAGTTCTTCTCAAAAGGTCAGAAGGGCTCGTCTGCCATGCCGCACAAGCGCAACCCCGTTCTCAGCGAGAACGTGACGGGACTTGCCCGCCTCGTGCGCGCTTACGCCCTGCCCGCTTTGGAGAATGTCGCGCTTTGGCATGAGCGTGACATCTCGCATTCTTCGGTAGAGCGCATGATCGGGCCCGATGCCACCGTCACGCTCGACTTCGCGCTCGCACGTCTTACCGGAATTATCGACAAGCTCGTTGTCTATCCCGCCACCATGAAGGCCAACCTCGACAAGCTTGGGGGCCTGCACAATTCCCAAAGGGTGCTGCTGGCGCTGACCCAAGCGGGCCTCTCGCGCGAAGACGCCTACCGGCTGGTACAGCGCAATGCCATGAAGACCTGGAATGAGGGCAAGGACTTCCTCTCCGAACTCAAGGCCGACAAGGATGTGAGCGCGAAGCTAAAACCCGGCGACCTGGAGGCCATGTTCGACCTCGACTATCACCTCAAAAACGTCGATGCGATCTTTGCGCGCGTTTTTGCAGACACGCAGTGACCGGTGCGGGCGTGCCCCTTGCCTCCGGCATGCCGAATACGGTGCAGCCGCCCAACGCAGCATCTTGCTATTGATCGCGGCACAGACCTTCGCAGGGCGTGCCATCGCGGTCGTTATCGAGCGAGCTAAGCCCGCACTTCGACAGATAAAAGCGGGCCTCTTTGCACGAAATCATCTGCCCGCACCGCCGCTTTCCTGCGCACGAAAAAGGCGAAGCAAGACGCGCAGGATTGCCGACGAAAATTCCTTGTACGTTTGGCGCGGCGACTGAGGATGGCAAGACATCACCATCGCGCCTGCGCTTTTTATAGATATCTAAGCTGTTCCCGCAGACACCCTCGCAAGGAATCCCATCTTTGTCGCGATCGAGATTGGCATATCCGCATACGGCGTATTTGTGATGAGCTTCTGCACAGCTTGACATGCGCTTGCAGTACTTTTGCGCACAATCGAATGCACGTGCGGGACCAATTGCATTCACCAGCAGAATGCAGAGGACACCACACGTCAAACCATGCCATCTTGTTTCCCTCACACGACTAACATAGCCGCTTAGACGATTTGCACGTGACTCCTTTTTGCATATTTGCCAACGTTGTCTTCTGTCCGTGTGCTGAGAAGAATCGCAGGTCTCGCTCATACACATGCGTACCGCTGACGCTGACATCCTTGTCGTGCCCGGATGGCTTGGATGCGAGCCGGACCATTGGCAATCGCGTTGGGTGCGCAATCTCAAGACGGCCAAACTCATCGGTGAGGACGATTGGGCAACGCCCGACAAGGACAAGTGGGTCGGCCATATCATCACCGCGGTTGCGGCCGCGTCTCGTCCCGCTGTGATTGTCGCGCACAGTGTCGGTGTGATCGCCGTCGTGCACGCAGCCCTCAAACTGCCCAAGGGCGCCCTTGCCGGGGCCTTTCTCGTCTCACCAGCAGACGTGGAGAACGCTCAGCGTTGGCCCGTCACGCAAGGTTATGACTGGCCGGCGGAAGGATTTGGATTTGCACTGATCCCGCTGCAGCCCTTGCCCTGCCCGGCGGTGCTGATCAGCTCTTCCGATGACCCCTACTGCGAACAGACCCGCGCGCGGCACTTCGCCGCCGCCTGGGAATGCGAATTCGTCGACGTCGGCCCTGCCGGCCATATCACGGCCGCCTCAGGGTACGGACCCTGGCCCGACGGGCTGCTTCGCTTCGGGGCATTTCTGGCTAAGCTAGGGCCCTAATAAGAGCTGGTATCCCGAAAAATGGGCATTTGGGCTCAGCTCTGCTCACTTGAGGCCTCAATTTCGGAGACCGCTCTGGCCAGGAATTCGCTCATGGCCTCGCGTATCTCATTGTCCTGAATGGGCACGCCCTTTTCGTCGAAGTCTTTACGAACCTTGCGAAAAACGTCGTCATCGCCCTTTTCTTCAAGGTCGGCCCGGCGCACTGCCTTGACGTAGTCGTCCAGCGCTTGACCCGTAATGCCAAGCTTGGCGGCTGCCCATTCGGCCAACATCTTGTTCCGGCGCGCCTCGGCCCGGAACTTAAGGTCTTGATCGAGCGCAAACTTCCTCTCGAACGCCTTCTCGCGATCATCGAACGTCGTCATACTCTTCTCCACCAGAGCGTGTATTGGCAATAACGGCTCTACAGCCAAAAGGTTGCATCTACGGCCGCATTACTGCTTTCGAAGGGACCCATAGCCTGGGTACATCCTCGGATCAATGACCCTCGTTAGGCCTTATGATGCGGCGCACCTTGCCATCCTCACGATTGTTTCTATATCCCGGTTCGGCTAGTGTCAGCCTGGGTGTCCGAACACGCAAACGAGCCGCGCGCATCGCCGTAAGTCTGTGAGAACGCATCACAAATTCAACGGCTCGGCGGCCGTTGGCGTGTCGTCCCTTCCCTTACGAAGTATACTTCCAAGTCAAAGGACAATAACTCAATGAACAGGCGTCGGCGTATTTATGAGGGCAAGGCTAAGGTGCTCTACGAGGGTCCCGAGCCCGGTACGCTCATCCAACATTTCAAGGATGATGCAACCGCCTTCAACGCCCAAAAACATGCAATTATAGAGGGCAAGGGCGTTCTCAATAATCGCATCTCCGAGTTCATCTTCGATCGGCTCGGAGAGATCGGCGTGCCGACGCACTTCATCAAACGCCTCAACATGCGCGAGCAGCTCATTCGCGAAGTGGAGATCATTCCGATCGAAGTGGTCGTACGTAATGTTGCAGCAGGCTCGCTGTCGACACGTCTTGGGCTGGAGGAAGGCTCACAGCTGCCCCGCTCGATCATCGAGTTCTACTATAAGGCCGACGCCTTGAACGATCCGATGGTCTCTGAAGAGCACATCACGGCGTTCGGCTGGGCCGCACCGGTAGAGCTGGACGAGATGATGCAGCTTGCGTTGCGCGTCAACGACTTCCTCGTTGGTCTCTTTCTTGGCATCGGCATTCGCCTCGTCGACTTCAAGGTGGAATTCGGCCGACTGTGGGACAACGAGCAGATGCGCATCGTGCTGGCCGACGAGATCAGCCCCGATTGCTGCCGCCTTTGGGATATCTCAACTTCTGACAAACTCGACAAGGACCGCTTCCGGCGCGATCTCGGCGGCCTTTTGGAGGCTTACCAAGAAGTGGCCCGGCGTTTGGGCGTGTTGCCCGAAAGCCGCCCGCCCAAAGGCATGGGGCCGGTGCTCGTTGCCTCCAACCCGGCGGGCAAGGCCAACTAAGCCCGCTAAGCTGCTAGAGTGCTTTGAGTGATTCCACGCTTGAGCGCCGACTCGGCGAACCAAGAGGTGCACATGAAGGCGCGCATCAAGATCACCCTCAAGAACGGCGTGCTTGACCCTCAGGGTAAAGCCATTGAGCACGCACTCGCAGCACTCGGCATCGCCGGCGTGGAAGATGTGCGCCAGGGCAAATACATCGAGGTCAAGCTAGAGGAGACAAGTAAGGACAAGGCGCGCGAGACGGTGGAACGCATGTGCAAGGACCTGCTGGCCAATACTGTGATCGAGAATTACAGCTATGAGCTGGTGGAAAAGCCATAACCACTGAGAGACGCAACAAGATATGCTGCGCGCCACCGTAATCGTCTTTCCCGGCTCCAACTGCGATCGCGACATCCAGGTTGCGTTGGAGAGTGTAACCGGCTTTCCCGTCACCACGGTCTGGCATGGCGATGCCAACGTACCTGTCTCCGACGTCATCGTTCTTCCCGGCGGCTTTTCTTATGGCGACTATTTGCGCTGCGGGGCCATGGCCGCGCATTCACCGATCATGCGCGATGTCGTTACCAAGGCCAAGGCCGGCACGCCGGTCATCGGTATCTGCAATGGTTTTCAGGTGCTTTGCGAGTCGGGCCTGCTGCCCGGTGTTCTCATGCGCAACGCCAGCCTGAAATTCATCTGCCGCGACGTGCTGCTCAAGGTCGACAACGCAGAGACGTTCTTCACTAAGTGCTACCTCAAGGACCAGGTCATACGGCTACCGGTGGCGCATGCGGAGGGCAACTACTTTGCCGACGCCGAGACGCTGGACCGGCTCGAAGACGGCAATCGCATTGTCATGCGCTACTGCGACGAAGACGGCAATGTCACAGAGGCGGCCAATCCCAACGGCTCTCAGCGCAATATCGCTGGGATCTGCGACAAGACGGGTCGCATTTTTGGTCTTATGCCGCACCCGGAGCGGCTGTTTGAGCTGCCGCTCGGCGGTTCTGACGGGCGGCGCATTTTGGAGAGCATGCTCTTGAGCACGCTCGAGGCTGCCTAGGATGGATGCCAAGACGCAAACCACAGCTGAGATCACACCGGAGATCGTCGCTGAGCACGGGCTGACGACCGACGAGTATCAAAGGCTCCTTGAGATCCTCGGCCGCGAGCCCAGCCTGACTGAGCTTGGCATTTTCTCAGTGATGTGGAGTGAGCACTGCTCCTATAAATCCTCGCGCGTGTGGCTGAAGACGCTACCGACGTCTGGCCCACAGGTCATCCAGGGGCCCGGAGAAAACGCCGGCGTCGTTGACCTCGGCGACGGGTATGCCTGCGTCTTCAAGATGGAGAGCCATAACCACCCCAGCTACATCGAACCTTACCAAGGTGCAGCCACCGGCGTCGGCGGCATCATGCGCGACGTGTTCACAATGGGCGCGCGCCCCATCGCCAATCTCAACGCGCTGCGTTTTGGCGATCCGGCTCACGCCAAGACGCGGCATCTCGTTTCTGGAGTCGTTGCCGGCATCGGCGGTTATGGCAATTGCGTCGGCGTGCCCACCGTTGGGGGCGAGACAAATTTTGATACAGGCTACGACAACAACATTCTCGTCAACGCCATGTGCGCCGGGCTGGCACGTGCAGACAATATCTTCTATTCGGCCGCCAAGGGTGTCGGCTTGCCAGTCGTCTATGTCGGCTCGAAAACGGGACGCGACGGCATCCACGGCGCCACCATGGCGTCGGCTGAGTTCGACGAAAAGTCGGATGAGAAACGTCCGACCGTCCAGGTTGGTGACCCCTTCACCGAGAAGTTGTTGATCGAGGCCTGCCTGGAACTCATGGACAAGGATGCGATCGTGGCCATCCAGGACATGGGCGCCGCCGGTCTCACCTCTTCGAGCTGCGAAATGTCAGACAAGGGCGGTGTCGGCATCGCGCTCGACCTGGACCGCGTACCCCAGCGCGAAGAGAACATGACCGCTTATGAGATGATGCTGTCTGAGAGCCAGGAGCGCATGTTGATTGTGCTTAAGCCTGGCTCGGAGGCCGAAGCAGAAGCCATTTTCAAAAAGTGGGAGCTCGACTTCGCCATCATCGGCACCACAACTGATACCGGACGCATGGTCGTGACGCATCAGGGCCGAACCGAGGCCGACATTCCCGTCACTACGCTTGCCAACTCGGCGCCTGTCTACGAGCGGCCCTGGTTCCCGCCAGCCACGCCTAAGGTAATCCTGCCAGAGTGGGTGCCGGCCGCGGACAGTATTTTTGGCGCCTTGAAAACAATGATGGCGGGGCCGGATTTGTGCTCTCGCCGCTGGATCTGGGAGCAGTACGACCACATGGTGATGGGCGACACCGTTCAGCGCCCTGGCGGTAATGCCGGTGTCGTGCGCGTGCACGGCACAGACAAAGGGATCGCGCTCACCTGCGACGTCACCCCGCGCTACGTCGCGGCCGACCCCGTCATGGGCACGAAGCAGGCCGTGGTCGAGACATGGCGCAACCTCACAGCCGTCGGCGCGGACCCGTTGGCAATCACCGACAATCTCAACTTTGCAAATCCGGAGAGGCCTGAGGTGATGGGCCAGTTCGTCGGCGCCATCAAGGGCATGGCGGAAGCCTGCCGCGCGCTCGACTATCCCGTCGTCTCTGGCAACGTATCGCTTTACAATGAGACGAACGGCGTTGGCATACCGCCAACACCCGCCATTGGCGCCGTCGGAGTCATTCCCGATGTCGCCGCAATGGCTAACATCGCTCTGAAGAAAGACGGCGATCTTCTCATCGTCCTTGGTCGCGAACGCGGCCATCTTGGCCAATCGCTTTATCAAGAAGTCTTAGCTGGAAAGTTGGAGGGCGCACCCCCGCCCATCGATCTTGCTGATGAGATCAAAGCCGGGCGCCTCGTGCGCGCGCTGATCCGGGAAGGCAAGGTGTCTGCCGTCCACGACACGTCCGATGGCGGGTTGCTGGTTGCGATTGCGGAGATGGCGTTGGCCGGCAATCTTGGCGTTGAACTTTTCCCTTACGAGGGCAAGCTGCCCGCCCACGCCGTTTGGTTCGGAGAGGACCAAGGCCGCTATGTGCTCTGTGTCGACCCCATGCGCGCCGAAGAGATCCTGGATCGCGCACGGCTGCTTGCCCTGCCCGCTCGCATCATTGCGCGAACGGGCGGCGACGCGCTTGTGCTCAAGGGCGAAGACCCGCTAGCGCTGGACGATCTACGGGCGGCCCACGAGGCGTGGCTGCCCGATTTTATGGCCGCCCCCTAAATCCGGACCACGAAACTAACGGCTGCAACCTCGGCCCGTTGGGCCTATTCTCGCAGTCCAAAATGGAGACTTCACCCCATGGCCATGGATGCTGGCGAAATCGAGCACCTGATCAAAGCCAAATTCCCAGATGCTTCAATCGAGATCCGGGATCTGGCTGGTGACGGCGACCACTACGCCGCCCACGTCGTAGCAAGTGCCTTCAAGGGCAAGACCCGCGTGCAACAACACCAGATGGTTTATGAGGCGCTTGGCGGGCGTATGGGCGATGCCTTGCACGCCTTGGCATTGACGACGGCCGCTCCAAAAGATTGACTTAGGCGTAAGTTTTCCCACATTGAAAAGCAACAATTGGCCTAACCGGCCGCGCATACCTTGAAAGGACCGCTTCATGAGCCCTCAGCAAGACGTGCAGGACTGGATCCGCAAGACGATCGCGCAGAACGATGTCGTGCTGTTCATGAAGGGCACGGGTCAGATGCCGCAGTGTGGATTTTCTTCGCAGGTGGCTCAGATCCTCGGCCACCTAGGCGTCGACTACAAAGACATTAACGTGCTCGACGACATGAGCATCCGCGACGGCGTGAAGGCCTTTGCCAACTGGCCGACCATTCCGCAGCTCTATGTCAAGGGCGAGTTTGTTGGCGGCTGCGACATCATCCGCGAGATGTTCCAGGCCGGCGAGTTGAGCCAGCTCTTCGATGAAAAGGGTATCAGCTACGACAAGTCGAAATTGACGGCGTAGCCAGAGGCTCGCCACGGCCCTAGTTTCGCCGCTGCCCCGCATTTCAATAGATGTTTTTGTGAACAGTCTGGCCTCCGCGGGCCGGCATTCGCCGGGGACTTTACAAAACCATGCGGTTGGGTGGCCGACGATTTCTTCTGAGCCTTGCCATCATTGGCGCTGCTGTCTGCCTTGCGCTTGGCCTCACCTTGCCCATCATAAAGCTGACGCGCTTTTTCTTCTGGACCAGCGAGTATTCGCTGATTTCCACAGTTGCTGTCCTGCTGCGTGACGGTCAGACGTTTCTCGGCGTCATTGTTCTTGTTTTCTCAATTGTATTGCCCGTTATCAAGCTCCTCTATCTTCTGCTCGTCTCCACGCTGCCCGTAGCCGAGTTAACACGGCAAGCAAAGCGGTTAAGGGCAATCGAGTGGATCGGAAAGTGGTCGATGCACGACGTGCTCGTGCTGGCATTGACCATCTTTTTCCTCAAGAGCCAGGGCGTCTACGACGCGACAAGCCTGCGAGCCGTCTATTTCTTCACGACCGCAGTGGTGTTGATGATCCTGTCCTACGCCTGGCTGAAGACGAACGTCACCACCGCAACCGCCGTAAGCGTTGAGCCGCGCATACCCAAAGCGCTCTCACCGGTACGCAACTTTCTTTTGAGCTTTCTCATTATCCTGGCAACGGTGTTTTTCGTCCTCGGTATCATTCTTCCCGTGATCCGCTTCACGACAGTCTACGTGTGGACCGCAGAGCACTCGATTCTGTCTATCATCTACGCACTCTACGAAAGCAACGAGTATTTCCTCTGCACCGTGGTGTTCGCCGTCTCAATTTTTTTCCCGTTCCTAAAACTCTTTTACTTGTTGACCCTAGTGACTTCGCCAGACCTGTCGCCTGAGTTTCGGCGGCGATCGTTCTCGACCATGGAATGGCTTGGACGCTACTCCATGACCGACGTCATGGTCTTGGCGTTGATGATCTTTTATGTGAACTCGTCCGGGTACACCGAAGCCGTCGTCATGCCCGGCGTCTACTTCTTCGCCGCATCAGCTTTGATCACGATGCTCGCATATGCCTGGGCCAATACGGTGCCGGCACCTGCGCGGCCGCAAGCCCCTCCTGGCGAGGTCGTCACGCTGCCCACCAATCCAGGCCGCCGTCACCGGCCGGCGTGAAAAGGCCTGGTTGGCGGTCTGCAGTCCGAAGGCGCGGCTTGAATGACAATCGAAGCTGGCGCTGGCCACTTCACAGCAAATGCGCACGCCAAAAACACAAGGGCCCGCACCAGCCGGCCGGGCCCTCATAGTTGCGTTTCCAGAGCGCTTAGCGCGAGTAGTACTCGACGACCAGGTTCGGCTCCATATGCACCGGATAGGGCACGTCGGACAAAGCCGGGACGCGCGTGAGTTTTGCCGTCATCTTGTTGTGGTCGGCTTCAACGTATTCGGGCACGTCGCGCTCTGGGCTCTTTATAGCTTCGAGCACCAGTGCAAGTTGGCGTGCTTTTTCCGTCACCTCCACTACGTCGCCGATGCGACAACGAAAGCTTGGAATCGTAACGCGACGGCCGTTGACCGTGACGTGACCATGACTCACGAACTGTCGTGCCGCGAATACAGTCGGAACGAGCTTGGCGCGATAGATGAGCGCATCGAGACGGCGCTCCAATAGTCCAATCACGTGCTCCGACGTGGATCCCTTGGCGCGCACCGCTTCCGTATAGATGCGGTGGAACTGTCGCTCCGTGAGGTTGCCATAATAGCCTTTGAGCTTCTGCTTAGCCCTGAGCTGTTGGCCGTAGTCCGACAGTTTCTGGCCACGGCGCTCGCCGTGCTGGCCAGGACGGGACTCGCGTCTATTGATTGGGCTCTTTGGCCGGCCCCAGATATTTTCGCCGAGGCGACGGTCGATCTTATGCTTGGCGCGGACGCGCTTGGTCATTAACAGCACTCCAACGGTTGTATTTGCTCTTGCATCGTGGAGCGCCCCTTCCTCTGTCCCGACGGGCCGAAACCCGGCCGGACCGACAGGCGACGCCATCTAAAGGCGTCGCCGCAGGTGCGCAGGCAAACGCGGGCCACTGCCATGACCCGCGCTATGAAGCGGCTAAATAACGGTGTGCGCGTCCCCCGTCAACCGGGCCGGCCGTTCAGGTGCGGCATCCATGCCCGCGCCTCACCCGCGCACCGTGCTCTATTTCTTGACGGGAGCGGCTCCGGCTGGCTGGGCATCGGCCGCCCGGGCAGGAGCGGGTGCGGCCTTTGAGGCAAGCGAAGGACCGGCCTTCACGTAAGCAGTAATGAGCTCTTTCACCTTCTGCCTCTGCTCATCGGAACAGGTCGGCGCTTCCCTCTTCTCCTCCTCGACTACGACCTCCTTGTCACCCTGCTTCTCGACCAGTTTTATGCGGCCTGTGAGCAGCATCACCGTCGTCAGATGCAGCTGGTTGATGTAAACGAGTTGCTGAGGCGTCCACTTCTTGCTGTTCACGTGGCGCTTCATCAGCGAATTATGATTGTCCGACTGATCCTGTGCGAGCTCGCAGACCTGAGCATGCGCCGATAAACGCCCGGCCCGAATAACCTCGCGAGCCACATCGAGCGGCACCATCACCTCGTTCATCTTCTTTTTATCGATTTGTATGGTGGTCCCATCGGGCTTCGTGAACGCGGCCGGGGTCAGCTGCCACGCGTAACTCATGAAGGTTCGTGTGGCCTTTTCGCTTAGCTCCTGGGCATTCGCAGGCGCCAACACAGCGCCGGCTGCCAGGAATACCCCGCAAGCCCAAGTCCACCCCGCCATTCTCATGATCCACATCTCCTGAACCTGCCCTTATGTGACTCAGTTACACTTTTTGTGTGCGCGCTCCTGCCGGGCGATTACGGGGCGCATTCCCTGCCTCTTGTAGGGGCATCGCTCAGCCCAAAACTTGGCCACATGATGGCGGACTAAGAGGGCGGTTTTCTACCGGGTCCCTTGCCCTGTGAGAGCGTTGCAACAATACCACGCAGTGTGCGAACTTCCTGCTCTGTTGGGCCCATTCGCGACAACATAGTGCGGAGATTTCGCACCACTGCCGGCCGGCGTTCTGGGGGATTGAAGAAGCCCAGGCGCTCCAGTTCCCCCTCCAGATGCTCAAACAGGCCCAAAACTTCCGCCTTCGTCGCCAAGCGGTCATCGCGCAGATTGAGACCCGTTTTAATCGGAGCTTCGTAGGTCGTGACGCGGCCCAAGCTTTTCGCGTCGCTTGTACGCATCCACTCATAGCCCAGAATCAGTACGGCCTGGGCCAGATTAAGCGACGCAAAGTGCTTATTGACGGGGATCATGACCAGCGCATCTGCGCTTGAAACCTCCGTTGTCGAGAGGCCGCTGCGCTCGCGCCCGAACAACACCCCGCAGCGCTCGCCCCGCGCCATTCGCGTATGCATTTCGGCTACGGCCTCGACCGGTGTCATCACCGGTTTGAGCAAATCTCGCTGACGCGCGGTGGTCGCCGCCAGCCAATTCAGATCACCTATGGCCTCGTCCAGCGAACGAAAGGCCGCCCCCTCGTCAATGACGAAATTCGCGCCGGAGGCGGCAATACGTGCCTTCTCGTTCGGCCAACCATCTCGTGGCGCGATGAGGCGCAACGTGTCGAGGCCGAAGTTCGCCATGGCGCGCGCGACCATTCCGATATTGTCGGCTAACTGCGGCTCCATCAGGAGCACAACGGGCGCCTCTCCCTCATCAGAGAACGCCTCGCCCTTCTTTTGCGCGCGGCGGATGCCGTGCCGCAGCTTGCGTATGACGCGTCGCGCCCAGTACCAGTATTTCTCTCCCGACCAAGTCTCTGCCAGCGTCTTGAGACTTTCTGTGTGTAAGGTCCGCTCGCCTTTGCCGGCAATGCGCACTGCACCGTCTCCGATCACAATTTCACGGTGACGCGCAACGAAATCATCGAAGCTTCCAATACCCTCCACCTCCATGCGCCGCCGGCAACCGGGACACGAGGCCTCATCTGCAATGCAGCGCTCTTGCGCGCAGTAGGTGAGAACCGGCTCTAGCATGGCTCGATCGAGGCCGGGAATGGCCAGATGCGTCAGCCCCGCGTCGATTGCCATCTCGTGGCAAGCATCAACCACGACACCGACGCATACGCTACTTCCCGCAACATGCGGTTCCAGGTGCCCATCTGCACCGTCAGCAACCTTTATCACCTGCGTCCGCGTCACCGCCGCTCCTCTCTTGTTGCGCTCAAGCGGCGCAGATATGGTGCGCCCGTCAAATTATCCTGCCCCCGTTCTGAGGCTCGTTCATGCAGAAGATCAAGGTGACCGGCACCATCGTCGAGCTCGACGGCGACGAAATGACTCACATCATCTGGAAGCTGATCAAAGACAAACTCATCCACCCTTACCTCGATCTGAAGTTGGAATACTACGACCTTGGGATCGAGCAACGCGATAAGACTGACGATCAAGTCACCATCGATGCAGCCCATGCCATCAAGAAACACGGCGTTGGCGTCAAGTGCGCGACCATCACGCCAGACGAGGCCCGCGTTGCAGAGTTCGGCCTCAAGAAGATGTGGCGCAGCCCCAACGGCACCATCCGCAACATCTTAGGCGGCGTGATCTTCCGCGAGCCCATCATATGCCGCAACGTACCGCGGCTGGTCCCGGGCTGGACGGAGCCCATCATTATCGGCCGTCATGCCTACGGCGATCAGTACCGCGCCACCGATTTTCTCTTTCCGGAAGCGGGTAATCTGACGATTAGATTCACCGGCAAGGATGGCACGGTTATCGAGAAAGACGTATTTCACGCACCGGGCAGCGGTGTGGCGCTGGCTATGTACAATCTCGATGACTCCATCCGCGACTTTGCACGCGCCTCCTTTAATTACGGCCTGACGCGGGACTATCCCGTCTACCTATCCACCAAGAATACCATACTCAAGGCCTACGACGGCCGCTTCAAAGACCTCTTCCAGGAGGTGTTTGATGCGGAGTTTGCCGCTGAGTTCAAGAAGCGCAATCTCACCTATGAGCATCGCCTGATCGACGACATGGTGGCCGCAGCCCTAAAGTGGTCAGGCGGCTATGTATGGGCGTGCAAGAACTACGACGGCGACGTGCAGTCAGACATCGTTGCGCAAGGATTCGGCTCACTCGGGCTTATGACCAGCGTCTTGATGTCACCCGACGGAAAGACGGTTGAGGCGGAAGCCGCGCACGGCACTGTGACCCGGCACTATCGCGAGCATCAAAAAGACAAGGAAACGTCCACGAATTCCATTGCCTCGATCTTCGCCTGGACGCGGGGCCTGGCCCACCGGGCCAAACTCGATAACAACCAGGAACTCGCACGCTTCGCGGCCACCTTGGAGAAGGTTTGCATCGACACAGTCGAGGCGGGCTTCATGACCAAAGATCTGGCGTTGTTGGTCAGTGACGATCAGAAGTGGCTATCGACCACCGGTTTCCTCGACAAGGTCGATAGCAATCTCGAAGCTGCCATGGCCAAGGCGGCTTGACGCCCCTTGGTGTTGGGCGTCGGGTCATTCCGCCTTTTTCGTTTCCCGCGCACGCAAGCCGCGCGTCGGTCGCCCCGCGGCACCCTGTAGCGCCTCGCGAAACTCATCGCGTTTTTCATGGATCGAGGCAATGACAGGACCTGTTGGAACCCCCAGCCCGACGAGCGTTGCCTCGGTCACCTGCAGGCTAGCCTCTATCGTTTCAGGCACGGCATCGCTGACACCAATCTTATAGAGATGGCGGGCGTGGTCCGCATCGCTGGCGCGCGCGACAATGAGGATCGTTTCGCGCAACGCGCGCACTGCCGTGATGATCTCTTCGACGACGGCCGGCTTGTTGATTGTTAGAACCACGCCCTTCGCCAGGATAATCCCGCACCGTTTCAGGAACTGGGCGTTCGTGGCGTCACCGTAATAGACGGGCAGCCCCTGCTGACGGCACCTAGTTACAGCGACAGGATCGCTTTCAATGAGAATGTGCTTGATGCCATGCCGCGTCAGCATCTCGGAGACCAGCCGCCCGACACGCCCACAACCAACCACGATTGCATCCACGCGCTCCTGCGGCGGCAATTCCGTAAGTGCAGGATGCGGCTCCTGCGGCTCGACGAATTTTTCCCCGATACGCTTGCCGACAAAGTCCAGCAGCGGGATCATCGCCATCGATATTGCGGTGATGGCCAGAACAGTGGCACCGGTGTCAGACGCGACAATGTCCTTTGCAACGGCAAGCCCAATCACAATGAATGCGAACTCACCTCCGGCAGCCAGCAACAGCGACGTCTTAGCCGTGGCCGACCACGGCACTTGGAAAAACCGCAGTAATCCCACCAGCACCGCCCCCTTGATGAAGATGAGACCGAGGACGCCGGCGGCGACGGGAAGCGGATTGCCGGCAATGAGTTGAATATCGAAGCTCATGCCGACGGAGAAAAAGAACACACCGAGCAAGAGTCCCTTGAAGGGATCAATCGTTGCCTCGATGGCATTCTGATACTCAGTCTCAGCGAGCAACAACCCGGCCACGAACGCACCAAGCGCCATGGACAACCCAGCCGAGGCCGTCACGATGCCACTGCCGACGGCGACGAGGAGTGCTGCCGCGACGAATAATTCTGTGCTGTCGGCCGACGCGACGAGGCGGAACATCGGGCGCAGAACCGCAGAGCCGACAAGTGCGATCGCCGCAATGACGAGTGCCGCTTGCGCGATTGCCAAGAACAGTCCGCCAACAAGCGTGCGCTCGTAGTCGGGCCCCAGAATGGATACGAGAAACAATAGCGGCACGACAGCAAGATCCTGTAACAACAGGATCGAAAAGCTTGTGCGGCCCGTTACCGTATGAAGACGCTGCTGTCGCGATAACAACTCAATTACAATCGCAGTCGACGACAGTGCCAGACTAAGTCCGATCACCATGGAGGCGCCTGGCCGCGCACCAAGAAAACTTGCAATCAAGCCGATGATCAGCGCTGAGATTGCGACTTGCGTCACGCCAAGCTCGAATATGAGCTTGCGCATGGTGATAAGCCGCTTGAACGACAGCTCCAGACCAATGAGGAACAACAAGAAGACCACGCCCAGTTCGGCGATCGCACCCAAACCTTTTTCTTCAGAAATCGTGATCCATTTGATGGGCTCGAAATAGTCTGACAGCGCACCCAAGCCCTTCGGGCCCAGCACCGCACCTGCCACCAAGAAGCCAAAGATGGGACTAATTTTGTAGCGCTGGCCCAGCGGCACGATCACAGCGGCTGTCGCCAACACGATCATCGCGTCGCGGTAGATGGTAAAGTCGGGAGCTTCCGTCATCCCTGGCCCTCTTGCCCCTGCGTCCGCGCCAGCTTCGCTCGGAACGCAGACGCATCAGATGATGAATAGCAGAAAGATGCTGCTGGATGGCGCTCGCTGGCGCGCCGCCTAGGCCGCGGCGTTGAGACGCGCCTCGATAGCTTCCAACGCAGCATCGGCCTTCGCACCGTCGGGACCGCCCGCTTGCGCCATGTCCGGGCGCCCGCCGCCGCCCTTGCCGCCCAGCGCCACCGCGCCCGCCTTAACGAGATCAACCGCATTCCAGGTCTTGATCAGGTCCTCGGTGACGCCGACTGCGATCCCTGCCTTGCCATCGTCCGTGACGCCGACAATAGCGACAATTCCGGAGCCGACCTGCTTCTTGCCATCATCGATCAGACCACGCAGATCCTTCGGATTGAGGCCCTGAACGGTACGTGCGATCAGCTTCACCTTGCCGACCGTTTTGATGCCAACGCCGGCAGCGTTTAGCTCACTGCCACTTGCGGCATGACCAACGGCCATCTTCATTTTCGCCTCGGCAAGCTGACGCTCCAGGCTCTTGCGCTCGTCCATCAGCGCTGTGATGCGTTCGACGACGTCCTCAGGCCGTACGCGCAGGGCCGCAGACACCTCTTTCACACGCTCGTCCTGAGCCCGCAAATATGTGCGCGCGCCATCCGCGGTCAGCGCCTCGATACGCCGCACACCCGCCGCGCTGGCGCTTTCCGCGATAATCTTGACGAGACCGATGTCGCCCGTGCGTTTGACGTGCGTGCCGCCGCATAGTTCCACCGACCAGGCCTTGTTTGCCCCAGCCGGCCCAGCGCCCATCGACACGACTCGAACTTCGTCGCTGTACTTCTCGCCAAACAGCGCCATCGCCCCGGATTCCAACGCGTCCTCAAGCGCCATCAAGCGCGTTTCGACGGGCACATTCTGCAACACAATCGCGTTTGCGCGATCCTCGACTTGCTTGATTTCTTCCGCACTCATGGGTTTGGGATGCGAGAAATCGAAACGCAGACGGTCGGGCGCGACAAGCGATCCCTTTTGCGCTACGTGCGGGCCCAAAACTTGACGCAGCGCTTCGTGTACAAGGTGTGTTGCCGAGTGATTGGCGCGCGTTGCCGAACGGCGGGCGTGATCCACCTCAAGCTCGACCGCCTCACCCACCTTGAAGCCGCCCTTCTCGACGCGACCGGAGTGCACAAACAGATCGCCCAGTTTCTTGTGCGTGTCGGTGACGCGGAACAGCGCACCCTTGGCCCCGCGTATCACGCCTTGGTCGCCGACCTGACCGCCGGACTCACCGTAGAACGGCGTCTGGTTCAGCACGATCGCGGCTTCGTCGCCACTCTTCAAGCTCTTAACGGCCTTGCCACCCATTATGAAAGCGGCGATCTCGCCGGCTGCCGCTTCCGACTCATATCCAAGAAACTCCGTGGCGCCGACCTTGTCGCGTAGCTCAAACCAAACGGTTTCGGTTGCCGCCTCGCCTGACCCCTTCCACGCCTTGCGCGCTTCTTCCTTCTGGCGCTGCATCGCCGTGTTGAAGGCATCGGTGTCCACCACGATACCACGGGGGCGCAGCGCGTCCTCAGTGAGATCGAGAGGAAAGCCATATGTGTCGTAAAGCTTGAAGGCAGTCTCGCCGGCAAACACATCACCCTTCTTGAGCGTATCAGACGCATCTGCGAGCAGCCCAAGTCCCTTCGCCAGCGTCTTGCGGAAGCGCGTTTCTTCTAGCAGCAGCGATTCTGAGATCAGCGCTTGTGCGCGTCCCAGCTCTTGGTAGGTGTCGCCCATCTCGTGCACCAGCGCGGGCACCAGCTTGTGCATCAGCGGCTCTTTGGCGCCGAGCAAGTGGGCATGGCGCATGGCGCGCCGCATAATGCGGCGAAGCACGTAGCCGCGCCCTTCATTTGACGGCAGCACGCCGTCGGCGATCAGAAAGCTTGTTGCGCGCAAGTGATCGGCGATGACGCGATGCGACACCTTGTGCTCTCCCTTGGCGGGAACGCCGGTTGCCGCCACCGAGGCTGCAATCAACGCCTTGAACAGGTCGATTTCGTAATTGTCGTGCGTGCCCTGGAGCACGGCCGCAATCCGCTCCAGACCCATGCCGGTATCGACAGAGTGCTTTGGAAGGTCGACGCGCTCATCTGGGCCTAGCTGTTCGTATTGCATGAATACGAGGTTCCAGATTTCGACGAACCGGTCACCGTCGGCATGGCGCGAACCGGGCGGTCCCCCTGAGATCTTCTCGCCGTGATCGTAGAAAATTTCCGAGCACGGCCCGCACGGGCCCGTGGCGCCCATCTGCCAGAAATTATCGGCTGTTGGAATGCGCAGGATCTTGTCGCTGCCAAAACCTGTCAGCTTCTCCCAGACGCGATAAGCCTCATCGTCCTCGTGATAGACGGTGATCAACAAACGGTTTTTGTCGAGAGCAAAGTCCTTGACCAAAAGGTCCCAGGACAACTTAATTGCGCGCTCCTTGAAGTAGTCGCCGAAGGAGAAGTTGCCCAGCATCTCAAAAAACGTGTGATGGCGTGCCGTATAACCCACGTTATCGAGATCGTTGTGCTTACCGCCTGCGCGGACGCACTTCTGGGAACTCACCGCCGTCGTATGGTCGCGGTTTTCCTGGCCGGTGAACACGTTCTTGAACGGCACCATACCCGCGTTGGTGAACATAAGTGTGGGATCGTTACGCGGCACAAGCGGCGCCGAGGGCACGACCTGGTGGCCGTGCTTGGCAAAGTAATCCAGAAACGCTTTACGAATCTCGTTGACGCCAGTCATCTGGTCCTAAGGGCTACATGGCAAACGCCGCGCACCCCGAAGGGTGGCGGCTGGCAAACTATCCGTCGGGGATCGCGGCCCCAAATGTCAAGGGCTGAGAGCTTTCGGCCCCCAGCGGACCGTCCGTCAAAACGGCACCGGTCCGCCGGTTCCCGGTCACCGTTTGGCGCGGGCAGCCTTCTTTGAGCCGGCATCCTCAACGTCGGGCAGAACGCCGTCCTCGTCGGGCTCCTCCTCGTCAGCCTCACCCGGGGCAGGCTCAACCAGCATCTTTTCGACGATCAACCCGGCATTCTCGCGCACCGCGTTTTCGATCCCTTGCGCCACCTTCGGGTTCTCTTTGAGGAAAGCTTTGACGTTCTCGCGCCCCTGCCCAATGCGGTTCCCGTCGTGGGAGAACCATGCCCCTGAGCGTTCTACGATCCCCGCTTTCACGCCCAGATCGACGAGTTCGCCCACCTTGGAGATACCCTCGCCATACATGATGTCGAACTCGACCTGCTTGAAGGGCGGGGCCACCTTGTTTTTCACCACCTTGACGCGCGTCTGACTGCCGACGACCTCGTCGCGATCCTTGATCTGGCCAATGCGGCGAATATCGAGGCGCACGGACGAATAGAACTTCAGCGCGTTGCCGCCCGACGTCGTCTCCGGGTTGCCGAACATGATGCCGATCTTCATGCGGATCTGGTTGATGAAAATCACCATGCAGCGCGACTTCGAGATCGATGCGGTGAGCTTTCTCAGCGCCTTGCTCATCAAGCGGGCCTGCATGCCAGGTTGCATGTCGCCCATTTCACCTTCGAGCTCAGCCTTTGGCGTCAATGCGGCCACCGAGTCGACAACCAGCACGTCGATGGCACCAGACCGCACCAGCGTGTCAGCGATCTCTAAGGCCTGCTCGCCGGTGTCGGGCTGGGAGATCAAAAGGTCCTCAACCTTCACGCCGAGCTTGCCGGCGTATACGGGATCGAGCGCGTGCTC
>CAYOPW010000046.1:0-23441 GCA_964405975.1 uncultured Hyphomicrobium sp.
TTGGGATCCAAAGTTCCAGACGGCAATCTCGGACCTGGAGGTGCTTCAGGTCGAGACCAAAGGCCACCTGTGGCACTTCAAGTATCCTTTGAAGGACGATCGGGAAAAATTTATTGTCGTCGCAACCACGCGGCCGGAGACGATGCTCGGTGATACCGCTGTTGCCGTGCATCCGGACGATGGGCGCTATAGGGATTTCGTCGGCAAGACGGTGCTGCTGCCCCTCGTCGGTCGCGAGATTCCCATCGTTGCCGATGAATACTCCGACCCCGAGAAAGGCTCCGGTGCGGTGAAAATTACGCCGGCGCACGACTTCAATGATTTCGAAGTCGGTAAGCGGCACGATCTGGCGCAGATCAACATCTTCGACGAACACGCGCAGATCAATGAGAATGCGCCCGAGGCCTACCGCGGGCTCGATCGCTTCGAGGCGCGCAAGCGCATCGTCGCCGACATCGACGCGCTGGGGCTGTTGGATAAGATTGAGGACAACGTTCACGCGGTTCCCTTCGGCGATCGCTCTTCCGTTGCGATCGAGCCGTGGCTCACCGACCAATGGTATGTGGACGCCAAGACGCTTGCTGCGCCTGCAATCAAAGCGGTCGAGGATGGCAAGACTGCCTTTGTCCCGAAGAACTGGGAGAAGACCTACTTTGAGTGGATGCGCAACATCCAACCGTGGTGCATCTCACGCCAGCTTTGGTGGGGGCACCGGATTCCCGCGTGGTACGGCCCTGACGACGAAGTTTTCGTTGCGGTAGATGAAGGTGGCGCGAAAGCCGCTGCCAGGAAGCACTACAAAAAGGATGTTGAACTCAAGCGTGATGAAGACGTGCTCGATACATGGTTCTCGTCGGGCCTTTGGGCTTTTTCCACGCTTGGCTGGCCCGAAGAAACACCGGAACTGAAACGCTACTACCCCACGAGCGTTCTCGTCACCGGCTTCGACATCATCTTCTTCTGGATCGCGCGCATGATGATGTTGGGCCTCCACTTCATGAAGGAGGTTCCCTTTCACAACGTCTATATTCATGCCTTGGTTCGCGACGCGCGCGGGCAGAAGATGTCAAAATCCAAGGGAAACGTCATGGATCCCTTGGGAGTGATCGATACGTATGGAGCCGACGCGCTGCGTTTCACGCTCGCCGCTATGGCTGCGCAGGGGCGCGACCTGAAACTGTCGACGGCCCGCGTCGAAGGCTACCGCAATTTCGCAACCAAGCTGTGGAACGCATCGCGCTTTGCGGAAATGAACGAATGCGTCCGCCAACGCGATTTCGATCCAGCAGCGGTTAAGGAGCCGCTTAACCGCTGGATCGCCGGCGAGACGGAGCGCACCGTTTGCGCCGTCACAGAAGGGCTGGAGGCCTACAAGTTCAATGAGGCGGCCGGTGCCATTTACGAATTCGTCTGGGGCATCTTTTGCGACTGGTACTTGGAGCTGATCAAGCCGATCCTCACCGGCGACGACGAGGTGGGCAAAGCGGAGACGCGTGCAACAGTGGCCTGGGTGCTCGATCAAATCCTGAAGCTTCTGCACCCCTTCATGCCGTTTATCACCGAAGAGCTTTGGGCACACATGGTGGAGCACGGCGAGCGCCGCCGCAGCCTGCTGGCGCTCAGCCAATGGCCGTCGTTCACAGGCCTTTCCGATGAAAAGGTCGACGAAGAAATCGGTTGGGTTGTGCGGCTTATCGGCGAGATCCGTTCGGTGAGGACCGAAATGAATGTGCCTGTCGCCGCCAAGGTGCCGCTAGCCATTACAGGTGCGACTGTTGCATTGCGTGAGCGTGCGCGCCGGCATGAGGATACGATCAGCCGTCTTGCTAGGCTGGAAAGCATTTCGTTTCCCAAGTCGCCGCCTAAGGGGGCCGCACTGATTGTTGTCGGCGAGACGACGGCTGCGTTACCGCTTGCCGGCGTCATCGATATGGGTGCTGAGATGAAGCGCCTTGAACGCGAGATCGAAAGGGCGGAAGGTGACCTGGGAAAGATGGACGCCAAACTTGCCAATCCTCAGTTTCTTGCCAAGGCAAAAGAAGAAGCCGTTGAGGAAACGCGTGAGCGCAAGGCGGAACTTGAAGGCACGATCAAGCGTCTCACCGCGGCCGTGAAGCGTCTGCAAGCCGCCGGGTGACCCCTGTTCGCCATCAGGTTGTCGCAAGGCGTCGCTGATTCGCCCAACGAGAGCCCTTTGTGCGCCCTACTGGCGCGGTAGCAGAGCTGCAACCATATATTGGCAAGCCAAAATAGGGCTTCTCCAAGGGGCTTGATGGCGAAGTCAATGCAACTTGCGCGATGGTATGCGAAGCGTCTGGCGAGGGCATGATTTACTGTGTCGGTCGATGTGGCGAGCGGGCAACGATTAGGGCCACGACTGCCTCTTTTGAGCCACAAAGGAGCGCCAGCGTACTGGAAGCGGGACCGAAGGAGGGACGCGGACGTGGCATTTGACCAACGCCCGCGACAGGCGTTTCATTTTAGAGGTCTTATAAGCCTTCGGGATACGCTATCGCCGCCCCCTAGGGATGTCGGTGAAGGCATGCATCCCAAGCTGCGAGGATGAAGAAGACAGCATGGACGCCAAGCCGTTCGATAAATCAAAGCTGCCGAGCCGGCATGTAACGGAGGGTCCGCACCGGGCGCCCCACCGCTCTTACTATTACGCCATGGGGTTGGAGGAGGAGCACATTCACCGCCCGTTGGTGGGTGTGGTCTCCTGCTGGAACGAGGCGGCGCCGTGCAATATCTCGCTGATGCGTCAGGCCCAGTCCGCAAAAGCTGGGGTTGATGAGACAGGCGGGACGCCGCGGGAGTTCTGCACCATCACGGTGACTGACGGCATCGCCATGGGCCACCAGGGCATGAAGTCGTCGCTCGTATCTCGCGAGGTCATCGCCGATTCAATTGAGCTCACCATGCGTGGGCATTGCTATGACGCGCTTGTCGGAATCGCGGGGTGCGATAAGTCGCTGCCCGGTATGATGATGGCGATGCTGCGCCTCAATGTGCCATCGGTATTCATGTACGGCGGTACCATTCTGCCCGGCAAATTTAAAGGTCGCGACGTTACCGTCGTCGACGTCTTCGAAGGCGTCGGTATGTACTCGGCGGGCCGCATGTCGGAAGAGGAGCTGCACGAACTGGAATGCGTTGCATGCCCTTCGGCGGGCTCGTGCGGCGGCCAGTTTACGGCCAACACCATGGCGTGTGTGTCCGAGGCGATTGGGATCGCGCTGCCGGGCTCGGCCGGCGCACCGGCGCCTTACGAGAGCCGCGACTCTTATGCGCTCGAAAGCGGCCAGACAGTCATGAAACTGCTCGCGCAAGGCATTCGCCCACGCGATATCGCGACGCGTGAAGCCTTCGAGAACGCAGCAACTGTCGTGGCTGCTACCGGCGGATCGACCAACGCTGCGCTGCATCTGCCGGCAATGGCAAACGAGGCAGGCATTGAGTTTGACTTATTCGACGTGGCCGAGATCTTCAAACGTACGCCCTACATCGCCGATTTGAAGCCGAGCGGAAAATACGTTGCCAAGGACGTCTTCGACATCGGCGGTGTACCGCAAATCTTGAAGACGCTGCTCGACGGCGGATTGCTGAACGGCGATTGTTTAACCGTTACCGGCCGCACATTGCGGCAGAATCTTGAGAGCGTAAAATTTAATGAAGATCAGAAAGTTGTCTACCCGGTCTCTAATCCAATATCACCGACGGGGGGCGTGGTGGGCCTGAAAGGTTCACTGGCGCCGGAAGGCGCGATCGTGAAGGTCGCAGGTATGAAAAATCTCACCTTCAAAGGCCCCGCGCGTGTCTTTGATTGCGAGGAAGATGCCTTCCGCGCCGTTGAGGCACGCGACTACAAAGACGGCGATGTGCTCATCATCCGCTATGAGGGTCCCAAGGGCGGACCCGGTATGCGCGAGATGCTGTCGACCACGGCGGCAATCTACGGCCAGGGCATGGGTGACAAAGTCGCGCTTATTACTGATGGCCGGTTTTCGGGCGGGACACGCGGATTTTGCATTGGCCACGTCGGCCCCGAGGCGGCAGTCGGCGGCCCTATTGGCCTCCTTAAGGACGGAGATATCATCAGCATCGACGCAGAGAAGGGCACGCTCGACCTGGAGGTCGACGCGGCAGTGCTCGATGCACGAAGGAAAAATTGGAAGGCGCCGCCAAATCCTTACCAAAGCGGTGCCTTACGTAAATTTGCCGAGCAAGTGGGGCCTGCGCGCAATGGAGCGGTTACACATGCTGGCGCAAAAGTGGAAGTGGTCTGTTATGCAGATATTTGATAAAGCGGTTTCGGGTCTTGTCGCAGGAGTGATGCTCTGCGTTTCATTGACTTGTGCACTTGCGGGAACGACGTATCGTTCGCCGCAGGACGCGCTCGACCAAGGCATTGGCGCCTTCAATAGCGGATACTATGAGATCGCCGTTCCCGCTCTCCAGTACGCCGCCGACGCACACTTGTTTCTCGCGCCGTATTATTTGGCGCAAATCTATTCCGACAACAACGGCTCACACACGGATCACGTCAAGGCCTATAAGCTATACTTGAGGATGGCAGACGAGCACACGGACGTTGATCCCGATGACGAACGGCGCGCGCCTTACGTTGCCAAGGCGATGACGCGCATTGCCGGTTATTGGCTCACCGGGTTGCCCGAGGCCGGTGTTAAGGCGGACTCCAGCGTTGCAGTCGAATACCTGCGCGAAGCTGCACAGTTCTTCCGCGATGAAGACGCCCAGTTCGAGCTTGCCAAGCTATATCTGCGCGGCGATGGCATTGAGAGCGATGTGCCCTATGCCAAGCATTGGTTGTCGGTGCTGAGCCAAAAAGGTCACGCGGGCGCGCAAGCCTTTCTCGCCGACCTGTTATGGCGCGGCAAATACATGGATTCCGACCCGGTTCGTGCACTGGCGTTGATCTCGGTTGCCGTCGCCAATGCGCCGCCTTATGAGCGCGTTTGGATCGAAGACATCTATCAGAACATCTATTGCGGTGCGGGTGACGGCATTCGCAAACAGGCCACCGGCATTGTCGCCGACTGGCGCACCCGCTACGGTCGCAAGCCCAATCTGCGTGACCGATCAGGGCTTGGTGTCTTGAGCGCGCAAGTGAAACGCACATGCGGGGACGGAGAGCCTGTCCCTTTTGATATCGGTAAGGTCGCGATCAAACCGCCTCCCGTTCCGGTGCGAGTGCCCGGTTCGCGTACCTTCACGAAAGGTGCGGCTGGTGCGGGGTTGCGCGAAGTCGGAACCGAATTTGCGCCTCAGCAGGCACCCTAAAACGTCACCGGGTCACGGTCACGACGACATCCGGATATGCGCGCCGCTGCCGCCCTTATTCGGCTGTTGCAAGCGGTCGCGCGACCGTCTCCAATGGTTTGCGCTCAGCGGCAACCGCAAAGCGTAGTGCAATCGCACCAGCTATGATCATAAGCAGGGCGCCGAACAAGTAACCGGCGAATACATGTGC
Organism: uncultured Hyphomicrobium sp.; assembly: GCA_964405975.1. Classification (GTDB taxonomy): domain Bacteria; phylum Pseudomonadota; class Alphaproteobacteria; order Rhizobiales; family Hyphomicrobiaceae; genus Hyphomicrobium_A. The sequence goes on from CAYOPW010000046.1 coordinate 5,492, forward strand.
GCGCGATCCCGTCTCAATCAGCGCGCCAAACAAAGCCGGTCCCACAATGCCACCGACGCCTGTGCCCACGGCATAGAAGAAAGCAATTGCGAGTGCCCGAATCTCCAGCGGAAATGTTTCGCTTACGGTGAGGTAGGCCGCGCTCGCGGCGGCTGAGGCGAAGAAAAAGATGATCATCCACGCAATCGTGAGGTTCTGGGCGGACAAGGCATCGCTTGCAAAAAGATAGCCTGTTCCCGCGAGCAGGATGCCCGAGAGTGTGTAGGTGGTCCCCAACATGATGCGCCGGCCGAGCGTGTCAAACAGACGCCCAAGCAAAAGGGGACCCAGAAAGTTCCCCAACGCAAAGGGTAGAATATACCAGCCCACTTGGTCGGCTGGGATGTCATAGAAGTCAGTCAGGACCAGCGCGTACGTGAAGAAGATTGCGTTGTAGAAGAAGGCCTGCGCCACCATAAGGCTTAAGCCCACCAAGGTGCGCTGGCGCTGGATTTTAAAGAGTGTTGTGGCGACCTCCCATAGTGGCGTATGCGTGCGTGAGTGCAGCCGGATTTTCGGGAACGGCCCTTCGCTGAGCGCATAGCCTTGCTTAGCGAGCTTGCCTTCGATATTGGCGACGATCGCTTCGGCTTCTTTTGCGCGTCCGTGGATGACCAGCCAGCGCGGACTTTCAGGAATCCACATGCGCATAAAGAAGATGACGATGCTTAGCAGTGCGCCGATGAGAAACGCGGCGCGCCAACCCAGTTCGTTGCCGAGAACGTCAGGGTCGAGCAACAAGATCGTTGCTGCGGCGCCAATCGCTGCGCCAATCCAAAAGCTGCCGTTGATGACAAGGTCGGTCCAGCCACGCACCCGGGCGGGCACCAGTTCCTGGATCGTCGAGTTGATGGCGGTATATTCGCCGCCGATACCAGCCCCAGTGAGAAAACGAAAGAGCGCGAAGCTCCATATGTTCCAGGAAAATGCCGTTGCCGCGGTGGCACAGAGATACACGGTGAGCGTTATGAAGAACAGTTTCTTGCGCCCCCAACGGTCGGTTAGCCAGCCAAAGAACACCGCGCCGAGCACGGCCCCGGCAAGGTAAGCACTGCTTGCAAGACCAATCATGGTGTTGCTGAATTGAAGTACCGGACTTTCCTTCAAAGCCCCCGCGACTGAACCCGCCAGCGTCACCTCGAGCCCATCCAGGATCCAAGTGATACCGAGCGCGGTCACGACGAGCGTATGGAAAGGCCCCCAGGGCAAACGGTCGAGACGCGAAGGCAGATTGGTTTCAACGATTCCGCCGGGCGCATCCTTGGCTGTATGGCTGAGCTCACCCATCCTGGGCCGAGTTTTTATTGGCACTTCTGTGGGCTTCTAGAGCAGCGCGCAAACAGTCGGCCGTCTTTGTATCAAACGCAACGAGTTTGATTTGGAGTCGGAGGGCTTCGGCTTCATTGACGCATACGTCGACGGCCTCGAGGCATGCTGCTTGAAGCGGGTAGCCATAGATTCCAGTGCTGATCGCCGGAAGAGCAATCGATGTGCACCCATGCTCTGCGCCAAGCCGAAGCGCCGAGGCATAAGTCGAGCGGAGTAAGCGGCGCGCCTCAGCAGGCGTATGGCTCGCGTACACAGGTCCGGCCGCATGGATGATGTGCTTGGTTGTTGAAATGTCGAAGGCAGGTGTGATTGCCGCTGATCCTGTTCGACATTGGCCGAGCTCGTTGCAGACCTGCGCCAGCTTCTCAACTCCCGCCGCGCGAAAGATGGCGCCGCACACGCCGCCGCCAGGCCGCAATTCAGTATTGGCAGCGTTGACGATGGCGTCCGCTACAACCTTTGTGATGTCGCCCTCGACGATCTCAACCCCGCCAGGTCCAGGGTTTGGCATGGCGTTGGCCCGCTCATTTTGCAGACGATTCAAGCTCAACGCATCTTAAACAAGTCAAAGGCCGTCGCTAGACGGCCTATTGCCGGTAATGAGCAAGATTGCCTGGGCAGCGATTAACGCTTGCGCAGGCTGAGTGATGCTCTCGCGCCGTCACCAGCCAAGCTCACGCTCTGGCTGCGGCCACGCACCACAACACGTATCGTACCTGAGACGTTGTAATCCGTATTGTAAAATGTTCCCCGGTAGCGCCCAGAGGCGAGCTTATAAAGCGTTGCCGTTTGCGATGCCTTTCCCGCGGAAGTGGCGCAGGTCGCCCGCAGCGTATAACTGTTCGACGATGCTTTGCTGTACCGGGCTCTGCAGCGCGCCTTTTCTCGATTGCCGGATGCGAACGAAACCCAGCCGCCCCCACTCCATGAGCCAGAGAGGCCTGGCTCAGCTGCACCGGGATCGGCAAGGCCCGCAAAACTCAATGCAACGAGCGTTACGAGAGCGAAATTGCGCGTCCTTTTCCACCAAGAGGCCGAACTGGTGCGGGCCGTCGAAAAAATGTGCAGGTGCGAAACGAGTCTTGGCATGACGGAACCTTTTGAGTGGCCGAGGGTCTCAACAAGAACATTACACTGATAGTCCGGTCTGCACACTCCGTCCATGCACATTTTGATCGGCCGTCGCTGTCACATTAGACGATAAGGATTAATGACGCGCTGATAGCTGAGCTTTGAAACCACCGTTGCCCAGCCGATCGCCGAGGTCCGTGTGCGCACGACGACTCGACAAGGACTAAGCCTCATAACGCATTGGTAACGAGTACATCGACGGGCGGGGCGCTCAGCAGATTGCCAGCGACCGTGCCGATAAGGGCTTGTCGCAAGCCGGACCGTCCATGCGAACCAATGGCCAAAAGGTCGGGCTTTAGGCGTGTAGCCTGATTGCGTATCACATTGAGGACTTCTCCATCTTCAACATGGAATGTGACTCGCAAGCCACCATTGCCTAGCGTTTGGGCATGGGCGCAAATGTCTTTTTCGAGAGCGGCCTTAAAGCTTTGCTCTTGCCCTTGGCGGATTTGCTCTCGGGTATCTGAGTCGAGAAGTCCTTTAAAGGGTACATGGATGGTGTGGAGTAGATGAAACTCTGCGTCTGGTGCAATCGCGGCGGCGCATTCGAGCGCGCGCCGGGAGGCCGGCGAATTGTCGGTTGCGACAAGAACCTGCTCGTAGTTGTGTGCGACCGGATCTTTGACGAGCAACACAGGCAGATTGCCGGTCCGAATGATGCGCTCGGCCGTGGTCCCGCGAAAAAGTTCAAATGTAGTGTGGCGTGTGATGCCGAGTATAATCAACTCAGCACCCGTCTCCTCAGTGTGGCGAAGTATCTCGTCGTGGTCATGGCCGCGGATAATTGAGACCTTAGGTTTCACATCTGCGGCTGACGGCAAAGATGAAAGGAGTTCCTCGATGGTTGTGCGGGCGCTTGCTTCGCGTTCTTCAGCGACGGTTACGGGCACCGTGTCACTGACAATGTGGATCACCTCAAGTGTCGTGCCTAGCTGATGGGCGAGAGCCAAAGCGCGCTGCAACGCGCGATCGGATCGTGCAGAGAGATCGGTTGCCATGAGCAGCTTTTTCATGATTTTGCTTTGCGCTCCTTGCCGTGCGGTTCTTACGCCACTTCCAATTACTATGCTGGGTTTTCATCATCGCTTTGACGCTCATCAAGGCTGCCAGAATGGGCGACGTTACCGTGAGCGCGCAACTAGATTTAAATTGAGCCAGGTTGGGATTGATGACGCCGAAGATTGAGCTGAAGCGGGAACTGACAGTTTGGCTGGTTATCTTTTACGGCGTGGGCACGACGATCGGCGCGGGCATTTACGCGTTGGTCGGTGAGATCGCGGGCGTGGCCGGTTACAAGGCACCGTGGTCTTTTCTGGTGGCTGCCGGCTTAGTCACATTCACGGTGATCTCTTACGCAGAAATGTCCCGGCGATACCCTCGCGCGGCGGGCGCTGCGCTATATGTACGTGAAGGGCTGGGTACCGTTCGGCTATCCACGCTTGTTGGGCTGCTAGTTGCGCTGGCTGGCCTCACCTCCGCCTCCGCACTGACCAATGCGTTCGTCGGGTACTTGGGAGAGATTATCGCCATCGATTCAACGACTGCGATTGTTGCGACTGTCTTATTATTGGGTGGTATCGCAGCGATTGGGATCACCGAGTCCGTTACCGTTGCGAGCGTCATTACCGCAATTGAAATTCTCGGTCTCCTCCTTGTTGTCGGCGTGAATTATGAGAGCTTCGCAGCCTTCCCCGTGTCCGCTGGTGCGCTGGCGCCGCCGATGGATATTCAAGGCTGGGGCCTGGTTTTTTCGGGTGCGATGCTGGCCTTTTATGCGTTTCTCGGGTTTGAGGACATGGTCGTCATTGCCGAGGAAGTGCGAGACGTTAAGCGCACCCTACCACTTGCTATTTTTGCCACGTTGGCAATCACGACGGTCCTGTATCTCCTTGTTGTGACGGTCGCTGTGCTCGCCATGCCGCCAGAGGAGCTGGCGGCAAGCGATGCGCCCTTGGCAGCGCTGTATTCGAAGGGTACCGGCTCTCCTCCAATACTCATTAATGCGATTGCTGCGTTAGCGATCATCAATGGTGTGCTGATCCAGTTGATCATGGCCTCGCGTTTGCTTTACGGCCTAGCTTCCACGCAGCAGATCCCAACTCTCTTTGCTTATGTGGACCCGCGGACTCATACGCCACTGATCACGACGGCTACCGTGACGGCCGCAACGCTTCTTATGAGCTTGCCGGGAACGTTAAAGGGGTTGGCTGAGGCGACATCCACCATCATGCTGATGGTCTTTGCGTTGGTCAATCTTGCTGCCTGGCGCATTACACACGGGGCGACGGAAGCCGAAGTGCGTCCGGCGATTCCCGCTTGGGTTCCGTTGATTGGTTTTGTTGTTTCGGTGGGTTTCGTTGTTAGTCAGCTATGGCGCTGAGGCCTCGCTAGAGACTGAGCTCGACCCAGACGGGAACATGGTCTGATGGCTTCTCCCAGGCCCGCGTAAAACGATCGATGCCCGCTGAGATCATCCGGTCGGCAGCCTGCGGTGAGAGAAGCAAGTGATCGATGCGAATGCCATCATCTTTTTGGAAAGCGCCTGCTTGATAGTCCCAAAACGTGTAGACGCCGGGCCCAGGATGACACTGCCGTATGGCATCGGTAAAGCCATCGTTGACAATTGCACGAAATGCATCGCGGCTTTCAGGCTGAAACAATGCGTCTCCCGTCCAAGCATCAGGCCGTTTTGCATCCGCAGGCTCGGGGATCACATTGTAGTCGCCAGCGAGCACGAGCGGAATCTCCTGCCCCCGTAAGAACCGGGCGTGTTGGGCAAGCCGCTTCATCCAAGCAAGTTTGTAGGTAAACTTTTCCGTGCCGATAGGATTGCCGTTGGGCAAGTAGATGGATGCAACTTTTAGCACACCGGCGGCTACCGAGACGGTTGCCTCTAAATAGCGGGCCTGTTCGTCATCGGCGTCGCCTGGCAGGCGCGGCGTCACCTCGTCCAGAGGCAGCTTTGATAGAATCGCGACGCCATTGAAACCCTTCTGGCCATGCGTTGCGACGTTATAGCCAAGATCTTCGAACGCAGTGGCCGGAAAATTCTCGTCAACGCTCTTGATCTCCTGAAGGCAGATGACGTCAGGGCTTTCCTGGCGCAGGTAAGTGAGCGCGGATTCTAGCCGTGCTTTGACGCCATTGATGTTCCACGTTGCAATTTTCATGCGCGTCCAACTTGGCCCGATCGCAGTGTGTCGACCGAGGCATTCGAGAATTGCAACGCTGGCCAGTACGCCGTCAAGGGCGCGGTGCTAGATGGAAAAGCTGGTACCACAGCCGCATGATTGCGTGGCCTTCGGATTGTTGATGCGGAAGGAAGCTCCGATCAAATCGTCGACAAAGTCGATCTCGGAGCCAGCCAGAAATCCTAATGACACCGGATCGATGACGACTTTTGCGCCGGAGCGCTCAAGCACAATGTCATCTGGCTCCGATTGCGGAACGAGGTCGAACTTGTACTGGAATCCCGAACAACCGCCGCCTTCCACGCTTACGCGAAGCAGGCGTACGTCGTCCTCGCCGGCGACGATCTCTGCGATGCGCTTTGCAGCGCGCTCGGTAAGGGTAACAGGCTGGCTCATATTCCGCGTTCGTTCAGTTTCTGGGCCGCGCCGGGGTTGCAGAGCGGCTGGGTCTCACCCTAGGAAGATAAGCGTGCGCCGACCCAAGTCAAAGCCCATCGTGGGTCGGGCACTGAGTTGGCGGACTGAATGAACTCAGCGATAGGCAGCAAAAAGAGCTTAGAAAACGGGAAATACGGCGAAAACCTCGCCGCTGGCGCACGTCTGCCTGCGCCTTATGCTGCAAGTGCAATTCCAAGCCGCGGACGCCAGCATGGTGAACCTGAGTGCCCAACACGCAGTCCATTCCAACGTGACCGCGATCGTGTCTTGCATTCGACGGCCTTTCGCCGCCTGACCCACAAAACGCAGGTGTTCGTTTTTCATGAAGGCGATCATTATCGCACCCGGCTGACGCACAGCCTTGAGGTTGCGCAGATCGCGCGCACGGTGGCCCGTCAGTTGCGTTTGGACGAAGACCTCGCCGAAGCCATTGCGTTGGCTCACGATCTTGGCCACTCGCCGTTTGGGCACGCAGGCGAGCGCGCGCTTGATGACGTGATGGAGGCCTTCGGCGGCTTCGACCACAATGCTCAAAGCCTGCGCGTGGTGACAGCGCTTGAGCGCAAATACGCTGCTTTCGACGGAATAAATCTTACGTGGGAGACGCTCGAAGGCATTGCTAAGCACAATGGGCCAGTTTCTCCCGGCGCGGCAATCGAGAAGGCTACACGCCGCTTGGAACAATGGCAAAGTCTCAATCTTGGATCTTGGGCTTCGGCCGAAGCTCAAGTCGCCGCACTTGCCGACGACGTGGCCTATGTAACGCACGACATAGACGATGGTTTGCGCGCTGAACTCATCGCGCTGGGCGACCTTGAAGGTCAGCCGCTTGCAGGGCCGGCAGTGGCGTATGCGGCGGGTATGGTTGGCGGCGGCGATAGTGGGCGGAGCATTTATGAGGTCACGCGGCGCATGATAACCGAAATGGTAAGCGACCTCGTCAGTGAGACGCGTACGCGGCTTAGGATGCTGAGGCCGTGCTCGCCCGACGAAATTCGTCATGCACCGGGCACGACCGTGGCGTTCTCAGATGAGATGTCACGCGATATTGCGCACCTCAAGGCGTTTTTGTTTGAGCGTGTTTATCGCCATCAGCGTGTTATGCGCATCATGAAGGACGCCGAGGCAATCGTGCGCGATCTTTTTGCCCGCTACCTTTCTCAGCCAGACACCATGCAAGACGCTTGGCGGGCGGCCGCGACGGGCCTCAGTGAGCACCAGCGTGCGCGCCTGATTGCCGATTTTGTTGCGGGGATGACCGATCGCTATGCACTGGAGGAGCACCGCCGCTTGTTTGACGCCACCCCCGATTTGCGTTAGGCGCGCGGCGTTTCCCATTGCACCGCTTTCAAGTCTGGATAGGGCGGAAAGCTCACCCAACGGCCAGGATCAGACCTCATGAACGTGTTTGCGCTGGTGGAGGGTCGCGTTGTTGCGGCGCTTGAAGAATTAAAGCAGGACAGCGTGCTGCCTGCTGATCTTGTTGTGCCTGCGGTTGAGGTCGAAACCCCGCGCGATAGCTCACATGGTGATTTGTCGACGAATGCTGCCCTGGTCCTGGCAAAGCCCGCGCGCATAAAGCCACGCGATATAGCCGAACGCCTTAAGGAGAAGCTCTCAGTCGATGCTGACATAGCTAATATTGAAGTCGCTGGACCGGGCTTTTTGAACCTCACGTTCACGCCTGGGTTCTGGCAGGGTCTCGTGCGCACGATCCTTGAGGAGGGCTCAAGTTATGGCCGAGCCGCCATCGGCAATGGCGAGACCATCAACGTTGAGTACGTCTCTGCCAACCCGACCGGTCCGATGCATGTTGGTCATTGCCGCGGCGCGGTTTTCGGCGATGCGCTTTGCAATATCCTGGAGTTCGCGGGCTACAAGGTAACGCGCGAGTATTACGTCAACGACGCGGGCGGCCAAGTCGATCAGCTCGCGCGTTCCGTTTATCTGCGCTACCGCGAGGCGTTAGGAGAGGACATTGGCGAGATACCAGCCGGACTCTATCCTGGCGACTATCTCAAGCCGATTGGCGAAATGCTCGCCAAGGAGCATAAGGAGGACCTTCTCGACAAACCGGAGGAGGACTGGCTGCCGATTGTCCGAGCAGCCGCTGTCAAGCCCTTGCTTGCCGAGATCAAGAAGGATCTCGCTGCACTCAACATCACGCATGATGTTTTCTTCTCCGAAGCGTCGCTGACATCGGGAAAGAAGGATCAGGTCAAGGCGGCAATTGAGGCACTTCGTGCCAAGGGCCTCGTCTACGAGGGCCGGCTGCCCAGACCCTTGGGGCACGACGACGACGAGTGGGAAGACCGCGAGCAGCTCTTGTTCCGATCCACCGATTTCGGAGATGACGTTGATCGCGCGTTGATGAAATCGGACGGCAGCTACACCTATTTCGCCAGCGATGTAGCCTACCATTACGACAAGCTGGAGCGCGGGTTCGATCACTATCGTAACGTCTTTGGCGCCGACCACTTGGGCTACATCTCGCGCATCAAGGCGGCGGTGGCGGCGCTGTCCGACGGCAAAGCGGACTTCGAGATCCTGGTGTGTCAGCTCGTCAAGGTTCTGCGGGCAGGTCAGCCCGTGCTCATGTCCAAGCGGGCGGGAACCTTCGTAACACTCCGTGACGTTGTAGAGGAGGTGGGCTCCGATCCCGTGCGCTTCATGATGCTGATGCGCAAAAACGATGCGCCCCTCGATTTCGACCTCTCCAAGGTGCTGGAGCAAACAAAGGACAATCCAGTCTTCTATGTTCAATACGCGCACGCGCGCGCCGCGTCGGTGTTTCGCAATGCCAAGGAGGTCTTCGCGGAACTGGACAAGGCCAGCAAAGCCGTGCGCGAAGCAGATCTTTCGTGTCTGTCGGATCCTGGTGAGATCGAATGGATCAAGCGCCTGGCCTTCTTCCCGCGTCTGATTGCCGGTGCCGCCCGTGCCGAGGAGCCACACCGGCTGGCTTTCTATCTCTATGATTTAGCTTCAGCATTTCATTTCCAGTGGACGCGAGGCAACGATTCGCCACATTTGCGATTTATCCAAGCAGAAGACGGGGTTGTGACCGCGGCGCGCCTCGCACTTATTGCCGCTACGCAACAGGTGATATCCTCGGGTCTTTTTATGCTGGGCGTCGAGGCACCGGATTCAATGCGCTAGACTCCCGATTCGACGGGCTTAGGTCCGAACCGATATTTCGAGGGGATTTCTCAAGATGTCGCGCTCCCACGGCAACCCACCTACCAGTGGCTGGCAGGCACAGCGCCCGCCCGCCGATCAGGATCCTCGCGCCTGGTCTGGCTCTCCCCAGGGCCAGCAGCGGCCGCCGCAGCAGATAAACCAGCAATCGCCGTCTGCGGGAGGATATCCGCCGCAGCAGGGATCGGCGGCGTCGCCAAATAGAGCCCCGGGCTACCACTATCCACAACAGGCACCGGCTGCGCCGGAACCAGAGCCCTATTCTGTGACGAACCCCCCGTACCCACAGCAGCCGCAGGCCGGCCAGAACCAGCATTCGGGCTTGCCCTCCTCGAGCGGGCCAGGTGGTGCGCCCTATCCTCAGGCTGGACAAAAACCCGAGCCGTCGCCCGATATTCGCGGGGCCAACTACGAGCAATGGTCCGTTCCCGAGCAGCCTCAGGATGCGCGCGGTTATGACCTTGGAAGCTATATGCCGGCAGGCGCGACCCAAGGACAAAGCGCATCTCACGCTTTTCCCGATCCGCTATCGCACATTGATTCCTTGCAGGCACAGCAGGAATGGGGTCAACACGCGCCGCATGTCGCCGGACACGGCGATCCTGCTCTCGACCAAGCCTATCATGGCGGTGGCCAGCCCGGGTACGAGCATGCGCACGCCGGAGCTCTTGAGCAAACCTACCAGCACGAGGACGGCGAATACGAGATTGAAGAACCCCGTCGTGGCAGCTGGACCATGCGAATTGCGGGGGCCGTTGTCGTTGCGGTCGGTCTTGGTTTCGGACTTGCGCAGGCCTACAAGCTGGTCGTTGGAAACTCTCCAGATGGTGCGACACCGCTGATTACAGGGGCTAGCGGTCCGTCCAAGACCAAGCCGACCGATCCCGGCGGCAAGAAATTTGCGCACACCGATAGCAAAGTTATGGGTCGGCTGGGCGACGGCTCGAGCACATCTGACACGACTGCGAACGGAGCACGCAAGGTTCAGACAGTGGTAGTGGGCCGCGACGGCGCCATCGTTCCACCAGCCGAGCCGCCGCAGCAGACGGGTTCTGTTTCGCCCACTGTTTCGGTTCCGGGAATGACGGTTGTCGATGGTTTCGGCGGCCAATTCTCCGGCGCTAATTCCGCTCCAAAGAAGCCGCCACCCGCGGCGACAGCTCAGAAGCCAATTGTTGTTAATCCGCCAAACTCGCCCCAGAAACCGGTCGTGATTGCGCGCACGACGCCGACGACGAAATCGGTTAGTCCGGCACCACCTGTTGCCAAACCGCCTGCGGCGAGTGCCCCCAAAACGCCGGCGGCGCGCCCTGCCGCGACAGGGGGCAATGGCTACGTGGCCGTCCTTGCGTCGGTCCCTGTCTCGAGCAAAAGCCGCCTGGCCGCGTTGCAGCGTTTCGCTGATATGCAGCAGAAATACGCGAGCGTGCTGCAAAACAAGACACCCGACATCCGGGAGGCCAATTTGGGCGCGCGGGGCAATTACCATCGCTTACTTGTGGGCCCGCCGGGTTCGCGTGCACAGGCGAGCGCGCTGTGCAGCCAGCTCAAGAGCGCCGGCCACAAGGATTGCTGGGTTACGGCCTACTAAGCCTATTTTCGCATCTAGGACTGCACTTGCGGGGTCGCGATGCGTAGCGCTCTGATCACTGGCGTGGCGGCAACGACACTTACGCCTCAAGAAACGGACTTTCTGAGAGATACCCGCCCTGCGGGCCTCATTCTGTTTGCTCGCAACCTGGTTGATCACGCGCAAATCCGCGCGCTTGTCTCGGCATTTCGCGAGGCGGTCGGAACAGACAGGCTTCTAGTTCTCATCGATCAGGAAGGCGGCCGCGTGCAGCGGTTGCGCCCACCGCTTGGCCGCGCGTTGCCGGCGGCGGCGGCCTATGGACGACTTTTTGCGCGTGATCCCGTCCAGGCCACGGCGGCCGCCTTTGCCGTTGCTCGCCTTCTGGCTGAGGATCTGGCGGCGATCAACATCAACACAGACTGTGCGCCAGTTCTCGATCTTCCCGTGCCTGGCGCACACGCGGTTATTGGAGACCGAGCTTACGGCACAAACATCGATCAAGTGGTGCGGCTTGCGCGTGCTGTTGCGGAAGGTTTTATGGCCGGAGGCGTGCTTCCGGTTGTTAAGCATATTCCCGGACATGGGCGCGCAACTAAAGACAGCCACTTGGACTTGCCGATCGTCACCGAAAGCCGAGACGAACTCAGCGCAACCGACTTTGCACCGTTCAAGGCCCTCAACACGATGCCGGCCGGCATGACCGCCCACATCATCTACCGCGATATTGATCCGGACGCACCCGCAAGCACGTCGCCTATTGTGACGCGTGACATCATTCGCGGGGAGATCGGTTTCGATGGTCTCCTGATGAGTGATGATCTGTCCATGAAGGCGCTTTCGGGCGGCATACGTCAGCGTGCCGAGGCCGTAATCACCGCCGGATCCGATATCGTGCTTCATTGCAATGGCGATCTACGCGAAATGCGATTGGCGGCCGCAGGCGTCCCAGCTTTGACGGGGCGCTCGCTGCAGCGGTTTGACGCTGCACTTAGCGTGTTTGATGCGCGCCAGCCATGCGATATCACGGCGGCGGAGGCGCATCTTGCCCGTGTGCTCTCGGCAGCAGCGGACAACGCTGAATCAGTGTAAGCTCAGCACCATATATTGGCATGGTTCGATCTGACTCATGTGAGTCGCGGCCGGCCCGGGCAAAGAAATGAACGAAGAGCAGAAGAGCAATTCGCAAGCCACAACCGAGGAGTGGGACGAGCCCGTTCTCGATTCGGCGGCTGATTCGGAGGATGCGTTCGTCGTCGACGTGGGCGGCTACGAGGGTCCGCTCGATCTGCTTTTAGCCCTCGCTCGCACGCAAAAGGTCGACATCGCCAAGATTTCGATTGTTGCGCTTGTGGACCAATACCTCGTCTTTATCGCCGAAGCGCAAAAGCTGCGTCTTGAATTGGCGGGCGAGTATCTGGTGATGGCCGCTTGGCTCGCATTCTTGAAATCGCGCCTGCTGCTGCCGAGGGAAGAGACCAAGGGCGAGGACGTTAGCGCAGAGGAAATGGCTCGGCGTCTGTCGTTCCGCTTGAAGCGGCTTGAAGCGATGCGCAACGCGGCTGCGCAATTGATGACGCGCATGCGTCTTGGTCGCGACGTTTTTGCGCGTGGTATGCCTGAGGGCACAAAAACCATTCGCGACACAGCCTATACGGCAAAGATTTACGACCTGCTGCATGCTTACGCTGATCAGCGCCGTCGCACGATCAAGGTTGGCCACGTTGTCAAAGCGCGCCCTGTTTGGTCCATAAAGGATGCGCGCGACCGTTTGGAGCGACTGATGGGCGACGTTGCCGGCGGTACCGATTGGGTCGAATTCAATCGCTATTTGGAGCGCATGGTCACGATCGCTGAGGATGGCCGGACAGCTCTGGCCAGTTCTTTCGGCGCCACGCTTGAGATGGCGCGCGAGGGCGAAATCGAACTCCGGCAGGAAGCGCCCTTTGCCCCTATTTATATGCGTACGCGCCACTCGCAAGACGAGTGGCAGCGCGTGGTTTAGCGTCACGGACAACGAAAGCAGAAGAGAGAGCACATGGTGCCGCCACGCCTGACATTGGTACCGCCGAGCGTCGATCCGAGCTCTCGCAAGGACGAGGCCGGAGAGGCTTCTAGGCATGAAGCCGCGACGAGCCTGTCTGGCAACGTCGCATCACTTCCCTTTGCCGATCATCGCGAGAAACTGAGAATTCTTGAAGCCCTGCTGTTTGCCGCGGCAGAGCCGCTCGATGAAAAAAAGCTCAAGAGCCACCTAGCGGAGGACGAAGATATCTCTGCTTTGCTAGACGAGCTACAAGGTTTCTATGCCGGTCGCGGCGTTAATCTCGTTAAGGTGTCGGCTAAGTGGCAGTTCCGTACGGCGGAAGATCTCGCCTACCTGTTGGAGCGCTATGCCGTCGAGGAGCGGCGCTTGTCCAAGGCTGCGCTCGAGACGCTCTCAATCATTGCTTACCATCAGCCGGTAACACGTGCGGAGATTGAACAAGTCCGCGGCGTATCTACGTCCGTCGGTACACTCGATATCCTGCTTCAAATCGGCTGGATCCGCTTGCGTGGCCGCCGGCGCGCGCCGGGACGGCCCGTCACCTATGGCACCACGGACGCCTTTCTCAGTCACTTTGGGCTGGAGAGCATTAAGGATCTTCCAGGTCTTGGCGAGCTGCGGGCCTCTGGGCTCCTCGACGGCAATCTGCCGCCTGATTTTGCAGTGCCTGAGCCTACGGACGTTGCAGCGCTGATGCCTGACGAGGTTCCGCTGGACGCTACCGAGGACGACGATGACCCTGGGTATGGGGCCGACGATGAGATGCTGCCGCCCTTGTCGGATGACGAGGAGCCCGATAAGCCCTGAGGCGGGGACGTAAAACCACCCAAAGGTGCCCGCTGATTTGAAGCCCATGCCAACGAAGACAACGACGCCGAAACCGGTGTCTACCAGTACTGCGCTTGCCGCGGGCCGTGCGGCGGCCACGTTCGCCGCGCGTCTCACGTTTGAAAATGTGGAGCGGCGCTATGGTGAAACGAACGCCCTGGCGGGCTTCAGTATCGACGTTGCCCCAGGCGAGGTCGTCTGTCTTTTGGGCCCGTCAGGCAGCGGTAAGACCACGCTGTTGCGCGTGGCATCTGGCATTGAAAAACCCACAGGCGGCCGCGTCCTGATTAACGATCGCGAAGTCGCCGGTCCAAACCGTTTTGTGCCGCCGGAGGACCGTGGCATTGGCCTCATGTTTCAGGACTTCGCACTGTTTCCGCACCTCACCATTCTGCACAACGTCGCTTTTGGGCTGAAGGGGCTGCCGCGGGAAGAAGCCCGGCAGGAGGCACTTCTCGCTCTGCAGCGCGTTGGTCTCAAAGATTTGGCCGAAGAATATCCGCATATTCTGTCGGGCGGCCAGCAGCAGCGGGTCGCGCTTGCCCGCGCGCTTGTGCCGCGTCCCGCCGTCATGCTCATGGATGAGCCATTCTCCGGTCTCGATGTGCAGTTGCGCGAGGCGATGCAGGAGGAGACACTGGGCATACTACGCGAGACACGCGCCACCTCCCTTATCGTCACGCATCATCCAGAGGAGGCCATGCGCATCGGCGACCGTATTGCTGTGATGCGCGAAGGAAAGCTCGTGCAGGCTGGCAGCGCCGAGGACCTGTACCACAATCCCGCCGACCTTTTCGTTGCGCGCCTCTTTTCCGAAATCAACGAGATCAGCTATCCCGTTTCCGACGGATACATAATATGCCCCTTCGGAGAGCTGCCGGCGCCCGACTTAAGCGATGGCGTGGACGCGATCGTTTGTATTCGCGAGCGGGGGATCACTCTGGCGCGTAATGGGAGCGGGCTTGCTGGCCGCGTGCTGGACGTCAAGTTCCTCGGCGATGTTGCGCGCCTTGAAATTGGCGTGGAAGGCTTCGATAAGCCGCTGAAGGTCCGTGTGCGCGAAATGGACGGCTGGGCCCGCGGGGCAGAAGTGAGCGTTGCCATCGATCCCGCGCGCGTTCTGGTGTTTCCCCGCGAAAGTAAAGAAAGTGAAGATTCCGTAATGAGTTAGGCGTATGCTATCGGAGTCCTCGACTTGCGGGGGCTAGCGCTTTCTGCGATATTTTTGAGCCAATCTTCAAAGTCTTAAGGAGCGATAGATTAATGGGTTTGAGCGCATGGCATTTGCTCATCCTCGCACTTGTCGTCCTTCTTGTGTTCGGCGGCAGCGGGCGTATCTCGTCGATTATGGGCGACATGGCCAAGGGCATTAAGAGCTTCAAGAAGGGTTTGTCCGAGGATGAAGAAGACGAGAAGCCGGAGCAACCCAAGGTGATCGACCAGACGCCAACTAAAACGTCAGAGCGTGAAAGCGAGCGTCACAAGTCGAGCTGATCATTGCGGCCCTCAAGCCGGCGCGCCGCGGTT
The DNA here is from genome assembly GCA_964405975.1 of uncultured Hyphomicrobium sp. Classification (GTDB taxonomy): domain Bacteria; phylum Pseudomonadota; class Alphaproteobacteria; order Rhizobiales; family Hyphomicrobiaceae; genus Hyphomicrobium_A. The sequence goes on from CAYOPW010000046.1 coordinate 20,790, forward strand.
CTTCGGCGCCTTAGGCAGTTTGCTCTTGATTGCGCCGGCCGCATCACCAATTGGAACGGCGCATGTTTGACATAACTTCCAGCAAGCTTTTGATCCTCGCCATCGTGGCCTTGCTCGTGGTGGGTCCGAAGGATCTGCCTTTGCTATTGCGCACGATCGGCAAATACATGGGCGTCATTCGCCGGCACGCGGCTGAGTTCCGCGCCCAATTCGATGAGGTGGTGCGCGAAAGCGAGCTTGAACAGCTCAAGAAAGACTTTGAAAGCGTGGGTCAGGAGATGAAGTCCACGATAGAGGATGGGGCCGCCTCAATCGATCGTGACAGCGAAAGCGCGCGTCTCAACGTTGAAAAAGCGGTTGATCGTGAGCCCTCCGAGGCCAAAGCGGTGGCGCAGAGCAAAGCTTTGTCTGCGGCTGAGCCAGAGCCGGAGCCCGCGCAGGAGCCGCGGCTGCCTGAGAAGACTGGGACATAAGCGACGTGAGCGAGATCACCGAGCGTCAAGGTCAAGACGACATCGACGCTTCCAAGGCGCCGCTTCTTGATCATCTTGTTGAGCTGCGCCAACGGCTCATCTGGTCGCTGATTGCGGTTGGAGCCGCGTTCGCTCTTTGCTTTGCATTCGCCGAGGAGATCTACAACATCCTCGTACTGCCTTATCAGTGGGCGACGGGCGGTGCTGAGAAGATCGAGATGATCTACACCGCGCCGCAGGAGTTTCTTTTCACGCAGATGAAACTGGCGCTATTCGGCGCGGTTTGCATCTCGTTTCCAATTATCGCCATCCAAATCTACAAGTTCGTCGCGCCGGGGCTCTACAAGAACGAGCGCAAGGCATTTCTCCCCTATCTCATCGCGACTCCGGTGCTTTTCATCATCGGCGCGGCGATGGTCTACTTCGTCGTCATGCCGATGGCGATGCGTTTTTTCCTAGCCATGCAGCAGACGGGTGGGCCAGTCGAGATCACCTTGCACGCACGTGTCTCCGAATACCTGGCGCTGATTATGACCCTGATCATTGGGTTCGGGATCTGCTTTCAGTTGCCTGTGGTGCTAACGCTGCTGGCACGCGTTGGCATCGTGACGGCGGATGTCCTGAGGAAGGGCCGGCGCTATGCCATTCTGGGCATCGCGGCGGTGGCCGCCGTGCTCTCCCCACCCGACCCATTCAGCATGATCGCCATGATGTTGCCGACGATCGGGCTTTATGAGCTCTCGATTTGGGCAGTGGAGCGGGTGGCAAAACAGCACGCAGCAGCGCAGGCAAAGACCTAGCTTGCCATCATCAGTGGCTTCATCTTGGACGTATCCACCTCGCGCTCCGCGTGCCAAAGATCATAAGCCGTCTGCATGTTGAGCCATGACGCCGCCGAGGTCTCGAATATTGCCCCGAGACGCACGGCCATTGACGGTGTTACGGGCTGCTTCTCAGCGAGGATGTCGTAAAGCGACTGACGCGAGATTCCGAGCGCCCTGGCCAGCTCTGTCTTCGGGACGGGCAGGGCAGGCAACATGATCTCGCGCAGGAACGCGCCTGGATGCGTCGGACAACGATCTGCTGATCTCTTAGGCGGGGCAACCATGACCGATGGCTCCTCTAGATAGGCTATCATTCAAACCAGTCATTGACACCTAGTGATAGTCTTCAAAGTCGACGTCGATGGCATCCTGATCGTGCCATCCAAACGTAATCCGCCAATTCGCCGAAATAGATACAGCATAGCGGCCTCTGGATGGTCCCGACAATCTATGAAAACCAAGGCCCGGCAGGTTGAGATCGTCGGGATCGGTTGAGGCATCGAGACGGTCGAGGATCATAGTAATCCTATCAATTCTATCAGGTGGTAGTTTGGAAACGTCATTGCGTTCCCAGCACCGCTTTAACGAGCGGCTGCGAAAGGAGAGAATCATCGCTGAGCCTCCAGCGTTTGTCGTAGCTCATCGGGCGTATCTCCTTTGGTAGGGTGCATGCCGAATCTCTCGTTCAGCTTGACGGCAGTGTAAGCTAAGAATTGACATAATGTCAAGTCATACCATACATATGTCTGCGGGCGATTGACGGTTGTTCGCGGGAGGGTCTTTTGGGCGATGTCGCGGTTCTGGACCGGCGGCTGTTAGCAGCCTATAGGACGCCCACGTAGATACATCGGCACTGCAGAGGCCACCCGTGTTCGACATCAAGTGGATAAGAGACAATGCCGGCGCCTTTGACGCCGGGTTGAAAAAGCGCGGCCTCGATCCGCTGTCAAAGAAGCTCATCGAGCTGGACGATGCGCGGCGCCGCCATCTGACCAAGTTGCAGGAGGCGCAATCGCGCCGCAACGCCGCCTCAAAAGAGATCGGCAAAGCTAAGGCCGCCAAAGATGAGGCGGCGGCCACGAAACTCATGGCCGAGGTGACCGAGCTGAAAGAGGTTATTCAGCAGGGCGAGGAGGAAGAACGGCAAATCGATGCCAAGCTCCAGGCCGAGCTGGAAGTGATCCCGAACTTGCCGCTTGACGATGTGCCGCTCGGCAGTGACGAGACCGACAACAAGGAGGTGCGCAAGGTCGGCACGCCGCCTAAATTCGACTTCAAGCCGAAGCAACACTTCGAGGTTGGCGAGGCGCTGGGGCTCATGGACTTCGAGACGGCGGCGAAGATCTCCGGCGCGC
>CAYOPW010000047.1:0-22605 GCA_964405975.1 uncultured Hyphomicrobium sp.
TCTAGTGGCGGTCGTGCTCGGTGATGCGAGCAGCAAAAAACGGAATGTGCGCGCCGAAAACCTTCTGGAGTATGGCTTCCGGCAGCCCGGATGGAAGAAGTTCTTTAACACCTTCACCGTCGACAATTTCCCGATGGTCCCCAAGCCAAAAGGCATAAGAAGTGTACGCAAGAGTGTCGTGTCCTGGAGCTGCAATCCGAAGAAAGCACGGTCCGCCAAAAGGCGCAGGCGCAGGCAGAAGAGAAGGAGGTCAGCGAGACAGTAGTAATAAACGCCCTTGAGCACCCAAGTTAGAACTCATCAGACCCAATAGTAGGCAAGTTTGGGCTAGGCTGCCGGTGGCACGGAACATGGTTTGTCGCAACCGAAAGCTGATACGCGATAGACTCAGAAAGTGCGCGCAATGCATCCGCGAGGAAATTCGCATCAGTTCACGTGCTCCATTGTGTTCGCACGTGTAGATGTATGAGGGGCGCGCCGGTGCCACTTATTCGATAGTGGCCGGCCTGCCCGTGTCGTCAAGGTACTTCTCGATGAGCTGGGACATTAACGCACCCGGCTTTGCGGCCGGTACAGACTGGATCGGAGATTCTGCTGTTGCCTGGCGCTCCACTATACCGTCGAACGACGCCTCGTTGCCCGCGGTGAGGTCCTCAAGCGCCTTGATTTCGACTTCCACAAGCTTGCGCATGAAGCGCGACCGATCAGCGTCGCTGAGGGAGATCTCCTTCGAGCGCAGGAGGCTATCGGCAATCGGCCCGTGGTTCCGGCTATCACCGAGCTGGTATCGCCGCTGGAGGCCCTGAAGCTTTACCTTGCGGGCACGAAAGATGGAATAAAGGAACACGTCCTCGAGGAATGGTTCCTCCATAAGATACGCAAAGTAGCTATGCGGCTTGCCTCTAAACTCGTGCCAATCGTCCTCGGGAAGCTTGATGATGTCTCCACGCCAGAAGGCATCTTCATCTTCGCGGACCTTCTGCCAAAGATCACCACGCCACTGAAAATCAGCGTCGTAGACGCTGACGTAGTGCACGTCGGAGAGGCGGCGCAGGAGGCCCGGCGTTAACGGCGTAACAGCCGCCTTAGTTTCCCATCCTGAGTTGTTGGTAAACCTATTAAAGGTCGCGCTGTCCTTGCGGCGCCACTGATCGAAGAGCAGTTCGATCTTTGCGTGCTGATCGGCATAGGTCCTTTCGGCTTCTTTCCAGTCCGATGTCCTTAAGGACCGCCAGATTTGCTCCGGCCGACCTTCGCAACGCAACTCAAGTGGCACCAGGCGTTTGTAATAGAGGTTTTTGGTGCCCCTGCGGCTGGTCAAATAAGGAAACTTCGCCATCTCGCCCATACCCTCTGCAGGTAGCAGAAAAAGGTAGCAGTCGAGTTACCGAAACCCTTGAACTACAAGGACTTGCGGAAGATCAATAGCTTAGGGGAGAATTGGCGCCCCGTAGGGGACTCGAACCCCTGTTACCGGCGTGAGAGGCCGGCGTCCTAGGCCACTAGACGAACGGGGCAGCGCAAGAGGTCAACGTATATGTGAGGCACGGCCCCTCAATCAACCCTTTCTTGTCGGCGAGTTGCTAAGTGCGCGGCATAATCTCAATTGTCCGCCGGAGCAGATACGATCGACACATGGGTTGCTTTCCGGCCCGTCGAGAGGTCAAGAACGGCGATGCCTGAACCCTCTGGCATCTCGTAGTGCACAGCCATCTGATTGCCTGACAACGATATAGAGCGCACTTCGGAGCCGGGCGGTAACTGTAGTGTTTGATTTGCGCTGACTGGAGAGGATGCCACGGGTTGTGCAGGCGGCGCGGACGCGAGATAGATGATGCGCCCGATTACGATCGCCAGTCCCGCCACCAGCAGAACGCCAAGTGCGACGACGATGAATTTAAGGATACTCTGCGCGCGTCCATGTGATGCTTGATCGGAGCGCATGGAATCGCTCGCTGAATGTTGAGAAGCAGCGGCGGCACTGCTGGAGGCTTGCATGGAATTCTCTCCCACAAGGATGTCGCCGAGGCGATGGGAATACGTCGCGAAAATCTAATCACGGCAACCGTAGGCCAAGACGACGCCGGGACGCGGTTGGACCGCTTCCTGGCAGAACAGGCCCGGGGGCTCAGCCGCGCGCGGGTTCAAGCGCTAATCCGCGCTGGAAACGTCGCCAGCGGGGCGGCCGAGACCATAAGAGACGGGGCACACCGGGTCAAACCAGGCGAGACCTTTACTGTCTCGGTGCCCGAGCCGGAGCCCGCGGCACCTGCCCCGGAAAAAATGGCGCTCAATGTCGTCTATGAGGATGATCAGCTCATCGTCATCGATAAGCCTGCCCACCTCGTCGTGCATCCCGCCGCCGGGCATGCTTCGGGCACGCTTGTGAACGCGCTCATTGCCCACTGCGGCGCAAGTCTGTCTGGAATTGGCGGCGTGAAGCGGCCGGGCATCGTGCATCGCCTCGACAAGGGAACATCCGGTTTGCTCGTCGTAGCGAAGACGGACGCAGCACACCAAGGCTTGAGCGAACAGTTTGCAGCCCACGGCGCCGACGGCCGGCTGAAACGAACCTATCTTGCGCTCGTTTGGGGTAAGCCCACACGCCCGCGCGGAAGCATCGATGCGCCTCTAGGGCGCAGTCCAGCAAATCGTAAAAAAATGGCTGTGGTTAAAGATGAGACGGGACGGCATGCGGTAACGCACTACGAGGTCCTCAAGACCTTCGAAAGTGCGCGGGACGCCCGCCCCGTTTCGCTTTTGAAATTGCAGCTTGAAACCGGCCGCACACACCAAATTCGCGTGCACCTTGCCCATATCGGGCACCCGCTGCTCGGCGATTCCACTTACGGGAGCGGCTTCAAGGCTAGCATCAGCACGCTAACGCCGGCGGCAAACGATAAATTGAAACAGCTAGGACGGCAGGCCTTGCACGCCACAGAGCTTGGATTTGAACACCCTATCAGCGGCAAAAAGCTGCACTTTTCCAGCCCATTGCCCGACGATTTGGCCAGACTCGTCGAGGCGTTGGAAAAGGCGCATTAGCGCAATGGCTGTATAACTTGCGTGAGAATCCGCCGGCACCTTCACGCGATTGGGATGCCTCGTGAATTTTCGTTAATGGGAACGTTTCAACAGGACGGCCAAGCCACAGCGCGAAGCATTACCACGGTAAGAGTTGCCTAAATTTAATGCGTGCCGCCTTGTCCGCGTCGCTGTTTTGCGGCCAGCTTGTCGCACGTATCGTTGATATGCCGGGCGGCAAAGGGCCTGTATCGATCCAACCAGCCCCGTCTTTCGTACAGTTCACATACGCATGAGGACGCGCGAGAGTCGTAACAACGGATTGGCTTGGCCCGAAACGTTAAAGAGGGTCCCGGCGCTGTAAAGCCGGACCATATCCAGCCTACGGGCCGGCCACGGGAGATGAAGGGAACAGAACCGCCAACCCAACGTCATTTTGGGACACGGCGACTGGCAATGTGATGGCAACACGACTTCCCACAATTGCGCAAGGCTCGATGGGGCTGACGCGTTATCTGGAAGACATTCGCAAGTTTCCAATGCTGGAGCCTTGCGAAGAGTTCATGCTGGCCAAGCGCTGGCAGGAGCACGAAGACGCGGACGCGGCTGAGAAGCTTGTGACGTCTCACCTGCGTCTTGTTGCGCGTATCGCCATGGGCTATCGCGGCTACGGACTGCCAATTGGTGAGGTCATATCAGAAGGCAACGTCGGCCTAATGCAGGCCGTCAAGCGCTTCGACCCCGATAAGGGCTTCCGCCTGGCGACGTACGCCATGTGGTGGATCCGCGCCTCGATCCAGGAATACATCCTGCGTTCGTGGAGCTTGGTCAAGATGGGCACCACTGCTGCGCAGAAGAAGCTGTTCTTCAATCTCCGTCGCGCCAAGAGCCAGTTGCGCGCACTGGACGAGGGTGACCTGCATCCCGACCACGTGCAGACGATTGCGCGCAAGTTGGGCGTCAGTGAAACGGACGTGGTGTCGATGAACCGCCGCCTGGGCGGAGACTCGTCGCTTAACGCGCCCGTGCGCGCCGACGCGGAAGCAGGCGAATGGCAGGATTGGCTCGTTGACGAGGCGCCAAGCCAGGAAGATCAGCTGGCCGAGACGCAGGAACTCGATCAGCGAAGAAGCTACCTCACCAATGCGCTCTCTTCACTTAACGATCGAGAACGGCGCATCTTTGAGGCACGGCGGCTATCTGATAGCCCCATCACGCTTGAGGATCTTTCGACTGAGTTTGGCGTATCACGCGAGCGCATCCGCCAGATAGAGGTCCGCGCGTTCGAGAAGGTGCAAAAGGCGGTGCAAAACGCCGCAAAAAGCAGCGAGGCTCACGGCGCAGCGTGAGCCTCGACCCGCTCTCTAACCGCAAAGGACGCTACTGCGGTTCCATAATTTTGAAGTCGGTGACAGACCAGGTGTCGCCCCTCTTGCTCGGCGCTGATGCCGCCAGCAAACCGATATAGCTTGGTTGCGAGGGAGGCTCGCCTGTGAAGCTGGCGACCTCCTTACCGTTGATCAAGACGCCGACCTGATCGCCTTTGAGGATCAGGCGCAGAGTGTTCTTCTTCTTAGCCCCATACTTGATGGCATTTGTCTTGGTCCAATTCACCGGACGCGAGGATGCCTCACGGCCGTCCACGATTCGCGCAATCGTGAAATAGCCATTGGGCGCGATGACCGCCTGGTAATAGTTCTGATTGTCCTCAACCCAGAACATCAGGCCGGCATAGCTCGCCGTGGCATCAGACGTATTCTTGGCCAAGCTGACCGTGGCACAGGCGTCAAGATCCTCGAATACGAACACCCGATTCCAGCGGAACGTCCGCGTGCCTGGTACGGGAGTTAAGACAGCCTTCCCAGAGGAGATCTTGAGCCGGGCGTCCTTTCTCCCCCAGGTGGGATCGTGTGCTCTGAAGTTGTCCACAAACAGAACCTTGCCATCGGCGCAACCAGGGGCGGACGCAACCGTGTCAGCCGATTTCTTCCTGTCGCCTGACCGCTTATCCGCGGTCGCGTCCGGCGGCACATTTGTCACCTTCAAGTCTCTCAGGTTCCAGGTGTTGGACGCATTAGGAGAGGACGCCGCCACAAGACCAATGCGACTTGGCCCATCCGGCGCTTGGCCGCGAAACCGCGCAACCTCAGCCTCGTTGATCCTCACAACGACAATCTGATCCTCTAGCGTAACCCGCAAAGTGTTTTTTTCGCCGGGCCCAAGCTTCAGAGTCTCGGCCTTGGTCCAGGGTACGGGTGCCGCCCGTACGAGCTTGCCACGGATCTTGCGCGCAACCGTGAACAAGCCATTGGGCGCAATAACAGCCTCATAGAAATTATTTTTGTCCTCAAGCCAGAACAAAAGACCCGCATAGCTGCGCGATGCCTCAGCCCCGTCCTCCGGCATGGTAATCGTCACGCAGGCATCGAGATCGGTGAGATTTACGCCGCGGTTCCAGCGCGCTGTCTGCGTGCCGGGTGCCGGTTTCAAGACGGCTTCGCCGCCCGACACTTGAAACCGAGCGTCCTCCTCGCCCCACGCAAGGTCATGCGTCTTGAAGTCGGCTTCCAAATGGACTGACTGGCCGGTGCACGCCAAAGCGGGCGAAGCGGCCAACAGCAGACCCAGAGAAATCAAGGAATGAAGCCTCATGCTAGTCTCCCTGCGTTGTGAATCGACGGTAGTTTAGCAAACCAAAATCGGCAAAAATGCCATTGCTTAGCTAGCTCTGTTTGCGACGGCTGAGTGGCCGGATCAGCGCACAACGTCAAATTTCCCTTCGACCCCACTCAAAACCTGTGGACGAATCGCTTATTGTGCCCCTGCTAGGGAGCTGATCCTCGCCGGCGTGTCTTGGCTTTTCGGGGCCTTGGCCGTTGAGTGCGCGCGTCAGAGAATGGAGGGCGCAACGCCCTTGTTGTCTCTGAGCAAGAACGACATCGCGACTGGCGGTTTGGGCTGGTCGAACGCGTGGCGGGAATGGACAGGCCCGTCCGAGGGAGCGTTCGACAAGCTTGCAATTCAGCGCCCGCCAACCCCCGTCCAACACCACTGCATCCAACTGCATTCTCCGCTCTCTACGTCCAGCGCGCAAAGGCTGCCCCGGCCAGTGCGATGGTGCGTCGTTTTGAGCGCGAATGCAGCTCGGCCTACCGGCCATGGATGTGGCACACACTAGAAGATGGAGTGGCCAATGCTGAAGCGTCTTCATCGAGAAGAGTTCCACACTGCCGCGTCTAAGAGTTTCCAATTCGCGCAATCGCTTCGGCTCGATCTGCAATGGTTGTTACTGATCCTGCTCTTGCGCCTAAAACCGATGCATCCTCCAAGTATTGCGTGACGGGGCACCAGTTGGCGCGGGAGTGCGACCCAAGCTGACCACAAAATTGAGGCCGGTCCCCTTCTTCAGGGGCCGGCCTTTTTCATGGGCTTGGCCGGCCACACAGGTCACATGGGCAACTGGGCAAGCTGATTGGAGAAGTAACCATCCACCGCGCTCATTATCGACGCCGACACCTTGTCACGCCAGGACTTGGATTGAAGGTTTTGGGCGTCTTTCTTGTTCGTGACGTAAGCGAGTTCAATCAGGACCGACGGGAACTGAGCCGTCTTAAGGACGCGGAACGAGGCCTGTTTATCGGGATCGCTGCGCATGTTGGTGCTTTCGCCCATCATGGCGATAACCGAGCGGGCAAGAACGCTTGTCCGGTCGCGTGTAACCTCAACCTCACGCTTGGCAAGATCTGCCAAAATACCCTTCACCAGATTGACGTCACCGCTGGCTCTCTTAACCGTCTCCATCTCAGCCCGCGACAAGACTGTTTTTGAGGTCTTGCCCTTGGCCGAACGACGCAATCTCTTTGCGACGGATTCGCGTAACGAATAAATCGTAGCACCATTGGCACCGCGCCTGCTTGCGTAGTCGCAATGCACTGAGATGAAGAGGTTTGCCTTGTTGCGCTCACCAAATGCGACGCGATCACCCAGTGGAACGAATACGTCCGTATCACGAGTCATTAGGACCTTATAGCGGCCGGTTGCCTTGAGCTTTTCGGCCAAAAGTTTCCCGAACGCCAAGGTGATTTCCTTCTCCACGGCGCCGTTCTTCTTCGCACCGGAATCGTGGCCGCCGTGACCAGGATCGATCACGATAATATGCTTAAACGCCCTTTCCGCCAGCACATCAGGATGCACCGCCGGTCGTGGCAGCGGCGGCTGGAGCCCGATTGCGCCGAGTGAATAGGTGGGTTTCGGAAATGGCTTCTTGCGAACGCTCTTCGTGACGTCGCCAACAGGAATAATCTCGATTGCCAAGACTTGCCCTTTGCCGCCCTCAGCCTTCACAATTTTGGCGTTGGCGACAACGACAGGCTCGGTGACATCGATGACGATACGAGAGCGATCTTTGGCAGAAAGGCCGGCGCGAAAGGCCTTGATAAGGCCAACGGCCTTGCCCTTGGGCTGTGCCGGCAGCCGTAGTCTGGTGACACCAAGCTCGACGATCACACGGTTCGGATTGTTGAGGGAGAATACATCGTACTCAACACGCTTAGGCAAACCAACGACAAAGCGCGTGCGCAGGTGGTCACCCTGCAGCCTGCTGCCGGTCCGGTCCTGTGAGCGCGCCTGCTCTTGCGCCGTCGCGGCCGAAACGCGCGTTTGAGCCTGAAGAGGCGTGTGCGCAAACGTTACGGCCAACGCAATTATGATCCCGCGGCCCCAAAGCCGCGGCAAGTTATGAACCATGACGTCCGACCCCCGTCTACGCGAAACAAGTCTAGGTTTGCGACGGTCATAGATGACCCGAGATGATGGCGTTTTCCTGGTCACCTTCGGGCTTTGTTAGGGTTATTGAGCCGTAACCGTTAACGAACTGCTAACGCGCAGTTTGTGGTGCATGAGCAATCATTGCGCGGTTTGCGTGCTTCGCACTTACGACGAGCGCCAGCGCGCGGCCGCACTTTGGTCATTTTCACGCGCATCAACCCAGTTGCTCTCACCCGCTGGACCCGTCTCCTTTTTCCAGAACGGCGCGCGGGTCTTGAGGTAATCCATCAGAAATCCGGCCGCATCGAATGCGGCTTGCCGGTGCGGCGAGGCGGTGACGACGAGAACAATGTTGTCACCCGGAGACAGCTGCCCGGTGCGATGAACGATGAGGCTCGCTTGCAAAGGCCAGCGCGCATTGGCCTCCGCCTCGATGCGCGATAACTCCGCTTCCGTCATGCCAGGGTAGTGCTCTAGCGTCATCGACGTAATGGGACGGCCCTTATCATCGTCACGAACGCGGCCCGTAAACGTAACAATAGCGCCGATGTCCGTGCGTCCCGAAGTCAGCGTGGCGACCTCGGAAGCAACATCAAAATCTTCGCTTTGAACTTTGACGCCCATCGGCTTATCCGCCGGTAACGGGAGGAAAAAATGCGATCTCCTGAGCTTCGGCAATACGTGCGTCCGGCTTGACATGTGCCTTATCAAGCGCAGCACGAACGACGTCGGCACGCGCGAAGGCTTCGCCGAACTCTGGACCTCTCGTCTTCAGCCAAGCAACAAGATCAGCGACCGTAGCGACGTTGTCGGGTAACGCGATCTCCTCGGAGCCACGCCCAATCTTTTCGCGTACCCAGGCGAAATAGAGCAGCTTTACTTTTCTAGGATGTATACCGCTCATTGAAATTCAACGCTCGATGGCGTGGACGACACCAGCCTTCAAATAGTCGTAGCCAGTCCACAGCGTCAACAACGCTGCCATCCACAACAGTACTAGGCCGCCGGTCATAATGCCAGGCACGATCTTTTCTGCACCCGGGCCTGCGAGCAGCACGCCAAGTGCAATCATCTGCAGCGTCGTTTTCCACTTCGCAAGCTGGGTGACGTGAATCTTAACGTTGAGCTCAGCGAGGAATTCGCGCAGTCCAGAGACAAGGATCTCACGTAACAGGATGATGATCGCAGCCCAGATCGACCAACCCGATATCGTGCCATCGTAAACGAGCATCATCAGTACAGCGCCGACGAGAAGCTTGTCGGCGATGGGATCGAGCATACGACCCAGCGTCGATTGCTGCTCCCATATGCGGGCCAAATACCCGTCAAGCCAATCCGTAAGGCCGGCGAGCACGAACAAGGCGAAAGCCGACCAGCGCGCCATGTCGCCTTTCAGGAAAAACAGGCAAGCAACCAGCGCCGGGACGGCAATGATGCGCCCGTACGTCAGCACGTTCGGCAGGCTCATCGGCATGGGTCGAGACGTGGCTTGGTCCATCACTCCCCTGGTACACCACCAGGCCGATGCGGCGTCAATGGTGCGCCTTTACCATGCTGGGTACATTAAGCCGCATGGTTCCCTTGTTACGGCTTTGAAACATCAAGGTGAGCCGCACCTAGCGGCAGACCGAGCGCAGACGCCGCTGCTTCATATCGAAGTGAAAGTGGTTGCGGTGGGGCTCGTTTAATTCGGGCCCAAGCGTAGTCCCAAAAATTTTGCAGGCACCCTTATGCAAGCGTTTCAAGAAGGCCGCCTCTTTGGTCTTGGCAGGGGCGAGCAATCCATTCTTGTCGGGTTCTGGTGCGGCCGGCTTATTCTCCACCTTGAGTCTTGCTTTGTGGATTGTCGCTTTGTCGCCTGTTTTTGGTTTTGTCTTCTTGGCCGCCGCTGCCTTAGCTGCCGCAGCTTTTGCCGCTTCGAGCTTCTTCTTTGCTTTTGCGATGTCCCGTTTTGTCGGTCCCCAATGGTTGTACACTTTGATGGTGCGCCCATCCGCAGTAGCAAAGCCGACGATGTCGATCGCATTGCCTGTCGCGTGCTCGCTCAGCGAAAGCTTAGGGTTGTTGTAGATGTTCCGGCACGCATAAGACGAAGCGCCAATGATCCGCGTTACAGGCGAGCCAAGCACCTCGCGTGCAGCAGGTTGAAGCACCGTCTCCACCCAGCGCGAAAGACCAGCAGCGAGGTGGCAGTTCATGGTAGGAGCAGGCCGAAACGTCACCTTCTTGTCGCTACCTAAGCCGCGCACCTCCAGCAGGGCCGGCGACCCGCATGCACCTTTTTTGATCGGCTCGGCAAGATCGATGTCGGCAGCAATTGGCGCCAGTAGCAGCAAGCACTTGCGCAGGCCGTTCGCCAACTCCGCTTGCGTCCAACTCTCCTCAACCACATCGCCAGAGGCTGGAGCCTCAACTTCCTTCCGCGATGCGCCGGCACCAGGTCTCTTCGTGGCACCCGATACCGAGCCCGTGGGTGCTGATTGCTCACCTGGCGCTTGTTGCTCTGCATCATGGCCCGGAAGAAAGGGCAATACGACGATGCCGGCGAGGAGCGCCAGCGAGAGCCAAATTGAAATTCCCGAAAGCCCTTTGTCCGGAACCGCCATGCTTATCTATCCCCTCTGCAAAGCATCGAGGTCCACTCCGCATCCCTTCATCGGTGCCGTCGAAACACCCACACTTAGGAGACCAGCGCGGCAGAAATAGGCTCGCACTGTACTTAAAGAACGATAAAGCATGCGGTTCATGCTCGTAAGATGCGGTACCGCCACTATAATCTTATTAGTTTCTGTCATCTGTTCTCCAAAAGACACTGTTCCAAACAGTGGTAACGTCACGCGGCCTTGCATATGCGGCCCTGTTGGCGGAAACTACGATTGCAAAGTTCGTCAACAGCCCAACCTCAAGGGGCTCCGAAAGGGGGGTCGTGCGCATGGAAAATCTGCCCTTCGACTTGTCAACCGTCGACTGGGGACCGGTCGCCATCTATGCCGTTATCGCGTTTATCGCCGCTCTGGTGGGCAACGCCATCGCATTTGGAAACAAACTGTTTGGAGCAATTCTGACAGGTGTTTTCTTCGCCGTCTTCTTTGTGCTTTGGGTCTACTGGCTCCAAGCAATGGTCGACTCCACGGCAGCGGCGCCGCCGCCTATCTAAGGCAGTCGAAGAAGACCGCAGGCTCAGTATTACCTTGCATGGGGCCGAGTGAACTCGGCCCCAACGTTAGGTATTTCCTAAGCCTACCGCCCCCGCTCATGGAAAAAGTCGTAGATCTTTTGCGCCATTTCAGCCGAGATTCCTTCGACCACCTTGAGATCTTCCACGCCCGCACGTGAGACCGCCTTCGCCGAGCCGAAGTGCTTTAGCAGCGCGCGCCTGCGGCGTGGACCAATGCCGCCAATCTCGTCCAGCGGATTGGCGCTTAGCGCCTTTGCCCGCTTGGCACGGTGCGTACCGATCGCGAACCGGTGCGCCTCATCACGCAGGCGTTGCACGAAGTACAAGACGGGATCACGCGGCTCCAGCAACAGCGGTTTCTTGCCGCCGGCCATGTGGAAATGCTCGCGGCCCGCATCTCGCTCAGGCCCCTTAGCAACGCCAACAATGCAAATCTCATGCAGTCCGAGGTCCGCCAGCACCTCGCGGGCAACCGAAAATTGGCCGGCACCCCCGTCGATCAGCACAAGATCGGGACGGTCGGGGAATGTGTCTTCCGCGCCATCTTCGTCGGGCGGGGGCGAATCGGCATCACACTCGTCCGACACAAGGCGCTGAAAGCGTCGCGTCAGAACCTCGCGCATCATGGCGTAGTCGTCACCTGGTGTCAGCGTCGATGATTTGATGTTGAACTTGCGGTATTGGCCTTTGACCAAGCCATCGCCACCCGCAACGACCATTGCACCAACTGCGTTCGCCCCCTGAATGTGGCTGTTGTCGAACACTTCAATGCGGCGCGGAACGGCTGGCAGGCCAAACCTCTCAGCAACACCCTCAAGCAATCGGCGTTGCGAGGTCCCTTCCGCCAATTTGCGGCCCAGCGCCTCGCGCGCATTAGCCAGCGCATGCTCGACAAGTCCGGTCTTGGTACCGCGTTGAGGCACACGGATCTCAATCTTGTGCTCAGCCTTAGTCGAAAGTGCTTCAGCGAGAACCCTTCGGTTCGGCACATCATGGGAGAGCAGGATCAGCCGCGGCACGGGCTTGTCGTCGTAGAACTGAGCGACAAAGCTGTCCAAGACATCCTCAACAGGCAAAGACCGGTCGGCTCGGGGAAAATACGCGCGGTTGCCCCAGTTCTGTCCCGTGCGGAAAAAGAACACCTGCACGCAGGTTTGCCCGCCTTCTTGCGTGGCCGCAAACACATCTGCTTCCTCAATGCCTTCGGGATTTATCGACTGGTCGGCGGTGACGTGCGCCAACGCCCATAGCCGGTTGCGGTACTTCGCCGCCTGTTCGTACTCGAGTTCCGCGGCCGCTTCTTCCATCAATTGTTGGTACATGCGCCGCACGTTCTGGCTTTCGCCGCGCAGGAAGCGCACCGCCTCGTCGACCAGCTTGTTGTAGTCTTCAATGGAAATCTCGCCTGTGCATGGCGCAGCACAGCGTTTGATCTGATGGAGCAGGCAAGGGCGCGTGCGACTCTCGTAAACGCTGTCGGAACACGAGCGCAAAAGAAAGGCTCGCTGTAACATGTTGATCGTGCGGTCGACGGCGCCTGCAGACGCGAAGGGACCAAAGTAATCACCTTTGCGGTTGCGCGCGCCGCGGTGCTTCATGATCTGCGGTGCTGGCGTATCGCGCGCAATGAGGATGTAGGGGAACGACTTGTCGTCGCGCAATAGCACGTTGAAGCGCGGACGAAAGCGTTTGATGAGGTTGGCTTCTAAAAGAAGTGCCTCAGCCTCCGTACGCACGGTGACGAATTCCATACCCGCTGTCGCCGAGATCATGCGGGCTATACGATTTGTATGACCGGCAAGCCGCGCGTAATTGGAGACGCGTGCTTTTAGGTTTCGCGCTTTGCCGACGTAGATGACATTGCCCTCGCGATCGAGCATGCGATAGACGCCGGGAGAAGCTGGCAAGGTCTCAAGATATGCCGCAACAACGCCTGGCCCAGACTTGCTGGTTCCCGGCGCTTGGACGTCATCAGGTGCGCTCTCGTTGGCGCGTGCGCTTTTCGGCGCAGGGTTTGTATCCTTGGAGGGCATGCGAAATAGATCGGCCCGCAGCCGCCCACCGTCAAGCACGATAGCTAAGCCGGTGCGTTACCATGCAAGCCGGGTCATCGCTGCGATGGGACGTGCGCCCCCTGGCGGGAAGAGCTTGTCGAGCGTTGCCGCGTCGAGATTGCTTGCCACGTGCACCCCACTGGCAATGAAAACAGAGCGCACGCCCGCCGCCGCGGCGCCCGCGATATCGGTATGGACGCCGTCACCAATCGCCAGGAGGTGCGCTCGCTCGATACCGCCGGGCCGCATGTCTTCAAGCGTCGCCAAAGCCTTCTCGTAAATTGGCAAGTACGGCTTGCCCGCATAGGCCACTTTGCCGCCCAGACGCTCGTAGTGTTGAGCTAGGGCTCCAGCACAATAGACGAGGCGGCCGCCTCTCTCCACGCACACGTCAGGATTGGCGCAAATCATCGGAAGTTTTCGTTCTGCAAAATACGCAAGCCTTTCGGCGTAGTCGTCAGTGGTTTCATGCTCATCATCGAAGAGGCCCGTACACACGACCGCTTCGGCCTCGTCCGCCTCACCGCGGCTGACATTAATCCCAGAGAAAATCGCTAAATCGCGCTCTGGGCCCAGGTGTACAACCGAGCGGCCCTCGTAATCCCGGATCATAGAGCGCGCCACGTCGCCGGAGCTTACAATGGCATCCCAGCTTGAGCGGGGCACACCAATGCGATCGAGTTGAGCGGCGACGCTGCCGCAGGGCCGAGGCGAGTTCGAAACAAGCACGACGAGGCCACCTTCTTGACGAAAGCGCTCGCAAGCTGCGCACGCTTCTGGAAAAGGACGCACGCCGTTGTGCATCACACCCCAAATGTCCATAAACCACCCGCGCGTCTCAGCGGCGAGTGGCGCGATCGAACCAAGAATCGGAATAGGCGGCAAGTTCTGGGGCGACGGCGAAATCGACATGCGCCCTGCCTAGCCTCAGTGCGGCCAAAGCTCAAGCGGCGGCGATGCCGGCACCCTTGAGGCGCTGCGGAACACTGGCCTGCGGGGCACCAAACAGCGGTCCCTGGCCCAACTGCACGCCAAATTCCAGCGCCGCCGTGCGTTTAGCTTCTTGGTCGATGCCACACACGATCACCGTGACACCAAGCTCCCTCAGATACCGGCAAATATCGTTTGCAGGCCCCGGGCCGCGCGTTGAGGGCAAGCCCTTTCGCAAGGCATCAGCACTGAGTTTCAAAAATGCGAAGCCCGCGGCACCCAGCGCCGCAAAATCAAAATTGAGATCATTCACGCCCTCAAGGCCAAAACGGAACCCGAGATCGCGCATGTCGGCGAGGGCACCCCACTGCGGACCCGAGAAGGCTAAGACCTCCGACTGGGCAAAGAAGAGCACCAGTTGGCCGACCAGTTCTTGACGGTCGTGATAAGCATCGGCGAAAGAGTCGAGGAATTGATTGGATTCAAGCGACTCCGCACTCGTTGCAACAAAAACCGATCCCTTATGGCCCCTTTTTGAAAGCGACGCGGCGACATCAGTAGCGCGTTTCACGCGCGTGCTGTCGAGTAGCGGCGTCAAGCCTGTCTTCGATAGCGCAGGATCACGAACCGAACCAGGGAGGATGGCGCCTCTAGGATCGCGCAAAGTCAAGACCAGTTCGTGGTGGTACGCATTGGCGTCAGCGAGACCCAAGATGGGGTCCAAAAAAACATCAACGCGGTTGGCGCTGATCGCCTCGCCAAGCGCGGAGAGCCGCGCGTGTACGGGTGCGATCGGCGGCGGCAGTGGACGCTTGGCCTCTTGAGCGCTGGCACTTTTTGCTGGAAGCGGCGCTGACTTGGTGGCTGCCGCACGCATGTCCTGAGCTGCAGAGTGCAAGGCATCGACAGACGCCTTTATTGCGCTTTCTTGGCGCTGCTCGCTGGGCGGCGCGGAGCCGGGTGCATCACCGGCGACATCAGCCTCCTTGGCAAGCTTCTGCAGCATGCCCTGCACCGCCTCTAGGTCAGTCTCGGACTTGTGCGTCGGCTGCGGGGCCGCCTCACGCCTTGCCGGCCTGCCAGATTGCGGTCCGTTCGCAGGGCGGAAGGACCAATAGTCGTTCTTGGGCTCCGGCGCTGGCGCGTTGATCGGCCAGCGAGCCTCATCCTTTGTCCGCCGCAGCTCTGCAGCTTGCGGCAGCTCTGCGGCCGGCGCGGCCAGACCGTCGTTGGGAATAGAAGGCGGTGCAGCAGCAGCGGCATCGCGCCGCCGCCGCACTGGCTCTCTTGAACCAGAGGGTGCACCAAATGCGTCACCACCTGAGTTGATCGCGGGCGCCGGACCAGGCGGGCTCACTGTCAATGTCGCGGCAGGCGATTGCAGATTGGGTTCTGGCAGCGGGCCGGGACCAGGGCTGCGTCCCGTCAAATTGGCCACTTCGTTTTCCAGGCGTATCACTTCATTCGCCAGCACTTCGACGCGCTCGGAACGACGAACAAGCGTGTGCAGCGCCATGAGCGCGACGAAGACACCAACAGCGGCAATCAGCGCCTGCAGAATAAGAATATTAAATTGCAGGTAGGCGCCAACGAAGATAGCGGCCGTGACGAGCGCAATCGCGCCTTTCACTATGACGTCCGCCATATCGCTCTTGCGCTTTATCGCGGAGTGTCCGCCGGCATTAATGCTCGTCATGGAGGCGTGGCCCATCACCTGATCTGATTCGCGTTTCAATGAAGCTTTTCGTTCCCTCCTCGCCAGCGCAATGACAGTGAGGCCACTTTCACCAGGTTTTTCAGGCACGCGCTGGCGATTCGTCAGACGATTGTGCCAAACGGGCCATCTCCGGCCCGGCAAATGCTGCAAACGGGCAAAAGCAAATCGCGATTCGCTGGTCGTCCAGGATTACGGCTTTCTCGAACGATCTGACCCCGGTCATGGCGAAATTGCCGCGCGGCAGACATGCCTGGGGATTGCCATGACGCGCCCCATTCACGCCTCAGCTCGGCCCGGCGCAAACCCAAATCTGATGCTCATTTAGATCTCGTTAGCCGAATCGACGTGCTATCGTTGTGTCCGGGCGTTCTCTCATAGTCCGGCGTTAATAGAGGGGAATGCCCAATGCTCATGACAGCGATCGGCAGAGATCTTGGTGCGTCTTTTTACGGGGAGCTTGCGGGCGTTCGCACGCTCATCACCGGACTTTCGCCCGAATGCGGCGTGGACGTAGCGCGCGCCTTTGCAGACCACAAGGCCCGGCTTGTGTTGCATATGGGCGAAAGTTCACCCGAAATGGATGCGCTTGTTCCGCTGCTGAACGAGACAGCCTACGATATCAAGCTTTTTGCGGACACGTGCGAAGACTCGGACGAGGTCGTACGCTTTGCACAAAAGGCCGTCCAGGCCTTTGGCAGCCTCGACGTGGTCATCAATTTGATCCCCGTAACGGCCGCCGATCTCAAGGACCGGGTCAGCATTGCCGACGTGGAAGATATGGTTTCGGAAAAGCTGACTTTGCCGTTGCTAACGACGCGCGTCGTCGCCAATCGCATGCGCCTCACCTTAACGGAGGGTCTCGTCCTCAACGTCATGACGACGCCAACACCACATACTGCGGGTGAAGCAGCCCTTGCGGGTGTGATCCGTGCGACCCTCGCAACAATCACACGACGCGAGGCAGAGACCTGGGCGGGCAGCGGGATCCGCGTCAACGCAATAGGGCCGCGCGCTGCGACGTCCGAGGGCGGTGCATCCCTTGCCAGCGAGCCCGACATCGCATCGCTTGCGCTCTATCTCGCCTCCAAGCGCGGCAAGTCGCTCACAGGCTACGTGTTCGACTCAGATGGAGTCGACGCAGGCTGGCGGTAAGACTGTTCCGGCGACGGGGGCGATGGCTTTCGTGACCGCCAATTGGCTGTCCCGGCAAGACAGGTGAGATCCTTTAAGCGGCAGGCTAAGTCACCGACGTTTAGCCGCAACTGATCCAGAGCAAAGTCGAGTGCCAGGAGGCGGATGACATCATCCATTGGCATCGATCGCAGCTCACCCTCCTGACGCATGTCCAAGATTAGCCCATTTAGTTTCGCGAGCGGTGCTTCTACAGCAGCAAGGCTTGGCGGCCCTTTGATTGTGCGGTCGCCCGCGTCGTTCAAAGTAGCGGCGATCCCGTCGACAGCGTCCCTCAACTCCTGCAGAGCTGGGCGGATCTTCACCATTGCCGGCTCCGGCAGCGGTGAAGAGCACGCCCGCGAGAGCATAAGCTGGGTGTGCCAGAACCGACGTAGCGTGTTGAGAAGCGGCTCGGGATCGACTTGACCGGCCAGGAACCCCTCAACCTCTCGCTGCGCTTCCTCTTTGAGTGTCTGGTTCATCGTCACAGCGGCTCTGATTTTCGCGTTGGATGCAGATAGGGCATCATCATCGCATTGTCCTGTAAGCGCGCTCGTTAGCACCTCGGAGAGCATCTTGAAGTAGTCGGGCAACGTTTGCGCAACATGACTGGCGAGCGCTGGTCCGGCACGTGAAGGAAAGATCAACAGAACCGTCGCGAGTGCGACGACGGTCCCTATGACAACCTCAATCATGCGGACTCCCGCCGAATAAATCGGCGCCTCGAACATCGGCGTTCCAAGGATCATGATCGCGGCATTGACGCAGGCGATGCGAAGCGGTGGCTGCCGTGCCGCGAGGTAGCCGAGCACTAGAACGGTCGGCGCTAGGCCAAGCAACCGCATTGCCGGGTCGCTGCCAACGAGAAGGACCACCGCCCCACCGATGACAACGCCAAGCAGACTTCCCAAGAACCAATAGAAGGCTTGCCCAAGCGAAGCGCCAACATTTGCCTGGGTGACGAAGATAGCAACGACCGCCGCCCAAAAGCTCTGGGGAAGTTCAAAGAATTCGGCGATAGCGTATGAAATGCATGCCGCGAAAGTCGTCTTTAGCGCGTGACGTACGAATGACTCGTTCTCGCGCCAGCCCCCGATCCAGTTCTCAAAGCTGTTCAACAAAGTGGCCCTCTCATCGGAAAGGCAAGCCCAAGTCTGCGGGCGTTGCGGCTGCATCGAATTTGCTTGCCCCGCGGAAGGGGCGACAGTGTAAACGTTCTGTTTCCTCTTTCATGGGCCTTATCGCAGCCGATTCTTGACAGCCGGCCCCGCTGGCGCGTATCACCAGCGCGCCTTTGGCACTCTCGGTGAGGCAGTGCCAAAGCCCCCGTCGAAACTGCCAGGCCGGTCGCGGCCAAGCCTTTGAGTTGGAGCAATTTTCTCATGAAGTTCCGTCCCTTACACGATCGCGTCGTCGTCAAACGCGTCGATAGCGAGACCAAGACGACAGGCGGCATCATCATTCCCGACACGGCCGCGGAGAAGCCACAGCAGGGCGAGGTTGTTGCTGTTGGCCCTGGATCCCGCGATGAGACCGGCAAAGTCGCCCCCATTGAGCTGAAGAAGGGCGACAAAGTCCTATTTGGCAAGTGGAGCGGCACCGAGGTCAAGATCGACGGTCAAGAGCTTCTCATCATGAAGGAAAGCGATGTAATGGGCGTGCTGGAGGCCTAAAGCCTCGCCTTATCGCCTTTCGCTTCGAGCCAATACGACCAACCCCCTAAGTGTAAAATCAGGAGTGAGCCACAATGGCTGCCAAAGACGTTCGCTTTTCCGTCGATGCCCGCGAAAGAATGCTGCGCGGTGTCGATATCCTCGCCAACGCCGTCAAAGTGACGCTCGGCCCCAAGGGCCGCAATGTCGTGCTGGAAAAATCGTTTGGTGCCCCGCGCACAACCAAGGACGGCGTGACTGTCGCCAAGGAAATCGAGCTTGAGGACAAGTTCGAGAACATGGGCGCGCAAATGGTGCGCGAAGTCGCCTCAAAGACCAATGAGATTGCCGGCGATGGAACGACGACTGCAACCGTTCTGGCCCAGGCCATCGTGCGCGAAGGCCTTAAGGCTGTCGCGGCCGGTATGAACCCAATGGATCTGCGGCGTGGCATCGACAAAGCGGTTGTCCAAGTGGTCGACGACATCGAGAAGCGCTCAAAGAAGGTCAAGAACTCCAGCGAAATCGCCCAAGTCGGAACAATCTCGTCCAACGGCGAGAAGTCGATCGGCAATATGATCGCCGAGGCGATGCAGAAGGTAGGAAACGAAGGCGTCATCACGGTTGAGGAGGCCAAGAGCCTCGATACCGAGCTCGACGTTGTGGAGGGTATGCAGTTCGACCGCGGTTACCTATCACCTTACTTCGTCACCAACGCCGAAAAGATGATCGTCGAGCTTGAGGATCCATACATTCTGATCCACGAGAAGAAGCTGTCCAACTTGCAGCAGCTGCTCCCGGTGCTCGAGGCCGTCGTACAGTCCGGCAAGCCGCTTCTCATTATCGCCGAAGAAGTCGAGGGCGAGGCGCTGGCGACCCTGGTCGTCAACAAGCTACGTGGTGGGTTGAAGGTCGCTGCCATCAAGGCCCCGGGCTTCGGTGATCGCCGCAAGGCCATGCTGGAAGACATTGCCGTTCTGACAGGCGGCCAGACGGTCTCCGAAGACCTCGGCATCAAGCTGGAGAACGTTTCACTCGATATGTTGGGCCGCGCCAAGCGAGTCTCGATCACCAAAGACGACACGACCATCGTCGACGGCTCCGGTAAGAAAAAGAACATCGAAGCGCGCGTCGGCCAGATCAAGGCGCAAATCGAAGAGACCACGTCAGACTATGACCGTGAGAAGTTGCAGGAGCGGCTCGCCAAGCTCGCTGGCGGCGTTGCTGTGATCCGGGTCGGCGGCGCTACGGAAGTCGAGGTTAAGGAGCGCAAAGACCGCGTTGACGACGCTCTCAACGCGACGCGTGCCGCTGTTGAGGAGGGCGTAGTTCCAGGCGGTGGTGTCGTATTGCTCAAGGCCGCTAACAACATCGACGCTGAGGGTGAGAACCACGACCAAAACGCCGGTATCGCGATTGTCAGAAAGGCGCTGCAAGCACCCATTCGCCAGATCGCCGAGAATGCCGGTGTGGAAGGGTCGATCGTCGTCGGAAAGGTCACGGAGACTGGCGGCAAGTCCTTCGGGTACGACGCGCAGAACGACGAATACGGCGACATGCTCGAGAAAGGCATCATCGACCCTGCCAAGGTCGTGCGCATCGCGCTTCAAGATGCCGCCTCCGTTGCTGGCCTCCTCCTCACCACCGAGGCTGCTGTTGCCGAGACGCCTAAGAAAGACGATGAGGCAGGTGCCGCCGCTGCTGGCATGGGTGGCATGGGCGGAATGGGTGGCATGGGCGGCATGATGTAAGCGCCCGTCGTCCCGCCTAAAAAACTGAAGCCGCTCGCGCAGTGTCGCGAGCGGCTTCGATTTTTGAGAAACGGCAATATCGCTTATCGCGATTGCACCGCCGCGAAATTAGCTTTGCGGAAGGCCACTAGTGCCGCTCAACCTGGACATCCCAACCAAGGCTTCGCAGCTCGCTCGGGATTGTCACAGGCGGGATCTCACGCTTTACCGCCGGAGGCCGCGCGGACGACGACCCATCTCTATCTGTGCGAGGGACGGCGCCGACGCGGCTCTTGGGCGGCCACAAGGGCTTGCGATCTTGAGCCCGCCGTGGAGAGCGGATAGGGTTTGGTGGGATCGCAACTCGTTTCACCAATTGTGATGGAGGCTCGGACCTTACACCTGTGACCGCAGGAACCTTGGTCTTCTCCGCCGGCTGCTCTGGCGCGGCCGCCCCGGCCTGATCGCCTTGCACCGGCATTGACGACGGTACGGATTTGTCCGGCAGGGCGCTTGTGGTGATTTCAGATGCGGGTGCCTCCACCGAAGCTGGCGCTGCTTCGCCGCCGCCAAAGCGAGCACTCAATGCCTCCGCCCGTTGCCTAACGGTGGCAGCAGGACGGTCTATCGCTACCGTTGTCTTCTTTACCTCGTTCGCAGCCGATGGGGCTTGCGGCTCTTCCCCTCCCCGTTCTTTGCTAGGGGCCGCGATACTGGGCTGAGATTTAGACTCTTGGGAGGATTTCTCTTGGGAGGGTTTGCCCTCACCCGACTTCCAAGTGTCGTGCAAGCTGGGTACACGCGCGCCGTCAAGGAATGTCGGTAGCGGATGGACTGTTGATGATTGGGCGAACGCGCTGTTCTTGTGGAACTCCATTGCCGTGGCTGCGGCACCCAATACGAGGCTCAGCCCAAACAGCGCGCTTCCAATAATCCAGTGCTCGTTACTGCTCATCAACGCTTTGCTCCGACACCGCGCGAACTGCTTAAGACTCGCGCATTGCGCTTGCACGCAAATCGATGACCTAACGCAAGCTGGTGTGCTCCCATCAAGCCGAATCCTGGATGCCGGAGTTATGCAAAAGAAACGAGAGTCTGACCTGCGAGGCCGTCACGCAATGGATGCCTCGTCGAAGGGCCGCTCAACCCGGCGGTCACGCTCTTGGAAACCCCCTTTTTGTCCCTCTGTCCCCGGACTTGTTCGTATCTACATTCATCACCGCTCTAGAAGGCAACATGATGGCGCGGCACGAAGACCCCGTCTTGACGCGGCTTTGACCCAATCCCAATTGCCTTTCTGAAGCAGACGATTGATGATTGCCGAAATGATGGAGGGTCGTGCTCACTGTGGGCGTCTGACCTTGACGCATCGGCGTCCGCGACTGCGCGCCTCGGGAGGGGCTTGATGGACATCCGCCAGCTCCAGTATCTCGCCGCGCTCGCCCGTGAGAAACATTTCACGCGAGCGGCGGCGGCGTGCAACGTGACCCAACCGACGTTGTCAGGGCGCATTCGCCAACTTGAACTGGAGTTGCAGGTACCGATTGTCGAGCGCGGCCAACGCTATGAGGGGCTGACCGCCGACGGTGAGCGGATCCTCAAGTGGGCCCACGTCATCCTCAAGAACTGGCAGTCCATGCAAGAGGAGCTGGGGCACCTCAAGGACCACGACGCAGGTCTGTCGGGGCGGCTCATCCTCGGAGGCGTTCCCTCCTCGCTACCAATGATCCCGCTACTCACGAAGCAAGTCCGCAGCGCTCACCCCGGAATCGAATTCACAGTACTGTCGCAAAGCTCGGAGGAGATTGTTCGCGCATTGGCTGACTTTTCGATTGATGTCGGCATCACATATTTGGACAACGAGCCGATCGATGGGCTGCTCACTTATCCGCTCTACGTTGAGCGATACTGCCTATTTGTCAGCGAATCCCACCCCCTGGCTAACCGCGAGACGGTGACATGGCGCGAGGCCTCCAAGGAACCGCTCTGTCTGCTCACGCCCAATATGCAAAACCGGCGCATTATCGACCACGCATTCGAAAGCGCGAACTGTCATCCGACGCCGCGGCTGGAGACGAACTCCCTCATCAATTTGTGCTCGAATGTGCGCTGGATGGGGTTGGCCAGCATCATGCCCCAATACATTCTTGAGGTTTTGGGTATTATGTCGGGGTTCCGGGCTATTCCTCTGGCAGAGCCGAAAGTCGAACACAGTATCGGTCTGGTCATTGCTGACCGGGACCCGCTGTCGTCGCTGATTGAAGCTTTGTGGAATGCAGCAAAAACCATGACTCCGATTAAATTTGACCCGCGCAACGGATAAGCGGAGCAGGTTTTGCCGAATCCGAAGCATATGGCCCCATTTTGCGGCGCAGCATTG
>CAYOPW010000048.1:0-22342 GCA_964405975.1 uncultured Hyphomicrobium sp.
AGCGTTGACGATTAGCCTCATATCATCAGCATATCGACGAGCCGATGGTAACGCATTGTCGCCTCAAATGCTTTGCAAGGGGCGGTGCGCGTGGGGTGGCGCGACGCCATGTCCGAGACGTCCTCACCCTCAGCGACAATGCGGTTTCCAACTATGCATCCGCCCGGACTGAG
Organism: uncultured Hyphomicrobium sp.; assembly: GCA_964405975.1. Classification (GTDB taxonomy): domain Bacteria; phylum Pseudomonadota; class Alphaproteobacteria; order Rhizobiales; family Hyphomicrobiaceae; genus Hyphomicrobium_A. Next base: position 174 of record CAYOPW010000048.1, read on the forward strand.
GCGCGCATCATCAAGATTGCGGCTGTAGCCAAACAACGCGAAGTCCTGCGCATAAATTTCCTGCACTAGCTCGACGGCGCGACCGGTATAGTGGTCGCGAAGTTTAGAACCGGCGCCGCGGGAATGCGGAGCGGACGTCTCCAGCTCTATTTTTGGAGACATATTGGCAAAGAACCTGGAAATTGCTGCAAGGTTCTCCAGGTAGAAAATGACGTCGTAGTCAATGTTGGGAAAATCGAGATTGATGTGCTGCGGACGGAAATGAAAGTTCAGTCTCTTTGGCCGAAAATCCGCTATTGCCAGCAAATGCTGCTCGAAATTCTCAACGCTGCGGTCGCGCATTTCGGGAAAGTATCTGGGATCGCGCGTTGCAACCTTGTCGAGATAACCTGACAACGCCCTGGTGAAGGGGTTGCGTACGCATGAAATAAGAAACCTATCGCTGCAAGCGGACCTACGCAGCCCACGGTTTTTGAGGCAGTCGTCCGCCTTGTGCGGCTCTTGGCTACGCTTGAAATCGATGCCTGCTCGCACGTATTCAGCAGCCTGCGCCTGTTTCAGACTGTTCTTGATTGTCGTGCTGCCGGACTTCGGGTTGTCTATGTAGACAATTGGAAGATCAGGAGTCCACAACACCTTGTTGTCGGCGCAAACCCCCATGGCATCCGAAATAATGCCTCGCACCCTGCGTTTGCCGGGTTTCATTATGCACCCCACAACTGGTCTGAGCCGGCAGAACGGATGTTGGCTAGCAATGGCTCGCTACACGGAATGCCCCGTTGCGTGCTGGGCAGCCGGCTATCGGTCGGCCCACTGCCGCCAGAGATTCTGACAGTCAGTATTCAAACTGTCTTTAGGGTGACCATTGTGGCGAGAATGCAGCGATGCTCTCCCTTGCGACCCAGCCGGGAAGTCATCGTTTTGGATCAATTTTTTGCTTTGTTACTCGGGTCGCTGATCAGACGCAGGTTAGCGATCATGACGGTTGCGCAGAACGCGCGATTGCGGCATTCGTCATGACACTACGTGTCAGCCGTTGATCTATGTCTGATCAGAACCCCGCACAGCAATGGAATCCGCATCGTTCCGCGATGGTCCAGCCCCATTCGCGCGGCCGCGACTGCCTTCGAGTTTCTGCGCTGCTCTTGCCCATGCGCTTACGATATGTCACTCGACGGGCCCAGGACCTCGGCTTGTTGCAGCAGGAGCAGCAAATGGACCCCAAAAACCTTGTAATCGTTGTGCTAGCGATCGCCGTCGCCGTGCTCGGCTACCTCTACTACGACAGCCAGCAGCAACGCGTGGTCGTTGATCTGCCGAATCTCAAAATCGAAGCGAAATAGGCGCATCACCGCCCGCCTGCCACGGCCAAAATCGCCCACATGGCGCCTGCACCCCGCCGGCCGCCATCGTTTTGCCATGCAACTACACGCGCAATAGAACGGCACACGCTGTGTGACCCAAATGCAATATCGCCGGCACCCTCTCTGCTCTACCATCGTGTAGGGATAATTGCGCCGACTCGCTGATCAAACTGCACCAGACGGGGACCCATGTCGACAGAAGCCGAACTCAGACTGGCTGACCGCGCGTCCGCGTCAATGTTTGCCGTGGAAATCGCCTCTGTCGCCACCGCCGTCCCGCAACACAAAATCGGGCAGGACGAAGTCGCGGAGCGGGCCCAAAAGGTCTTCCCACAATTCGCCCGTCTGGATGCGCTGTATACCAACACCGGCATCGAGACACGTTATGCGGTAGAGCCGTCTGAATGGTATCTTCAGCCACGCTCTTGGGAGGAGCGTACAGCCTCGTATCAACGGTACTCACTTGACTTGCTTGAGCAGGTTGCACTGGCGTCGGTAGAGCAAGCAGGCCTGGAGTTGAGCGATATTGACGTCGTCGTCACCAACACGATTACCGGGCTCGCTATTCCCAGTCTTGAAGCGCGCTTGATGAACCGCCTGCCCTTCCGCCCCAACGTGGAGCGCGTGCCCATCTTCGGGCTTGGCTGCGGTGGTGGCGTCGCTGGCCTGGCACGTTCGGTACGTATGGCGCAGGCCATACCTGGCGCCAACGTTCTGTTCTTAACCGTCGACTTGTGCTCGCTATGCCTGCGCGTCAACGACCCGAGCCTGGCGATGTTCGTCTCCGCGGCTCTCTTTGGTGATGGCGCGGCGGGCGTCGTCTTGCGTAGCGGCAATAGTCAACGCAGTGGTCTTCCCGCCGGACGCGCGATCGCCGGGCCGCAGGGCGATTATTTCTGGTCGAAGACTGAGCACATCATGGGCTGGGACATAAAGAACGACGGCTTCGGTGTCGTTTTGAGCCCGGAATTGCCCACACTCATGCGAGAACGTCTCGGCGAAGCACTGTTCCCGTTCCTGGAGCGTGAGGGGCTTTCACTTGCCGATTTCGATGGATTTCTCCTGCACCCTGGCGGCAGCAAGGTGCTTGAAACGGCGGAGGATAGCTTGGGGCTGTCGCGCGATCAGTTGCGCTATTCCTGGCAGGTCCTCAAGGACTACGGCAATATGTCGTCGGCTACCGCGCTGTTCATTCTGAAAGAAGCACTCGCCGACGGCGCACGCGGGCGCCACCTGTTCGCTGCATTTGGGCCGGGGTTTTCAGCCTATTTCATTGTGCTGGATCTGTAGTCATTTCCTTGACGCCCTTTACGCGTGTCAGGCTGGCAACAAGCGTTGCCAGCGGGGGAACAACTCCCATCGCTCCGACACTAAGTGCGCGTGTTATGCCCGATTTGAACGTGGCATCGACGGCGCGTGCCCAGAAAAATTGCGCGCGAATGCGCCCCAAGAACGCCGACTGAAAATTCGCTGCCGTTTGATCCTCTAAAACGGCACGCGCCGCAGCCAGTCCGGACGCAAGTGCCAGCGACGTTCCGTCCCCCGTGAAGGAGGGAATGACGCTGAGCTGGTCGCCCGCCGGATAAACGTTGGGAGCGATGACAGAGCGGCGCATATAGCCGTAAGGAATCGACGAGACGGCGGCCGGACGTGCCGACAGGTATCGTGCACCTGCCAGAATGTCGCCCATCACAGACGAATGCCGCGATATGTAGTTGAGGTGCGCCGTCCAATCCGGTCCGACCTCTTTCATTGCGCGAGAATCCATGAGCCAGCAAATCGTAGCGGCTTCGTCTTCGACGTTACAGGCTCCGATGTAGCCGCCGCGATAACTGACAAGCTGAACCACGCCTTCAAGTGCGCATACTACTGCCTGAGACGGCGAAATCTGGATCTTGTAGGCCGTCATATCGCCCGCCGCTCGGGGCCACCCTCGGATATTGTGTTTTCCCGTCGCCAGCGCAGCGCAATTGGCTTCAATGCGCTTTGAGCCGATACGCACCCGCACCCGCCCCGCCGCCGGGTCCAAAGCTGTCGCTGCCTCGCCGCGGATGATCTGCGCACCTACGTCCTGCGCCTTGACGAGCAGCGCCTCGTCGAGTGCGAGGCGCGACAGTCCCGCCCCGGCAAAGGGCAGCGTTGCGGTTGCGGTTTGCTCACCGGCTGCCAGCCGAAATGTCTCGATATGTGTGGCGCCCATCCCAGCGACATCGAGCCTAAGGTAGGCAAGCAATTGCTGCGCCTCTGCGCTTAAAAAATCGCCGCAAACTTTCAATTGCGCACTTGGCGTGCGCTCGATAATGGCGACGCGCGCACCATGCCGCGCCAGCTCCAACGCAAACGCGCTGCCTGCCAGACCGCCGCCAATCGCAATGGCATCGAATTTCGCCATAACCCGATTACGGCACGACCGGCACCCCGAAGACAAGCGCGAGGCGTCAATCCTCCCGCCGCTCACTTAATGCCCCATCCTCAAGGAAAATTTTGTAGTAGAGCACCGCGCTCCATATACAGCCAAAGATAACCGCCACCGCCACATCACCGAACACTAGCGGCAGCAGGAACGTCTCCGCGATGGTCACCATATAGTTAGGGTGGCGCAGCCATCGATAAGGGCCTCTGCGCACCACTGGAGCATCCTCAAGCGTGATAATCCGGTGCGTCCAATAACGTCCCAGAGTCGCGATCACCCAGTAACGGACAACCTGCAGCAACAGATAGAGAACGAGTAGCGGCCAGATGATCGTCGCCGTGGCTGGGATCAGCATGAATATGGCAGCTATCCAGGCCAGATGCGTAATGGCAACGACCGGGTAATAATCGCGTCCCACTTCCTGCGCACCCTCGGCGATCAATCTCTTCGTGTTGCGCGCCGAATAAAGTTCCTCCAACCCGCGTTGCAGAAGGATCAGGAGGGCCGCAAGTTGGGGATATCCAAAGCCGTACTCCAACATGGCGTCCTTTGAGGTTGTTCAGGGAAAAGATCGTGCCCGTGCACAAACTATAGTATGCGTATTTTTGGGGCCACCGATACGGTAATGCAAAACTCTTTCGGGAATCGGCACAGACGGGGCATCCTACCCGAATGACGCGGACTTGAAGTGAGCATGAGCAGCGATCGTGCACGGGACCACGCGCCGCATGCACCCCGGCCCGCTTGGGCGGGTGCGCACGGATTCGGTATCGAGCGAATCGGGCTCTTCCCCGTACATCATCCGCGCATAGCCTTGTCCCTCATCTCCCTTGTCACGTTCGCAAGCTTGGTTTTGCTTCCGTGGCTCAAATCCGATGACTCACTCAACGACTTCTTTCGCTCCGAGGCGACCTCCTACCTAACCTACGAGCGAATGGCTGATCGATTCCCAGCAAGCCGCAACGACGTTTTCGTGGTGGCCGAAGGTCCCGACCTCATGGCTCCGGAAACCCTGAAGCAATTGCGCACGCTGCACGTGGAGCTTGAGCTTATCCTGGGCGTGGCCGGCGTGACATCGCTCTTTTCGATCCGAGATAACCCAAAGAACCTGGAAACACCGCCGCTGCTGGTCCCCGATGAATTTCCAAGCGGTGCTGCCTGGCAGGCGCTGGTGCAGAGGGTGCAGTCTCATCCCTTGATCCGGAACCGGCTGCTGTCCGATCGTCGGCAGGGCACGTCCATTGCCACGCTCGTTGTCGCCCTTGATCCCGAACTAGCTACGGAACGCGGGCTCGGCCCTCTGATACGAGAGATCGATGCCATTGCTCGCGCCTCAGTCGCAGGCTCAGACTTGCACGTTGGATTGACCGGCGTGCCTGTCATGAAGCTTGAGATTGGCGAGGCCAGCCGTCGCGACCGCATCGTCTTTAACATTGGCGGCTTCAGCGTTGGCCTTATCATCTGTCTGTTGTTCTTCCGCCGCCTCGATTTGCTCATTATTGCCAACGCCGCGCCGATTGCGTGCGTACTTTGGACCCTCGGCCTCTTCACGCTATTCGGCGTCGCCCTTAATCCCGTGATGAACGCCGTAATGCCGCTGTTGATGGTGATTGCGTTCACCAACTCCATGCATCTTGCCTTCGATCTTCGCGCGCGGGTGGGGCGCGGCGAAGCGGTGCCAGACGCTATTCGCCAAGCCATGCGAACTGTGGGCCCGGCCTGTGTGCTGACGTCGCTCACCACGTTCTTAGCCCTGATGTCTATTGCCATCAGCGACTCAGTCCTTATTCGCACCTTCGGCCTGGGAGCGGCGGCGGGAACAGTCCTGACGTTGCTAAGCGTCCTGCTTATCGTCCCAACGCTAGCGATGTTCTTTTTGCGCAGCGGGCAGGAGGCGCATCAAGATACCGTTGGTGTGCGCTTGCCGCGCGCCCGCCTGGACGAGCTGTCCGCTTGGCTCGCCCGCAAGATCGAAGCGCATCACGAGATGCTGGCGATTTGGGGCATCGTCCTCACCCTCGCGTGTCTGATCCTCTATCTGAGGCTTGAACCCTTTTACCGGTTGAGCGACATCACCCCCCGCAATGAACAGGCCCATCAAGTATCAAGCCTGCTCGAAAACCGCCTTGCTGGTATTCACCCGATTCAAGTTCTGGTCACTTGGCCTGAGGCCCAAGCGCCTTCGCCCGAACGCCTCTACGCCGCCGTCAGCGATATTCATGGGGCAGTAGAAGCCCAACCTGACGTGCGCAATGTTTGGTCGCTAGCAACATTGCACCAATGGGTCGGCGGCGAAGAGGCCACACGAGCCCAGCGCGTGAGGTCCTACCTTAATCGCTTGCCGCGTCAGGTCCGGGGCCGCCTGCTGAGCGACAATGATCGTGCCACGCTAATAACCGGCTTCATTCCCGATCTTGAGGCAAAGGATGTTCGACGAATCGAGGGCAACCTTGCGCGCGCCTTAGCAGATGTGCAGACGCGCTACCCGGAACTCCACCTCGATATCACCGGCATGTCCGTTATGTCTGCGGCCGCTGCTACAAGTGTGATCGGCCAGCTGAACCGCAGCCTCTTAATCGCTGTCGCCGTGGTCGTTGCGGCACTTGCCCTGACATTCCGCTCAGTGAAAGCTGCGGCGCTCAGCATTCTCCCCAATATGTTTGCCCTCGTTGCCACGGGCGCATTGCTGCACCTGCTAGGTTGGGGACTTGAGTACGCGGGCATCATCGCCTTAACGGTGGCATTCGGCCTTGCCGTGGATGATACGATCCATTTTCTCAATCGCTACGGTCAAGAGCGAATGCGATTGCCCGGTCCGGCCGATGCAGCCCGCGAGACCATTCGGCACATCGGCCCCATTCTGGTGGCAACGACCGTCGTTCTCGTCTTTGGTATGAGCGTTTCTGCCTTTAGCTCGGTTCCTCCAACGGCCCTTTTCGGACAGCTATGTATTGTGACTGTTATATTCGCCTTGCTCGGCGATCTCGTTTTCCTTCCCGCGACAATTTTCGCCGCCAACACCTTGGGCTGGCTGGGCACATCGCAGCACCCCAACCGACGATAGGCAGCGCTGCAGAAATTGGCACCAGTCTCAAGAGCGTGTTTGGCTTGCACGAAGGGGCCCGATGCACGTAATCAGTTTGCCCAGATCACCCCGCTCGAGGCTTGATGACCCCGCCCAACACCCCACCCAGCGCGCCTGCTTTCGCGCCCCCGCCCGTCCTGGAACGCGCCGGCGATCTTCTCACCCGGTATGATGTTCTCTTCTGTGACGTGTGGGGCGTCGTACACAACGGCTGTAGCGCCTTCCCCGCCGCTTGCGATGCTCTCCACCGCTTCCGCGCCAACGGCGGCACCGTGATCCTGGTCTCCAACGCTCCGACACCTAAGCAAAACGTCGCGCGCATGCTTGATGCGTGCAAAGTGCCGCGCGACGTCTGGGACGATCTGGTTGCCTCAGGCGACATCGCACTGCGCCACATAGAAGAAAAGGGATACGCGCGCGTCTTCTGTGTTGGTCCAATGGACCGCGATGGCATGACCTTCGAGCGCGTCGCAGGCAAGGTTACCGAGCTTACGAAAGCGGACGCTATTCTATGCACCGGCCTTAACGATGACCTCAACGAGACGGCCGACGACTATCGTCCCATGCTTGAAACTGCCTTGGCGCTCCGCCTTCCTCTTGTCTGCGCCAACCCGGACCTTGTCGTTGACGTAGGCGGTCGTCACTACATTTGCGCCGGCGCGATCGCCGACCTCTACGAGCGCATGGACGGCGAAGTGTTCTGGGCTGGCAAGCCGCACGCAAGTGCCTACGATACAGCGCATAAGGCAGCAGCCGCCATTCGCGGCACCGCCACACCCCGCAAGCGGATCCTGGTGATTGGAGATTCCTTGCGCACCGACCTCAAAGGTGCGGAAGCTGCAGGTCTCGACGCAGTTTTCGTTGCCTCGGGGATTCACCGCGACGAAACTATGGGGACCAACAGCCTCTCTGCTGATAAACTTTCCATCTTGTTTGCACCGCCTGCACCGCCAGCCATTGCCATCATGCCAGCGTTGGCGTGGTGAGACTGGCGAAGCTATCGAACGCTATTGCTCAGTTGGGGCTTTCGTATTTGAGTAACGCAGGCAGCCACCCGTGGGAGCGGCCAGCAAAGAGGGAAAGTTGAATGGACGACGACCGCGCTTTGCCTAACTGGGGCAAAGAGATCCGCAATGAAACGCCGTTCCTGTTCGGAATTCTAACGCTGGCTGTCTTCTTGTCGCTTGGCAACTCTTGGCATGTCAGCCATTCACAAGAACTGGTGCGTGCGGGGATATTCGTCTTGCTCTTGGCCATCGTCCTCTACTGCATATTCGGCGTCGTTCGCCATGCCGACCGGCTTGCCGAGCTCCTCGGTGAACCGCTCGGTACGCTCATACTGACAATTTCAGTCACCGTGATTGAGGTCTCATTGATCTCAGCGGTCATGTTTGAGGGCATCTCAGACCCCACGCTCGCCAGAGAGACGATGTTCGCCGTCGTCATGATCATGCTGAACGGCATGGTCGGGCTGGCGTTGCTGGCTGGCGGATTTCGCCACATTCAGCAAGAGTACAATTTGGAAGGCGCGCGCGCATATCTTGCCGTTCTTATTCCGCTCGCAGTGGTCGCGCTCATTTTGCCGAACTGGACGACTTCGACGGCTTCCGGCACGATGAGTCTTGCGCAAACCGTCTTTTTCTCCGTCGCAACAGTGATGCTCTATGGAGTTTTCCTAGCGCTTCAAACAATGCGCCATCGCGGTTTTTTTCTCGAACCAACTCTTCTGGCCGAGCAGCTCCAGGCGGAGAAGCCCGAAGTTCCTCCGGCGCCGCCGGTAGATCGCAGGCGCGCCGTCACTTGGCACGCGGCGATGCTCTTCTTGACGATGGTACCCATCGTGGGGCTGGCCGACTATCTCGCCGTTATTGTAGAGCACGGGCTTAACGAGCTTAACATTCCAACAGCCATAGGCGGCATCCTTATCGCTGGCCTCATTCTCGCGCCCGAAAGCATCACTGCACTCGAAGCAGCCCTCGCCAACAGACTGCAACGCTCCATCAATTTGTGCTTAGGGTCCGCGCTCGCCACGCTGGCGCTCACCGTCCCATTTGTTCTCATGATTGGCCTTGTCACCGGCACTGAGATAAAACTGGGGCTGGACCATGAAAACGGCGTCCTACTGATGCTAACCATCCTGGTCAGCATGCTCACCTTTGGCGGCGGGCGCACGAACATGCTCCAGGGGGCCGTCCACATCCTGCTCTTCATGTCGTTTATTCTTCTAATCTTCAGCCCTTAGGGCGTTTTTCGCCCCGCCGGAGCTCATCCACAAATCGCGCCTTGCCATCGGATTGACCAATATCAATTGTCCAAATAGGAGCGTGCTCGGATCAGCTGGAGAGCTACCGGGCCCATGGGCAGCCTTTATTGGAGCTTAGGTTTTGCCTTCAGCCTCCTAGGATGCCGGCTCATCTCTAGCGCACGGGGACGTTTCAGATGCCAAGATCAGCCTTGATATGCTGCGCTTACGCGCTTTTCGTTGTGCTCGTTTCGGTGTCATTTGCAAGTCAGGCAGCGGCAGCGAAGGCAAAACTGTGCGCATTCCGCAGCGGCCCGAGCGGGCCATGCACGTGCAAAACACCTAGAGACGGCCCAGGCCAGTTTTCAATCGTCTCCAAAAGATATTGCCGGCGCCCCGAAGCAGCGGCAGCCCAGCCAGCCGAAAGTGACATCGTGACGGGAACCACCACCTCACCGCCGGCCGACACGCCCAAAGCAGAAGAACAAAAACCTGCAGCCCAAACGCCTAATGCCGAAGCACCAAAGGCTGCTGCCGCACCACCCGCAGCTCAGCCTACCGAGAGTAACATTGAGACCGGGGCCACCACGGCGGCAACACAAGAGACACCCAATGCAGAATCTCTCAAGCCTGCGCCCGGCCCGTCGCCGGCTCAGGCTGATCCAGAAACCGCGGCACCGGTAGTCCAGCCCAAATCGGAAATGCAGCTGGCGGCAACCCACCCCGCCGCCACGCCCGTTGCAGATGGACAGAAGCTCAAAGATGTTCGTGCCCGCGGTAAGCTTCTCTGCGGTGTCAGCACCGGCCTACTCGGCTTTTCTGCTCAGACTCAATCTGGCGAGTGGCACGGGCTCGATGCCGACTTCTGCCGGGCTGTTGCTACTGTTGTGCTGGGCGATCCATCCAAGGTCGAATTCGTGCCGCTCGAGGCGAAAGGACGCTTTGATGCGCTGACATCGGGAAAGATCGATCTGTTATCGCGTAATACGACCTGGACCATGGACCGGGATGTCCTTCACCTCGTCGAATTCGTCGGAGTCATCTATTTCGACGGCCAGAGCTTCATGGCAAGCGAGGATCGCGGCCTTGTCTCCGCACAGCAATTGGCGGGAGGTACGGTCTGCGTGGAGAAGGCGACGACCACCGAAAAAAATGTCGCGTACTACTTCAAGACACATCAGATCGAAGCGGACGTGCGCACGTTCGACGTGCGCAAAGACATGCTCAAAGCCTATCTGGATGGAGACTGTGACGCTATTGCCAGCGACCGCTCCGCTCTCTTTTCAGAGCGCGCCGGATTTCCCGAACCCTTAAGGCACGTCGTTCTGCCGGAGGTCATCTCCAAAGACCCGCTTGGGCCCGCCGTTATGCATGGAGATATTAATTGGGAAGAGATTGTGCGCTGGACGCTTGCCGGACTCATAAACGCCGAAGAAGTTGGGCTCGACAAGGCCTCGGCCTTGGCCGTCCAGCCCCTCAGCGATGATGCGCAGCGTCTCGTTGAAAGCGCGGGGACAACCGGTCAAAATTTGCAACTTGCCAGAAATTGGCTCCGCGACGCGGTGGCGGCCGTCGGGAACTATGGTGAGATGTTTGAGACCAACGTCGGCAAAGCCAGCCCGCTTGGCATGAACCGCGGGCTCAATTCGCTATGGAAAAAGGGTGGCATCCTTTATGCGCCACCCATGTGACAAGGCCGGCTAAACCAACACACTCTAAGTTCAACCAAACGGGTGACGTGCGTCATGTTTTGCAAAGTTCCAAGCAAGTCAAAAGTGCATACGAGGCGTCGCCTCGTAACAGGTCTCATCGGCCTGGGTGCCGTGTCAGTCATCGCCACCAACGTCCCCGTCTATGCCGTGACCCATCGCTATACGCCGCCGGAGCCCAGCCGGCTGCCATGGATCAGCGCCCAGGCGGAACAAAGTTTGGCCGCGGCCGTCGACCTTTATCAGCGTATCGTTGCTGCCGGGGGCTGGCCTAAACTGCCAAGCCGCATCACGCTTCGCCCCGGCGGTAGTGACGAGAGTGTCGTCATTTTAAGAAAGCGTCTTAAGATGACCGGCGATCTGCCAGCCAATACGCGCGGTGACGACGCCTTCGATGAGAATGTCGTTGAAGCCGTGAAGAAGTTTCAACGGCGCAATGGGTTGGAGCCAACCGGCGTTGTCTACGGCATCACGTTGCGCTCCCTCAATGTCCCCGCAAAGACGCGCCTGCGCCAGCTCCAGGCCAACCTCGCACGCATCCAGCAGTTGCTGCCCAAGCTTACTGGCTCGCCCAACTACATCATCATGAACGCAGCAAGCTTCGAGCTGCAGGGTATCCAAAACGGCCAGGTGGCCATCACAAGCCGCGTCATTTCCGGCAAACGGGCCACGCCGACACCCAACGTCAGCGCCCATGTACGAGCACTCAATATCCTACCCTACTGGCATGTGCCGGGGACGATCGCTAAGCGGGCCCTTATCCCCGCAATTCGCAAGAATCCGTCATACCTCTATAAGGAGCGCATCCGCGTCTACTCGACCTTCGGCGGCGACGAGATCGATCCCTCTACCGTCAACTGGTGGGGACCGGAAGCCACACGCTATGCGTTTCGCCAAGATCCCGGTCCACAGAATGCATTGGGCGTTCTTCGATTCGACATGCCGAACAAGCACATCGTCTACATGCACGACACGCCCATGAAAAACTTATTCGACTACTTTGAGCGCGCCTACAGCTCCGGCTGCGTTCGCATGCAAAACTTCCTCAATGTCGCCGATTGGCTCATTTCCGGTCAGGACGGCTGGACTACGGCACGAATCCAAGCGGTTGTCGCAAGCGGCAAGCCCCAGACCATAAAACTTGCCAACCCTGTGCCCGTTCACTTCATCTACCTAACGGCATGGGCATCGAACGGCGTCGTTGAGTTTCGTAACGATCTTTACAATCGCGACGACGCTGCTCCCAAGGGCAACGTGATTGCCGGTTGGCAGGTTCTTACGTCGGCCGTGACTCCTTAGGCCTCTCACTGTAGGTCTTCGACGCAGCTGCGTTCGTCACTTGGCCATCATACGGTTTTGTGACAGGTGGGTGAAGAAAGGGCCGCTCTAGGTTGGGAGGAGCGCGTGGATTTCCGTAACGAGTTACTGGTCAAACCAGGCACGAAGCTTTCTTTGTCGGACTTCGATGCCAGCTACCATGGCAAGCACGAGTCGGAGAAACACGCTGAAGGAGACCTTGCACACTATCAAAAAAAGATCAGCGCTCTTCAGCGGACTCTCTATGGAGATGGCTCCAAGGCGCTGCTCATCGTGCTCCAAGGCATTGATGGCGCCGGCAAGGATGGAACCTGCTGGCATGTGATGAGCGCCATGGATCCACAGGGCGTTCACGTCACGGGCTTCAAACAGCCGACACCTGCCGAGCTTGGCCACGATTTCCTGTGGCGCGTTCATGCACGTGCGCCGCAAAAGGGCGAGATCGCCATCTTCAATCGATCACACTACGAGGATGTACTGTTCGTGCGCGTCCACAATCTCGTACCGGCGCGCATCTGGGGGGAGCGCTACGAGTTCATCAACAACTGGGAACGCCTGCTCCACGTCGATAACCACACAACCATCATCAAGTTATTTCTTTACATCTCGAAGGAGGAACAACTCGAACGGTTCAAGATCCGGCTTGATGATCCGGGACGGCAGTGGAAAATTTCAAACACCGACTACACGGAACGCAAGTGCTGGGATGACTACATCGCGGCGTTCGAGGCAGCGATCAACAGTTGCTCCACATCATACGCACCGTGGTACGTGATCCCGGCCAATCACAAATGGTTTCGCAACCTCGCCGTCTCCCAGATCATTGCTGACACGCTGGAAGATATGGATCCTCATTGGCCCGAACCTACCGTCGATCTTGAAGAGATCCGAAGGCTTTATCACTCTGCCGAGGAAGAACAATCCCCGACCAAGAAGTGAGCGCGCCTATTTGGGAACGGGCTCCGGTTCGGCGACGTGCTCGATGCTTTCTTGCTCATTGGGATCGGTGCGGGCCACAATCGCTTCTGCCACTTCCGTGTCACTTAGGTTGATGGGCTTATGCGGCAGATCGGCGGGGATGTAGAGAAAGTCACCGCCCTCGTTGATCACGCTTTTTTTCAAACCCTTACCGTAAAGCGTCTTCACACGCCCTCTAATGAGGTAGACGACCGACTCATAGCCCTTGTGCATGTGCGCCTTTGCCGAACCTGCCGGAGGGATCACAACCCGGTTCATCGAGATGCCCTTTGCGCCGGCATTCTGACCCGAGATGCCCTGAAAAACGGGTAAGCCTTGCTTGGAACTGATGCTCACATCAGGCCTGATGACGACGATCTCCGCTTCCTGTGTGCTGTCACCCGCAAATGCCGGCTGAGCGTCGGCGCCTGCAAGCACAAGTATCAGCATGAATGCAAACAACCGCATGTATGGCTCCCTTTGTTCGTGGCCCAATGACTAGGCCGCCGAAAATATATGTAATGAACCTCACGCCAATCCAAATGCCGCCAGTGCGCGTGCGCAGGTTCGGCGTTCTCATCAATTTCCCAGACTTATTCTCATGTGCTCCACCCGGCGAGCGGTGGCCCCCATACTATGTCCTCAAGTTGAGTTGTATGCGCTCATTTTTGTCACTTTGTCGGCCTACGACCGCCTTGCGATCGCGACGTAACATCTGCCTTGGCACGACAGGGAGCAGCTAATGCAGGACAGCGATAAATCCATTAGACCTAAACTTCTGCCACTCATTCGATATCGCGATCCAGCGCGCTCTATCGAATGGCTGTGCGATGTGCTCGGCTTTGAAAAGCAGCGCGTTGTAACCCACGACGACGGCGGGCTGTCTTATGCTCATCTGAGTTTTGGCGGAAACCTTATCATGGTGACGCCCATCGGGGACGCGGTTCCTAGCGATGATTTCAGACTGCCTAACAGAATCGCAGGCCCCCAAGCGCAAAGCTGTTACTTCGTTGTGAGCGACGTGAATGCGCACTACGACAAGGCAAAGGCCGCAGGGGCAGAGATCGTTCTAGATATCAAAGTATATGAGCATGGCGGCTCTCGTTATTCCTGCCGCGATCCTGAAGGCCACATATGGAACTTCGGCACGTATGATCCCTGGCAGCCCCTGATCTTGACCTACCACGGTCGTCAGAAATTGGATCGCTTCACAGTCCCGACACCTAAGCATCTGGCGATCGCGATTGGAGGCTTGTTGCTTTTGGCAGGGGCCGGCGGGGCCACGTGGCTACACGGGTTGCCGGGTCAGGCCGAAGAGGCCGTCGATGTTACCGAAACCGCGCGCACACACATTGACCAATATGCCCACCTGTCTACGCAGTCCGCCAAAATTTTTGAGGCAAGGAAATTCGCAGCCCTGCAAACCATGCATGATGTAACGCCGCTGGTCGCTCGAACTCCGGCCACGGCGGTCGATGGCGGTGCAGAAGTTGCAGCCGAGCAGCCCCATCACGAGGTGACCGCGCGGCTCGTGCAAGAACAAACCGGTGGCGTCATTGATGAAAAAGTTCCCGGTGATCCAGTGCACGAAGAGCATGGAAATGGGGAAACGCCGCTGGCCAAGGGCCAGCAGGGCCTCGAAGCGATGAGGTGAACCTCCTCAAGCAACGTTGATGCCAGACACCCCACTGCTTTCTCTTCGTCAGGCTCTGGCTCCCTCGTTGATAGTCAATCGATACGAGTGCCGGCCAGCTTCGTTGGTCGTCTGCAGTTCTAAGGCCCTGTGAAATCACTCCCAAGTTCTGCCCTGACAGCATGAACGAGCCCTAACAAGCCACCTCAGGGTTCGTTCAGTACCAAAAGTCCATGCTCCAGACTTAAGGGAAGTGCTATCGATCAATCGTCTGGAGGAACACGCCATGACCAATATCAAATTCGCCTTAGCAGCAGCGACTGCATTCGCTTTACTTGTGCCGGCCGCAACCGGTGCGAATGCGCGGCCTGGTGAGGCTCAATTTGTCAGGCATTCGTCCGTTTATGCGCCTGGCATTGATCGGCGAATCGCGCGCCAAAGAAAGCGCATCGGCAAGGCTCGCCGAGATGGTTCTCTGACCTGGTTGGAAGCACAAAGCCTTAGATCAAGGTTGGCCGCCATCCGCAGGCAGCTGGCGTATGTGTCTCTGGACGGTAAGGTGACGCGCCATGAGCGTCAGCACGTGCACCAAATGCTCGATCGCAACAACCGCCGGATTGCGCGCCTGTGCAACAATGATCGCGTCGGCTTCGGAGCGCGCAAGGGTATTTGGTGGGACATCAACTTTTGATTTTCAGCCAAGTTACACGAACAACACTGGGCCGTCCTACCGGGCGGCCCAAATTAGTTTGTGCAGGTCATCCGGCTGGCCCCCGCTCGCAATGAAAAAGCCCGGATGGTGGCTGAGGCCATCCGGGCCAGACGTGCTGCTCAAGCGTGGCACGCAAGGCAACACATGTGCGAAAACGATGGTTGTCGCTCTCAATGCGACGTATGCCGCTTAGCGTGACACCGGCGTTGTGGCCGTTATGTGGCGGGGGTTCGCCGGTGGCGACGTTAAGCGCTGACACCAGTGGTGAGGGCGCCTCGAAGCAGGAGACGCCCTCTTGCCTCCGATCTACGCTGACCGGGGTAAGGTCAAAGATCGGGGGGGTGTGGGGTCAGCCTCATGAGCAATGACGGCAATAGCATGACGTGCCGGAGCACGGCCTGTGGGAAGCTGACCGTGCCGCCAAGGGAAGGCCCGGACAGCTGTTGAAGATTTGAGGGGAAGGCCATCCGGGCCAATGCGTGCTGCCCAAGCGTGGCTTGCTCCGCAGCACGCGCCTCAAATAACGGCATTCACTTGCGATGCGAAGCCCGCCCAGACGCGCCAGACTTCTTTTGCTGTGGATGAGGCAAACCAAGCCCTGAGACACCGCCAGCCGCTTGCAGCAATGTCGATTGAACACACTTTACAAGAAATCATTCTTGCTCAGGGCGTTACGCCCAATACTTTGAGGGCGACCGTCGCCATTTGGTGGGACGGATCGATTTGAAGCGCCTTGCGATAATCGGCGATGGCCCGGTCTTTGTCGCCCTTTGCCACGTAGGCGCTGCCCCGGTTGGCATACGCCTCCGGATCTTGAGGGTTGATTTCGATGACCCTGTCGGCGTCCGCGATGGCGCGGACAAATTCGCCTTTATCTTTGTAGGCGCTGCACCGTCCATAATAGGCCAAGGCAAATTCCGGATTGAGCTGGATCGCCTTATTGTAGTCGGCGATTGCGTCGTCAAGCTGACGCTTCAGGTAATACGTGTTGCCCCGGCTCCAATAGGCGATGGCTCTATTCTTTTCGCTCTCTCGCTTTCCGCGTTCGATAATCGCCGTGCAGCCGCGAATGGCACCCGCCGGATCGGCTGACTGATTGCAATCGCTGTATCGATCGGCGCCGACATCCGTGGCCCACAAAATCGGCGAAAGAGCAAAAACAAAAAGCCGCCCCATTGGCTCCCCCCAATGATCGTCTGGTCGTAACGCTCACACTAGAGAAAGTGGAGATGCCTTGCCAGCGCGCTCCGGCGATTGTTGCCCGAAGTTGCAATTATGATCCGCTCGTCGGCTAGGGAAAGTGACGTACAACGCCTCCATATGTCTGGGGAGTACGGGCGTTGAAAATCCCCATCATCGCTCCTATTAGGAGCGTAACCGAGATAAGTATTATGGGCGGCCCTACAGCGCCCTGCGTGTCTCAGCATCCATAACTGTTACCGTTAGGCTTGATTGACCAGCGCAATCTCCTATGCTTGCACACTTCGCTCACCGTGTTGGGGGACTTGTCCAGTGAATACGCCCGTCAGGATCATCGTTTACATAATCGCGCTTGGTGTCATCGGTTGGCTTGTGTGGCGCTACGTCGTCGAGCCGAAGATGGACACAGCGACAGCACCTGCCGTTGAAACGACACCAGCACCAACCGAAGCTCCGCCGGCTTCGCCTGAGCCTGCCGCAGAACCGGCTGCGGGCGCCGACACTCCTGCCAAACCTGACGAGCCATCCCAGCCATAGGCCCACCGCGCGCTGCGCACCCCAGCCTTACGCTCAGAGCTAGGGTCGTGCGCCTGACGCTATTCCTGCGTCCGGTCCACGTCGCCGAAGGCGTTGCGCCCGATCTCACGGTGAGGTTTGCAAACGAAAAGCGCTGGCATCAATGGCAGTACTCAGGGGAGGCATGCCTGCCGTCAGCGCGCAATCCGGCGTACGCAGCGTAAGTCACCGCGAATAGCGGATCATGTGCCGGGCCCCAACAACAGTAGAGTGAGGACCAATAAGCTCTCTCCCCTCTCAGCGGATTATTGGTCCTCAACCGACGATCCTATCTTCCCTCGAAACGATCTGCGGTTGGCCTCCGTGGAGAAGTCTAGCGCGCTAATCTGCCATTCGCACGAATATAAAATTGAGCGCCAATGCCCCGCTCGTGAGGCAAGCGAAAGCCGACGGGCTTTCTGTTTTCAACAATTTAGAGCGCAATGACCGATCTCAGGAGAGCACTGGTTGCACGCATTGTTACGAAATTTGATCAACACGCGGCCGTTGTGCTTAGAACAATTCTCACCGTGGTGGGATTGCCACGTGCGCAGCGGCTCTTACCGTCCTGACGATCCACCCAGCGCTCAGTGAAGTTGGTTTTGCTGACAAGCCCTGGATTGGAACGTTTGATTTGCGTCCGTTGACCTCGTTCGAATGTTACAGCGGCGCGTTTTGCGCCGAATGTTAAGCTGAATGACCACCCTCCGAGCTGCTCTCCGAGATGGCACGCCTCCAAACTGTCATCAGAGCCTCAGAAGGCCGTTTTGCCTCGGAAAAAAAGGTAACAGCACCCATGGCCTACCAGCCCATTGAGAACTACGGAATGATCGGCGACATGCACACGGTCGCGCTTGTGGGAATCAATGGCTCCATCGACTGGCTGTGCGTTCCCGACTTTGATTCACCGAGCATTTTTGCTGCCATTCTCGACGACAAGAAAGGCGGACATTTCAAGATTGCTCCCGTTGGCGATGATATCGTCTGCAAGCAGTTCTATTGGCCAGAAACGAATGTGCTCATTACACGTTTCTTGACCCCGGGCGGCGCCGCCGAACTGACCGACTTCATGCCCGCCGGACGCGCTGTTTCCGGAGACCGTCATCGTCATCAAATTATCCGGCGCGTAACTGCCGTGCTCGGCCCGTTGACGTTTCGAATGGAGTGCCGGCCGGCATTTAACTATGCCCGCAATACTCACGAAACAAATGTCGGTAACGACGGCGCAATATTTCGATCGCCGTCGCTCACCATCGGCCTTGCCTCAACGATTCCACTTGAGGAGCAGGATGGACATGTCGTCTCCGAGTTCACGCTTGCTCAAGGTGAAACCGCCGTATTCGTGCTCGGCCACGTTCCACCGGATTTGGATAGCGACTTTGGCTTGTCGCCGGACGAAGCGGAAGACTTGTTCCGGCGGACTGTTGCGTATTGGCGCGGTTGGGTTGGCAAGTGCCAGTACACAGGACGTTGGCGCGAGATGGTTCACCGCTCGGCACTTGCACTCAAACTTCTGACCTATGAACCGACCGGCGCCATCGTTGCCGCACCGACGTGCAGTTTACCTGAGGGCATCGGCGGAGCGCGAAACTGGGACTACCGGTTTACGTGGATCCGGGATGCAGCGTTCACCGTCTACGCATTCATTCGACTTGGCTTCACCGATGAAGCCGCACAGTTCATGAATTTCCTATCTGAATTATGCAAGGAACCCGGACCAAGCGGCTCTCTACAGATCATGTATGGGATCGACGGGCGCAAGAAACTTACCGAAGAAACTCTCGACCACTTCGACGGCTACATGGGATCAAAGCCCGTGCGGATCGGCAATGGCGCTTATGATCAATTGCAGCTCGATATCTATGGAGAGCTATTGGACGCTGCCTATCTCTACAACAAACACGGCGCTCCCATCTCCTATGACATGTGGACGTCTCTAAGGGCGCTAACCGATTGGGTCTGCGATAATTGGAAGCGGCCTGACGAGGGTATTTGGGAGGTACGGGGAGGCAGGAAGCAGTTTGTATATTCCAAACTGATGTGCTGGGTCGCGGTAGATAGAGCGATTCGCCTTGCCGACAAGCGATCGTTTCCCGCGCCGCGAGAACGCTGGCTCAAGGTGCGCGATAAGATCTACGAAGACATCATGCAGAAGGGATGGAACGAAAGTCGGAAAGCATTTGTCCAGCACTACGGAAGCGACTCGCTCGATGCGGCCAATTTGATGCTACCGCTAACCTTCTTTCTTTCCCCGGCCGACCCTCGCATGCTGAGCACCTTGGACGCCACGCTCCTTCCCCCCGAGAAGGGGGGGCTTACCGCAAACAGTTTGGTCTACCGGTATAACATCGAAGAGTCGGCCGACGGCCTTGATGGCGAAGAGGGGACTTTCAATATCTGCACGTTCTGGCTTGTCGAGGCGCTGACTCGCGCAGGCCGCCACGATCGCAAACGGCTCGAACAGGCCCGCCTCATGTTCGAACGCATGCTCGGATTTGCCAGTCACCTTGGGCTTTATGCCGAGGAGACTGGTCATCGCGGCGAGGCGCTTGGCAATTTCCCCCAGGCCTTTACGCATCTGGCACTGATCAGCTCTGCTTTTAATCTCGACCGCGCCCTGGGACCGGGGGCGTAACTATCGTCCACGAGACAGTGAATGCCGCTCGCGAGCGATCAAAGCGGCGCTTCACCAGTATCAAGTAAGACGCACCATGTCCCGGCACCGACGGACCTGCGCGAAATGACGACTCTGCACGCAGGCATGGGTAGGCTATGAGAGCGCGCCATGAATGACGACACACCAAAGAATGATGCGCGCGCTGCCGGAAAGAGCTCCCCGCAGGTGAGCCCTACGGCGTTCGAGCAGGCGGAACAGGATGCCCGAGACCGTTTGAAGGCAATAGGCCTTATGTTCCTGGCGCTCGTGCTCTTCTCGGGTCTCGACACTTCGGCCAAGTATCTTGCGACGCGCTCTGAGCTTCCCATCGTCCAAATCGCTTGGGTTCGCTTTGCTGGCCAGTTCCTGTTGATGCTGACGCTTTTGAGCGCGCTGCCGCTTTCCACGCTTTTTGCCACGCGAAAACTCAAACTTGAGATCGTGCGCTCAGTCCTGATGGCTCTGACGACAGTTTTCAACTTCCTAGCCCTTGAGCACCTGCGCCTCGACCAGACGGTAACGGTTTTTTTCCTCGCGCCTTTGTTTATTGCGCTTCTTGCAGGACCATTGTTGGGGGAGTGGGTTGGCTGGCGGCGGCTCGTCGCCATTCTTGTGGGCTTTCTCGGCATCCTAATAGTGGTGCGCCCTGGCGTTGCCCAGCTGCATCCAGCGTTTCTTTTTGCTTTCGGTGCAATGTTCGCCTACTCGCTATTCATGCTGATGACGCGCTTTCTCGCAGCCTACGATGCGCCGTTGGCAATGCTCTTCTATTCCGTCGTAATCGGCACCATCGTGCTTGCGCCCTTCGCAATATGGGAGTGGGTGTGGCCGGCATCTGTCTTGGAATGGCTGCTGCTATTTGCCCTTGGCCTGCTTGGAGGCATCGGACACTATCTGTTCATCCACGCCAATCGGTTGGCGCCCGCCTCTATCGTCGCGCCTTTCCTCTATTTGCAGCTTGTTTCGATGGTGGCTTTTGGTTTTCTTGTATTCGGCCAATTGCCTGATATCTGGACGCTCGTGGGCTCGGCCGTCATCATCGGCTCAGGGATCTACCTGTTGCAACGCGAGCGCGCGCTCCGGGCCGCAGCGAGGCGCGCAGCGGCGGGTTAGGTGTCCGCCGCCTGCGTCAGTTTCGCATTCGTCTCTTCCGCCCACGACATGAAGCGGCCCTCAGCGATGCTTGAGCGCATGGCTGCCATCAGCTCCTGATAGAACGCGGTATTTGCCCACGAAAGCAACATCGAGCCCAAGTACTCGCCCGACTTGATCAGGTGATGCAGATAAGCGCGCGAGTAGTCCCGCGCAGCAGGGCATGCGCTTTGCGGATCAAGCGGGGCGATATCCTCAGCGTGGCAAGCATTCTTCAGGTTGAGGCGGCCCTGCCAGGTGAAGGCGAGACCATGGCGGCCATTGCGCGTCGGCAGCACGCAATCAAACATGTCGACCCCGCGTGCCACCGACTCAATGAGATCGAGCGGCGTGCCAACACCCATTAGGTAGCGCGGTTTCTCTTCGGGCAGTAGCGTCGTTACGCATTCCAGCGTGGCGAGCATAACGTCATGGCTTTCGCCAACGGCCAGTCCGCCGACGGCGAAGCCGGGCAAGTCCATGGAAATTAGCGCCTCAGCGGAACGCTGCCGCAGTGCTTCGTCCGTTCCCCCCTGCACAATCGCAAAAAGGGCCTGGCCGGGCTTTGCCAGCCTGTCGAACGCTGTGCGAGAGCGCTCCGCCCAGCGAACAGAGAGCTCCATCGCGCGCTCGACCTCACGCCGCTCCGCAGGCAGTTCGATGCACTCGTCAAGCTGCATCTGGATGTCAGCCCCAAGCAGACACTGGATCTCGATGGCACGCTCAGGAGAGAGCATATACGCGGTGCCGTCCACATGAGATTGGAAGCGCACGCCCTCGTCGCTGATCTGGCGCAGCTTGCCCAACGACATGACCTGAAAGCCGCCTGAGTCCGTGAGGATCGGCCCGTCCCAACGCATGAAGGCGTGTAGCCCGCCAAGTCTAGCAATGCGTTCAGCGCCCGGCCGCAGCATCAGGTGATAGGTGTTGGCGAGCACGATGTCAGCGCCTGCTGCCTTGACCTGCTCGGGATAAAGCGCCTTGACGGTCGCTCCGGTGCCGACAGGCATAAACGCCGGAGTGCGAATGATGCCGCGTGGCGTTGTAATCTCGCCGAGCCTGGCCGCGCCATTTTGCGCGATCTTACGATAGCCGAACCCGGTCATCACATCCTGCATATCACCTCAGCCCTCGACATTACTTTGCGCCGGAAAGAGCAAGCAAGCGTCGCCATAAGAGTAGAATCGATATCCTT
>CAYOPW010000049.1:0-21661 GCA_964405975.1 uncultured Hyphomicrobium sp.
ATGCGCTGGGCCTCGCCGCCCGACAGCGTGGTGGCTTGTTGGCCGATGTGAATGTAGCCCAGCCCGACGCGCGCCAGCGTCTCAAGCTTGTCGCGGATCGCCGGCACCGCCTTGAAGAAGGCCGCCCCCTCCTCAACTGTCATGTCGAGAATGTCGGCGATCGACTTGTCCTTGAACTTCACTTCCAGCGTCTCGCGATTGTAACGCTTGCCCTTGCATTCGTCGCAGGTGACGTAAACGTCGGGCAGGAAGTGCATCTCGATGCGGATAACGCCGTCGCCCTGGCAGGCTTCGCAGCGCCCGCCCTTGACGTTGAAGGAAAAGCGGCCCGGCGCATAGCCGCGTGCCTTGGCTTCCGGCAGCCCGGCAAACCACTCGCGGATGGGCGTGAAAGCGCCGGTATAGGTGGCGGGATTGGAACGCGGCGTGCGCCCGATAGGCGATTGGTCGATGTCGATCACCTTGTCGAGGTGGTCGAGCCCCTCGATACGGTCATGCTCGCCGGGGTGCAGGCGTGCGTTGTTGAGCTTGCGCGCAACGGCGGCGTAGATCGTGTCGACAAGGAGCGTCGACTTTCCGCCGCCCGACACGCCGGTGACGCAAGTG
Organism: uncultured Hyphomicrobium sp.; assembly: GCA_964405975.1. Lineage (GTDB taxonomy): Bacteria > Pseudomonadota > Alphaproteobacteria > Rhizobiales > Hyphomicrobiaceae > Hyphomicrobium_A. The sequence continues at coordinate 607 of CAYOPW010000049.1, forward strand.
AAAAGCCCAAGCGGGATTTCCGCCTTAACGTTCTTCAGGTTGTTCTCTCGCGCACCGATGACTTTGAGCGACTTGCCCTTGACCGGCGCGCGGCGCTGTTTGGGTAGCGGGATGGCGCGTACGCCTGAGAGGTACTGTCCGGTGAGACTTTCGGGCGTGGCCATGATGTCATCAGGCGCGCCTTGGGCGACAATGGACCCACCGTGGATGCCCGCACCCGGTCCGATGTCGACAACATGATCGGCGGAGAGGATGGCGTCTTCGTCGTGCTCAACAACAATGACGGTGTTGCCGATGTCGCGCAGATGTTTGAGCGTGCCGAGCAGCCGCGCGTTGTCGCGCTGATGCAACCCAATGGAAGGCTCATCGAGCACATAGAGCACGCCGGTGAGGCCGGAACCGATCTGCGAGGCCAGCCGGATGCGCTGGCTTTCACCGCCTGACAGCGTGCCCGACGAGCGCGACAGTGTCAGGTATTCCAAGCCCACGTCGTTGAGGAACTGCAAGCGCTCGCGGATCTCTTTGAGAATGCGCGTGGCGATCGCGGCCTGCTTCTTGGAAAACGTCTTGGGCAGCTCGGTAAACCACTTGTTCGCCGCCTTGATGGAGAGATCGCCCACCTCGCCGATGTGTTTGGCGCCAATCTTCACGGCCAGCGCCTGGGGCTTCAGGCGATATCCGTCGCATGCTTCGCAAGGGTGTGAGCCCTGATAGCGCGACAGCTCTTCGCGCACCCAATCTGAATCGGTCTCGCGCCAGCGCCGCTCGATGTTGCTGATCACGCCCTCAAATGGCTTGCGGGTTTTGAAGTTACGCGTGCCGTCCCAGTAAGTAAACGTGATCTCTTCATCGTCCGATCCATAGAGGAGGGCGAGCTGCACGTACTTGGGTAGACGCGCCCAGGGCTTGGACATCGACACCTTGTAGTGCTTGGCGAGGCTTTCCAGCGTCTGCTCATAATAGGGCGAGGAGGCGCCGGTGCGCGCCCAGGGGTAGATCGCACCTTCCGACAGGCTGCGTGAGGGATCGGGTACGACAAGGTCGGGCTCAAATTGCAATTCCGTGCCGAGGCCGTCGCAGGTCGGACAGGCACCAGCCGGGGCATTGAACGAGAAGAGCCGCGGCTCGATCTCATCAATCGTGAACCCAGAAACTGGGCAGGCAAAGCGCGCAGAGAACACGATCCGCTCGTGCGTTTCGTTCTTTGATTTGTTGGCGCCTTTCGCTTGCGCCTTCGGCAGCGGCTTGTCGGCGAGTTCGGCGATGGCAATGCCGTCCGAAATCCCGAGCGCGGTCTCAAAACTGTCGGCCAACCGCGTGGCGATGTCACCGTGCGTGCCATCGGGGCCCGCTTTCGGCAAGACGAGCCGATCCACCACCACGTCGATGTCGTGCTTGTATTTTTTGTCGAGCTTGGGCGCGTCCGCGATCTCAGTGAAGGCGCCGTCGATCTTGACGCGCTGGAACCCCTTTTTCTGTAGCTCGGCAAGCTCCTTTCTAAATTCACCCTTGCGCCCGCGCGCTATTGGCGCGAGCAGATAGAGCCGCGTGCCTTCATCGAGCTCCATCACGCGGTCGACCATCTGACTGACGGTCTGGCTTTCAATCGGCAGCCCGGTGGCCGGCGAATAGGGCACGCCGACGCGGGCAAACAACAAGCGCAGGTAGTCGTAGATCTCGGTGACGGTGCCGACGGTGGAGCGCGGGTTCTTCGACGTCGTCTTTTGTTCGATCGAAATGGCAGGGGACAGGCCGTCGATATGGTCGACGTCCGGCTTTTGCATCATTTCTAAGAACTGCCGCGCATAGGCCGACAGGCTTTCCACGTAGCGCCGCTGCCCTTCGGCATAGATGGTATCGAAGGCGAGTGAGGACTTGCCCGAGCCGGACAGACCCGTGAACACCACGAGGGCGTCGCGCGGGATCTCCAGATCGACATCTTTCAGGTTGTGCTCGCGCGCCCCGCGAACGTGAATGGTCTTCGACAACTCCGCGGCGGTCTGGGGCTTGCGTCTGGGCTTTTGCATGACGTGTTAGGTAGCGAACGAGGGGCCCGGCGGCAATGCAGCACGAGCGCGCGTTAACAGTAACGACGGATGGATACTGCGGCGGGTGGGCGCTGGCCGGGCATTCCAGGTGATTTTTAGGGCAAGAGCACTGCCAGCAACTTCGTGCGAGCGGGCCCGCCCGACTTAGGCGGCGTTGGGTCTCGGCCCCGAAAATTCGGGATAGTACCGGCCCATCATGCGATCGCGATAGGCGACGAGGTTGGCGCGCTGCTCGACGGCTGACCGTGTTGGCGTCTTGAAGGTAGGGCTGAGAAAACCCGCCACGAAGGGAAATATGGCGGCGTCGGCGCCGCACACACGCTGGCCCATCAGGTAGGGCTTGTCTCCGAGAAAGTCGGCGAGTGAGGCGACGGCGCGCTCTCCCAGTTGGGCCAGTTCATCTTTGCTATGCCGGCCGAGGCCTTGGCCCCAAAGGTTGCGCCGCATCTGGCGCCTTATCATCGTCACCACCAATGGGCGCGGGAAGGACTTGAAAGAATTTGCGCGGACCAGCGTCGAAGTTGGCGTCGTCGAGCCATCGTTCGTAGATCATGGCCCAGTAGAGGTGGTCCTCGCACATTTTCTCAAAGGCCCACGCCACACCGCGTTCAGCCGGCGAGAGGCCCTCGTCGAAATCGACATGGTGTTCTGCTTCCAGGTGGAAGCGAATGAAGGTCGAGTCGCAAACAATCGTGCCGTCATCGTCGATATAGGGGAGCTTGCCCTTCGGCGCGTTTTTGAAGCCTGTCGTAACGGTGCGGTAGGGCAGTCCTGCCATCTTCAGCAGAATCTCTGCTTTCAAGACAAAGGGGCTCGGGTCCGGTAGGCCGAAATAGGGACCGAACGTGTAGAGCGTGATCATCGAACTCCCCTTTACAAGTTGCGATGCGGCGCACGCATACTGACATGTTGCGCTTACGCATTGCTAGCTATGTGTTGGGCGATCGCAGGACTGCCAAGAAGCGAGGCCATGAGAGCTGGCGGTAGAGCAGCCGTCGTTATTGAGCATAAATATATTTTGCCATTGTCTTTATGCAGCTTTTTCAAAATTGAATTGCACGGCAATTGCGTTAAGCGCCCGCGCTTTACCGGCACAAAATTTCAAGATAAGGAAACGCACGTTTGGTATTTATTAGTGGGGGATTTTTGTCATGAAGGTTTTCAAGTGGGTGCTGATTGTATTCGGCGCCATTCTTCTCGTGCTCATCGCCGTCGGCGCTGGCGGATACTTTTGGGCGAGCAACATTGAGAGCGTGAAGCTTACAGCTGCTGACTTGGACGTTGGCGGGTCATACCCGGCTGAGGAACGTCAAGCACTTCTCGACGCGTGTCAGAAAAGCTCGGAGGCCGACGGCGCCGATGCGACCGCATGCACCTGCGTCACTGACAACGCCGGAACGCAGTTATCCCGCGTTGAGCGGCTTTTGCTCGCGGCGGGACTTGAGAAGAGTCCCACAAAGGTCGTTGCGGTAACGAAGGGATTGATATTCGGCGGCGTACCACAGGAGAAGGTGGACGAAATGCGGGCTTTTGCCAAGCGACGCACAAGAGAGCTGCTGGAGTCGTGCGGGATTGAATGAAGTCGCGCACCGGCCCGGATTTTGAGAAACGGCGCGGGGTCTGGGGGGACCCTTCATTATGAAAGTTTTCAAGTGGGTGTTGATTGTATTCGGCGGTCTGGTTCTTGTCCTCATTGCCGTGACCATCGGCTGGCTCAGCACGGTTGAAGGCGTGAAGCTCACAGCGGCTGATTTCGAGGTTGGCGGGTCATACCCGGCCGAGGAGCGCAAAGCGTTGTTCAATGCATGCAAGAACAATCGGTTAAACGAGGCATTATATGAAGCGGCGTGCACGTGCCTCGCCGACAACGCCAGAACGCAGTTGTCCCGCTACGAGCGGCTGTCGCTCGTTTTGGTATTCGAGCGTAGTCCAACCAAGTTCGCCGCCCTCATAAAGGGACTGATGTTCCGCGGCGTTTCGCCATCAGATATGGTTGAGCTGCCGCGCAACATGGAGCAACATCTTAAAGCTCTCGTGAGATCGTGCGGATTTAAGGTCCCGTGAGCATCTAGTTACGTCGCGCAGACCTGAGGCGCGAGACATGACAGGGCGCAAGGTGCGCCAACCCGACGATTGATAACGCCCACACCTTCCCGCTAGGATGGCGCGCGACCAACAGCGGGGTATCCTCATCATGACAGTTCTTAAGTGGGTGCTGATTGTATTCGGCGCGCTATTGCTTCTTGTCATTGCTATCGTCGCCGGTGGCCTTTATTGGGCAAGCACTGTTGACAGCGTGAGGCTCACAGCGGCGGATCTGGAAGTCGGCGGGTCGTATTCGGCCGAAGAGCGCCAGTCCCTCCTTGAGTCCTGCCAGAAAAGCGCCGGGGCACCGGCGCCGGATAAAGACGCGTGCACGTGCATCGCCGACAAGGCGGGAACCGAATTCTCGCGCTTTGAGCGTCTGGCGCTCACGGCGGGGTTCGAAGGCAGTCCGACCAAGATTGTCGCCCTGACAAAGGGCCTGATCGAGAGCGGGATTCCTGAGGTAAAGGTGAACGAGATGGAGGCCAACTCCAAACAGCGGATCGAAGGACTCATGGACTCGTGCGGTCTTAAGAAATGACCGGCGCGGCAGGAGCCCCCGGCAAAACGATTTCGACAACGTGTTGTGTCACCGGCGGTGGACCGGCTGGAATGATGCTGGGCCTCCTGCTGGCGCGAGCCGGTGTCGCTGTGGCCGTATTGGAAAAGCACGCCGATTTCCTGCGCGACTTTCGCGGCGACACAATTCATCCCTCAACCTTGACGGTGATGGAGGAGCTAGGCCTACTGGGTGAGTTGCTTGCGCGTCCCCACAACGACGTTAGGCAACTGCAGGTTACGGTCGGCGAGACCCGCCTGACAGTGGCCAACTTCTCCTTCCTGCCGCAGCATCGCGCCTTCATTGCCATGATGCCACAATGGCATTTCCTCGACTTTCTTGCTGAGCAAGCACGCCGCTATCCCAACTTTCAGCTCTTCATGCAGGCAGACGTAACGGATCTCATAGAAGAGGGAGGACGCGTGGCGGGTGTTCGCGCCACAACGCCTGAGGGTTCGCTTGAGGTGAAGGCCGATCTTGTCGTAGGCGCCGACGGACGTCATTCGACCGTGCGCGAGAAAGGAGGCCTAGAGGTTGAGGACATTGGCGCGCCGATCGACGTGTTCTGGATGCGCATTTCGCGGGAGCCGGGCGACCCCGGGACTGGGGGGCGCATCGATGCGGGCAGCTTCTTTGCAATGCTGGATCGAGGCGATTACTGGCAGCTTGCCTACGTCATTCCCAAAGGCGCATCCGAGCCTATACGTGCGGCGGGTATGCCAGGCTTTCGCGAGATCGTCGCCAAGGCATTGCCGTTTTTGGCCGAACGCGTCGGCGAACTCAAAACGTGGGACGACGTTAAGCTGCTCACGGTACGCATCGACCGGTTGCGCAAGTGGCACCGGCCGGGCCTTCTATGTATTGGCGATGCCGCCCACGCGATGTCGCCCGTCGGCGGCGTGGGCATTAATCTCGCGATTCAGGACGCGGTCGCCACGGCAAATTTGCTGTGGAAGCCATTGAAAGAAGGAACTGTGACAGAAGACGACCTTGCACGGGTGCAAAAGCGGCGCGAGTTCCCCATGCGCGTGACGCAGCGCTTCCAAGTGTTGGCCCAGAAGCGCATCATTCAGCCCGTGCTTTCCAGTTCGGCGCCAACACTGTCGCCACCGTGGGCACTTAGGCTAATGGACAAGTTGCCTTTGCTTCAGCAAATCCCCGCGCGGTTCATTGGCGTCGGTGTGCGCCCTGAGCATGTGCACTCGCCCGCCATGGCACCGGAAACGGCACGAACCTGAGTAAGTCTCCGAAGCGTGATAACGCGTTATGGTCCGTGGTCCGTAAGGGCTACGAATTCTGGGTCCTCTTGAGCGCGGCGCTCAAAGCTCAGAAAGTCGTAGTAGCCGCAACGCCCGCCGCCTGGAAACGACCGGCATACGCTCGGCCGGGCCTCGTAGATGGTGCATCGGCGCTTGTCCGTGTCGAAGAAGCGACAGATCCGGCCAAAAATTGGATCTTTCTTGCGCCGCATAGCGTACTTTCGCCCATTCTCCTCCTTGGTGAAGGTGCGCCGGGCATCTTCAAACGATAGACCATGATGCTTGGCAAGCCGCTCCACATCACGCTTGTCTAACGCGATCAGAGGGTAAGAGCAGCAATAGCCAGGGCATTTGCTGCAATTATATTGAGTGGCGCTCACGCGAATTGGTCTCCAGTGGTTGAGTGAACGGTTGAATTACGTTGCGACGCGAAAACAAATGATCCACTTGTCTGACTCATGCAATGGTCCGGGGGGCAAGAGCAAGGGGCCCTGTGTCGGCAGAGCGTGCTTGGGCATAGGCAGTGTCACAATTTCTCCGCTAATGTCTGGCGCAGTTCACAAGTTTTGTTGGAGGGGGCGTACCTGAATGGTGGATTCGACACAAGTTGCACCGGAGTCGGAGACGCCGGTCAACCCATATAGCCTGCTTGAGGCGGTCAACCGATCGAGCGATAAGGCCCAAGCAGCTTGGGTCATTTTCCTAGCCGTTATGACCTACGTTACAGTTGCGGTTGCCGGCGTGACGCATGAGGCGCTGTTGCTGGAAACGCCGGTGCAGTTGCCAATCCTCCAGGTCAACATCCAGCTCAAACAGTTTTTCCAGTTCGCACCGATCGTACTCGTACTGTTCCATCTGGGGGTCTTAGCGCAGCTCGTCCTGCTAGCGAGAAAGACGCTCGAATTCGATCACGCCATACAGCTTCTAGAAGCGACCAAAAAGCGTACTCATCCTCTGCGCTTGGAGGTGCACAACTTCTTCTTTGTTCAGGCAATCGCCGGGCCGCATCGCAGCCGGATCATGAGTACGTTTCTACACTTGATGACATGGCTCACGGTCGTGATCATTCCAGTGGTTTTGCTGCTCTACATCCAGGTTGTGTTCTTGCCCTATCATGACGTCGTAACGACGTGGATCAATCGTATTTCGCTGGTGTTCGACATCGGCTTGCTGATCTTAATCGGCGTCTTCTTGATGCGGCCGGAGACGTCCTTCTTCCAGGCCTTCTGGCGCACCACCGCGACACATCCCTTGAGCACCTTCATGACTACGTTGGTGCTGATTATGGTGGCCTATTTGTCGTTCTTCGCGGCGACAGTGCCAGGCGAGGCGCTTGATAAGACGGGACGGGAACTCATGGCATGGGTCGGCGACGAGCAAGGGGCGCGTGCGAATACTGGTTTCGCTCTCCCGTTTCTGCCAGCGTCGTCAGACGAGAGCTTGTTTGGGATCTTCCATCGCAACTTATACGTCGTCGACGCCGACCTAGTCGATGAATCCGATTTCGACGAGAACGAAAAGACAATCAAGCTTCGCGGTCGCGATCTTCGCAACGCCAGGCTCGACCGATCCGATCTGCAAGGTTCCGACTTGACAGGCGCGCGCCTCGATGGGGCAAGCCTCGTTGGCGCCAACTTAAAGAGCGCGTGGGTGACGTGCGCCGAGATCGACCTGCTGATCAATGTGCTGGAAGATAGGTTTGACCGTCGCGCCGCCAAATGCGCCTCTGCGCGCGATGCCAACTTCAAGGACGCGCAATTGGGCGGGGCGCACATGGAAGGGGTTGATCTGGAAAGTGCAAAACTAAGTGACTCGCAAATGGAGGGAATCGATCTCTCAAATGCCTCCCTCGTCGGGGCGCACCTTGTCAATGCGAATCTTGCCAAAGGAGATCTTTCGGGCAGTACGGGGCAAGGTGCCAATTTCACCAGTGCTCAGCTACGTGGAGCGAATCTAAACAGCGCCAAATTGTATGGTGCCAATTTTGCAGCTGCGGATATGGAAGGCGTCGACCTAAGTTTCGCGTACCTGCAGGGTGCCCAGTTGTCGGATGCGAAACTTGCAGCTGCAAATTTGCGACAGGCACATCTCCAAGGTGCGAACTTGGCGAACATGGATATGGCGGGCGCTGACCTGCGTGGTGCGACGATCTGGAGTACAGTGCCGCCTGCGTGGGATGTGAGCGGTCTCACCGATCTGTCCGAACTCTCGATCGAGCCTTTGGGCGACGAGGAGAAATCGACGCTTAATAACGTGATCGATGAAATTTCAGAAAAGGAGGTTCGTGTTCTTGTTCGCGACAGGTTGGCTGGCGCGCTTGATGACAGCGAAAGTACCAAATGGAAGGGCAGTGAAAACGAACTGCACTGGCAAAGCTGGGTTGGCATGTCGCCGCCGCCGCCGGCTGAAACCTATCCGGCCGATCTTACCGCCTACCTGACAGGACTAATGTGCAGCGCACGTTGGGCCGATGGTTCCGTGGCGACCGGCGTGGCCCGCCGCGCAACCGAGCAGCAGTTTCGCGGGAACCTAGTTGCGGTATACGACGGGCTGCGAAACGCGAACTGTCCCGCCTCCAAGACCACCCCGGCTCATGTCATGCACGATCTGGCAGATAAGGCGGAACAAGAGCGGGGACGGTAGCCAGAACAATTTGCGCCCGGATAAGGCGGCTTACGCGAATGGCGCTTGCCAACGTCATCACGTTGCCCTAAATATGGAACATAAGAAGAACATATGGCCTCGCTGGGGCGAGTGGCGCGTTGTCTCGCAGGTGTTTGCCGGAAAGGCGTGGACAAGCTGTCCACTGTCGAAGGCGGCGCAGTTCCATCAGACTAGGGTGGACATTGAGTCGACATGAGGCGGCGGCCATTCAGGCTGATATGCCGGGGTCACCAGGAAGAAAATGACGCGCGGCGCGCCAGTCAGGAATTGGAGCGCCCATAGATTAATGACTTAAGGAGTGCAACGCATGGCCGGTTCCGTGAACAAGGTGATCCTCATTGGCAATCTTGGACGAGATCCCGAGATCCGCCGCACTCAGGATGGCCGTCCCATTGCCAATTTGCGTATTGCGACCAGCGATACATGGCGCGACAAGGCAACAGGCGAGCGGCGCGAGAAGACGGAATGGCACTCCGTTGTCATCTTCAACGAAAACTTGTGCCGCGTGGTGGAGCAATACCTCAAGAAGGGTTCAAAAGTTTTCATTGAGGGGCAGTTGCAGACCCGAAAATGGCAGGACCAGTCGGGTCAGGATCGCTACACAACTGAAGTCGTTCTGCAGGGATTTAACGGCACCCTCACTATGCTTGACGGGCGCAATTCGGGCGCCGGAATGCAAGAGAGCGGGCAGGCTGGTTATGGCGCCGACAACAGGATTGGTGATGGCGGCAACGGCGGATCGGCCAAGGGCGGCTTCGATAAGCAGCTCGATGACGAGATTCCGTTTTAGGGACAACGCCAACGCGCGCCGGTGTTCGATCGGCGCGGCTAGCTCTCCGCCTTTGTTCCTTTTTTCGTTTTGCGATTGGCCGCGGTCTTCGCGGCCGTCGGCCTTTTGGCGCGGCGCGTGCTCTTTTTCGCCGGGGGCGCTTTTCTGGGCGGTTGCTGACTTTTCTCAGCCGCGATAGCGGCCCTGTGGTCGGCACGAGATTGCGTTTCAATATAAAGGCGCCGCACCTCCGGGAACTTTTGCATGATTTCGCGCTCGAATTGCGCGGTTAGAGCCTCCACTTCTTCGGCCGGTACGCCGTCGGCGGCATCGACACTTGCTACCGCCAGCACGTCTTCCGGGCCCAAATGCATGGTGCGAATCTCATTGATGGCAAGCAGCGGCCCGGAGGGCCCGACTTCACCTTGCAGAATTTCTCGAAGACCGGCCTGCACCTTGGGGCTTGCCGCCTCGCCAACGAGAAGTCCCTTGATCTCGATGCTCATGAAGATGGCAACGGTCGCGAGAATGAGGCCGATCAAAATCGAGGCAATCCCGTCAGCTTCCTGAATCCCTAGGAACTGTACCGTCAACAGTCCAACGAAAGCGATCAGCAGGCCCGCGACTGCCGCTATGTCTTCCAACAGAACCGTGAACAGTGCGGCATCCTTTGATAGGCGCAGAGCTGCGATCCAACTCCTTGCACCACGACGGGTTTCAAACTCGGTGATCGCGCGCCAGGCTGTATAGCCCTCAAGCGCGAATGCAACAGCGAGTACGATGTAATTGACCGTAAAGCTGGTCACGGGATGCGGATGGAGCAGCTTTTGGAAACCTTCATAGATCGAGACGCCAGCGCCCAGGGAAAACAGCAGGATGGCAACGACAAAGCTCCAAAAGTAGAGTTCCTTTGAGTAGCCGAAGGGATGTTGCGCGTCGGCCGGCCGCTGGGACCGGTGTATGCCGAATAAAAGCAGTGCCTGGTTCGAGGTATCAACGAGGGAATGGATTGCCTCCGAGAGCATGGCCGAAGACTGCGTCCACGCAGCAGCCGTAAACTTGGCCACTGCGATCCCGAAATTGCACACCAGTGCAATGACCACGATTTTCGTCGAACCGCTTGACGCCACAGCAAATTCCTTGAGGTTTTTTAGGGGGATACTCTACTTCAACCGGGCGAATGGACAATCCCACCGCCAGCGAGAACTCGTTGCGTCGAGGAAGTCAAGCAGTGGCTAACGGGCAATATCACAATTTTGTCGAGCAAGGTGTGCAGTTTGGCGGATTGTCGCCGGGGCAAACAACTGAGAATGCTGATCTAGGAGGAGATGGAATGATTTGGCGATCAACGGTGGCCTTTCTGGCGGCCATTCTCGTTTCGATGGTGTGTCTCAGCAGCGCGACGCTCGCCCAAAGAACGGACGCGTGGGAACTGCTGGGCGCGACTCGCATCGGCGGTTCAGGTTTCGATCTGGACGAGATCGATGTTGGAAAGCGCAGAGGGCGATTTGAAAAGATCCGTCTCCGGGCGCGCTCCAATAACGTCTTTATCAGGGCGCTCAAGGTCGTGTTCAACAATGGCGAATCTCAGGATGTTCGCTTGGGAGCGCGTCTTCGGGAGGGAGCGCAGACTGCTCCGATTGATCTTGCTGGTGCAGAACGCTTCATCAAGCGTATTGAGATTGCCGCCCGGACCCGGGGCCGCCGCGCTGTCGTCGAAGTTTACGGTGTCCCGGCGCCGGAATGGGTACTCATCGGCTCGCGCAATGTGCGCGGATACGGAATGAGCCTCAGCACGTTTCTCGTTCCTAGCGGCAAAGGCCCGTTCACAAGCGTCCGCGTGCAGGTCGAAAGGCAAGATTTGTACATTCTGGGTCTGCGCGTCGCCTACAAGAATGGTAAGGCGCAGGATTTCCGAGTGCGCAATACAATTCGCAAGGGACGGTCCACGAGGCCCTTTGAACTTTCTGGATTCAAGCGGGGTATTGAGCACATTGAGGTCGTTTACCGCGCGCGGCCAGGTTCCCGGAAGCGTAGCAGAATAGAAGTGTATGGTGAAAAAGAGCCCCCGAAGCCTAAGTGGGAGGAACTTGGCTGTCAGAAGGTCGGGTTCTTTGCTGATCGCGATATCATTCGCGTGGGCCGCAAGGAGGGGAAATTCTCCGCCATTCAACTGCGCGTCAGCGGTGCAACCGTCTACGTGCAAGACCTGAAGGTCGTTTACGAGCGCGGATCACCTGACAACATTCGTGTTCGCGCACAAATTCGCGCAGGTGGAGAGACGAGGCCGCTGGATCTCAGGGGCGAACGTCGCGCGATAGATCGCATTGAGCTTTCCTATGGCTCAAAGCCGAGTACGCGCGGCCAACCCGCAGTCTGTGTCTACGGACATCACTAGGATCAACAGCCGATAGATGATGATGAAGAGCCCCGCCAAAAAGCGGGGCTCTTTCTCATCACAGATGCGTTCTGTTTCACGCCGTGTGGATGCGCAAGCCCGAAACTACGGCTGTGAAGCTGGTTCTTCCGGCGTGGGCGCTGGGGTGTCTGGCTCTGAAGCTGCCGGAGCGGTTGCATCCGGCGCTGGTGCAGCCGTGTCTGCGTCTGAGGCCGCAGGCGCTGACGCTTCCGGTGCAGGCGCGGGAGCGTTTGCCTCTGTCTCCGGCGCTGTCGACTCGGGCGTAGATTCAGGAGGCCTGCTTTCAATGGCTTCCCTGGCCTTATCGTAGGCTTCCTTTGCGGCTTCCTTGGCCTTTTCAAGAACAGGAGCCGCCTTCTCCTTGACGTCGTCGTAGGCTTCTTTCGCAGCCTCTTTAGCCTTTTCCAAAGTGGGTTCGGCGTCTTCCTTGGCCTTGTCGTAAGCATCCTTGGCGGTGACGGCTCCCTTGTCCGTCAACTCTTTGGCTTTGTCGATGGCACGATCGAGTAAGGACTTGGGCGGCTTGGAGCGTACAAACGGCTTCAAAGCGTCGAGCACTTCCTTGGTGGCCTGCGGCAGCACGATCGTGACCTTGCCGTCCTTGTTGTCAATTTGCAGTGCTGACAGGCTAACGCCGATGCGTTTCTCGCCGAACCCGGCAAAGCCACCCGTTCCCATGACAACGCCTTCGACCTGATTGTCGGCGTTCAAAATGAGATCTTCAATGTCGCCAACGATCTGGCCGTCCGCGTTTCGGACCTGCAAGCCGAGTATAAGATCTCTTGCGAGATACTGGCCTTCCCCTTGGGTTTTGAGAAAGACGCTCTCGTCGATTACGATCTCTTCGGCGAGGGCCGGAAGGGCCAGGAAGGCCACCACGGCGGCGAAGCTCAACACGCCTCTCATCATCAGTTTTGCTCCTCTTCGATAAGGGCACACGACCCACTTCCAACAAGCGCCACCGGCGTTTCCGCCGTGCCGACACCAGCCGGGGTCTAGCTGTTCTGTGTGTCGCGGACAAGTCAGTGCACGGGACGGGATGCGGCAATCTGCGCGACCTCATATCGCTTTGTTTTCACTTGGAAAAAATCGGTGGAGCGAAGCAAAGAACCATGCTGTCTGCATTGGCTCCGCTGTACCAGTTATGCTATTCTAAATTGCAAAATTATCATAGCGTGGCGCACGCTCTGGGGGCGTGCGTCGGCGTTTTAGCGGACAATTGAAACGTGGCAGAGAGCACCGACGACGATCGGCCCGGCGGCGAACCTAGTGACATCCGCCCGGTGTTGATCTCCGACGAAATGAAGCGCTCGTACCTTGAGTACGCAATGAGCGTGATTGTCTCGCGCGCTCTTCCCGATGTGCGAGATGGGCTTAAGCCCGTTCACCGGCGCATCCTTTACGCCATGAGCGAGTTGGGTCTGGAACCCAACAAGAAGCACGTGAAATCGGCGCGCGTTGTCGGTGAGGTGATGGGCAAGTATCACCCGCACGGCAATATGGCCATCTATGATGCGCTTGTGCGCTTGGCGCAGGAATTCTCTATGCGCCTGCCGCTCGTTGATGGGCAGGGCAACTTCGGGTCGCTTGATGGCGACCCGCCCGCGGCTGAGCGCTACACCGAGTGCCGTCTGGCCAAGGTCACGATGGCGCTACTCGATGATCTCGATAGGGACACGGTTGATTTCCGCGAGAATTACGACGGCACGCTGGAAGAACCGAGCGTACTGCCGTCAAAGATCCCAAATCTGCTCGTCAATGGTGCCGGCGGAATTGCGGTCGGTATGGCGACCAACATCCCTCCACACAACCTCGCCGAAGTAATTGATGCGTGCCTTGCGCATCTCGATAACCCTGAGATTTCGATTGACGAACTGTGCGAAATCATTCCAGGACCCGACTTCCCGACGGGCGCCCTTATCTTGGGCCGCACCGGCATTCTTTCCGCCTATCACAAGAGTCGCGGCTCCATTATCATGCGAGCCAAGGTCGAGGTGGAGGAAATTCGCAAGGACCGCGATGCACTCATCGTCTCGGCTATCCCCTATCAGGTGAATAAGCGCACGCTTATCGAGAAGATCGCCGATCTTGTTCGCGAAAAACGCATTGAAGGCATCTCCGACATCTGGGACGAGTCGAACCGGGAAGGCATGCGCATTGTCATCGAGCTCAAGCGCGATGCGGTGGCTGACGTCGTCCTCAATCAGCTGTGGCGTTATTCGGACCTGCAGACGACGTTTGGCGCCAACATGCTCGCGATCAACGGCGGACGCCCTGAGGCGCTGAATATCAAGGATATGGTTGAGGCCTTCACGAGCTTCCGCGAGGAAGTGGTGAGCCGGCGCACGAAGCACCTTTTGTCGAAGGCGCGCGAGCGCGCGCATGTTCTCGTGGGCCTTGCGATAGCGGTCGCCAATATCGACGACGTGATCAAGCTTATTCGCCATGCGCCGAGCCCAGCCGAAGCGCGCGTGCAACTCATGGAGCGTGATTGGCCGGCACGAGATGTGGCGGTCCTTGTCGAGCTGATTGCCGATCCGCGTCACAAGGTGTCGGAAAAGGGCACTTATAAGCTTTCTGAAGAGCAGGCTAAAGCCATTCTGGAACTGCGTCTTGCCCGCCTCACGGCGCTTGGGCGAGATGAGATTGGCGATGAGCTCAAGAAGATTGGCGAGGAGATAAAACAGTATCTTGCGATTCTTGGATCGCGCCTGCGCATCGTCGAGATCGTCAAGAAAGAGCTGCATGACCTCAAAGCGGAGTTTGCCACACCGCGCAGAACCGAGATCGTGGATATTGAGGGTGAGGTAGAGGACGAGGACCTTATTCAGCGCGAAGATTGCGTGGTGACCGTGTCATTGAAGGGTTACATAAAGCGCGTGCCGCTTGCGACTTACCGGGCGCAGCGCCGAGGTGGCAAGGGCCGGTCTGGCGTGACGACTCGCGAAGAGGATGTCGTCACGCAAATATTCATTGCCTCAACGCACACGCCTGTATTGTTCTTCTCATCACGCGGTATGTGTTATCGAATGAAGGTATGGCGATTGCCGGCCGCAACACCGCAAGCCGTCGGCAAGGCGCTCGTTAACCTTCTGCCGTTGGCCCAGGGTGAGGTGATCACCTCCATTCTTCCGCTGCCAGAGGACTCCGAGACGTGGAAGGCCTTGGAGCTCGCATTCGCGACGCGTTCTGGCAACGTACGCCGCAATGCGTTGACCGATTTTGAGAACATAAACCGCAACGGCAAGATCGCCATGAAGCTCGGTGAGGGCGATCGTATCGTGGCGGTCGACATCTGCACTCCAGAGGATGACGTACTTTTGACGACGACGAGGGGCCAATGCATTCGCTTCTTGCTGAAGGACGCGGTGCGCTTGTTCAAGGGACGTGAGTCAGATGGTGTGCGCGGCATAAAGCTCGACAAGGGTGATGAGGTTATTTCCATGGCGATCCTCACTCATGTCGATGCGGAAGCGCCCGAACGCGCGGCCTATCTGAAGCAGGCAACCATGCTGCGCCGTGCGCAAGGCGAGGAAGTGGGTGATGCGGGAGCCGAAGTGGCCGCGGAAGAAGGTGGCGGCGGTGAAGCTGAATTGACGCCGGAGCGTTTTGCAGAACTCGGCGCAAAAGAGCAATTCGTGCTGACCGTTTCAGAAAAGGGCTACGGCAAGCGGTCCTCATCTTACGAATACCGGACGTCGGGACGTGGCGGCAAAGGCATTGTCGCGATGGTCGTCAATGAGCGCAATGGACGGCTAGTTGCCTCCTTCCCGGTGGCCGAAAGCGATCAAATCATGCTGGTGACAGACGGCGGCCAGTTGATCCGCTGCCCCGTCAACGATGTGCGCATTGCTGGCCGCAACACCCAAGGTGTGACGATCTTCAATACCGACGAAGACGAGCACGTTGTGTCCGTGGAGCACATCCCCGACGAGGGCGATGACGACGCAGAGAACGGCGATGACGACGGCGAGAAGCCGTCCGCAGAGTAGTTACGAATTGCCACTGTCATATGTGCCTAGATCATTGGGGCCGGCCCCGGTGGCGTTATTGACTTGAATTTGCGATCGGGCGCGCGGCCGGCATCATCCCCTCAAAAGTGAACGCGAAACGAAATACGTTAATGTGTCTGGTGAATGCATGTACCAGGCGCTTTTTGTTTACGCCCATGCGATAGATCGTTGTGCTGAGCCTTTCCTTCACGATAAGACAGGTAAATTCTTCAGCCCTTGGACCCTCATGACCCGCATCGGTTTTTATTCAGGTTCCTTTGACCCCGTCACGCTCGGCCACACCGATGTGATCGAACGGGCTTGCCGTCTCGTCGACAAACTCGTGATCGGCATCGGCGTACATCCAGCCAAGGCACCGCTCTTTAGTGCCGATGAGCGTATCGATATGCTGAGCATAGAAACGAAGGCAATTGCCCATGCGACAGGCACGGACGTCGAGATCGCCACCTTCTCGAACTTGGCGGTAGAGGCTGCACGGTCGCACAACGCCAGCGTGATCTTCCGTGGGCTGCGCGATGGCACCGATTTCGATTACGAGATGCAGATGGCGGGGATGAATGGCGCAATGGCGCCAGAGGTCCAAACCGTGTTTGTTGCTGCCTCGCCGAACGTTCGGCATATTGCAGCTAATCTTGTGCGCCAGATCGCCTTGCTGGGCGGGGATCCATCGGCATTCGTGTCAGAGGCTGTGGCACGTCGCTTAAAGGCGAAAACCTTGAATGCCAAATGAGATGTTGCGCAGCACAACCGTGCAAGACGTTGCAGGCTGACCACTAAAGAGCGATAACGGCGGCAATCGAGGCCACTTGAGGGGCCAGCTGCTGTAACCTGCCCCCAAATAAATCAAGAAATGGGAGACGTCCTGATGCGTGCGTTCGCGAAGCTTGCGTTATCGCTTCTTGTGATCTTAGGCACCTCCTGTTCGGAACAGCCTATGGGAGAGGACCCGGGCAACCTTCTCGTTATCGAGCTCAAGGACGGCCCCGTGCTCGTGAAGTTGCGCCCTGACCTTGCGCCCAAGCATGTGGAGCGAGTCAAGCTGTTGGCCAAGGAAGGCTTCTACGATGGCATCAAGTTTCATCGCGTCATCCCTGGCTTCATGGCGCAAACGGGTGATCCCACAGGCACGGGTACGGGCGGCTCAAATTATGCCGACCTGCCGGCTGAGTTTTCTCAGGAGCCTTACAAGCGTGGCACAGTGGGCGCTGCACGCACTGCAGATCCCGATAGTGCCAACAGCCAATTCTTCATCTGCTTCAACGATAACGGCTGCGGTGGCCTCACAGGGCAATATACGGTGTGGGGTCAAGTGATTGAGGGCATGGAGCACGTGGACAGCGTTGCAAAGGGCGAGCCCCCGCCCATACCCGACATCATGCAAAAGGTCTATGTAAAGGCCGATGCGAAATAGGCATTCTGCCAACAGGTTTGCACGGTGCGAATAGCGCCATTCATTCCGGATCGGCAAGTATCTCGTGGATGCTTGCCGTTCCACGATAAGCTAATTCGAACCAATTCATCCCCAAGGAGATCGCGATGACAACATATGATGATCCCGAGAACACGCTCATTGTCGATACGACCAAGGGGCGTGTTGTGATAGCGATGAGACCTGACCTTGCGCCCAAGCATGTGGAGCGCATTAAGCAGCTCGTGCGTGAAGGCTTCTACGACGGAATCGTATTTCACCGCGTGATTGACGGCTTCATGGCGCAGACGGGGTGCCCCAAGGGAACGGGGACTGGAGGTTCGGATCGTCCCAACCTGGCGGCCGAGTTCAATGCGGAGCCGCATGTGCGCGGCGTGTGCTCCATGGCGCGCGCGCAGAACCCTGACAGTGCCAACAGCCAGTTCTTTATCTGCTTTGACGACGCCACGTTTCTCGACGGCAAGTACACCGCGTGGGGCAAGGTGATCGAGGGCATGGAGAATGTCGATAAGATCAAGCGCGGCGAGCCGGTGGTTGACCCAGACAAGATGGTCTCCGTCAAGGTCGCCGCCGATGCGGCTTAGGAATTTAGGAATTAAGCCCAGAAAACCGCCGCCGGTTGGTTCATTCCTCTCCCTTGGTGAGAAATTGCAGCGTATAGGGATGCCCGATGACCCGAAACAATGACGATGATGCAGTCCGGGCCGCTGTGCGACGTCATTATGCCTCAGCCGTGGCGGACCGCGCCGCAGCCCCTGCAGCGTCTGAGCCTAAGGACGCGAGTTGTGCACCATCTTGTTGCGATGGCACGTCGTCGGCCTCGCTTCATATGGGTTACAGCGCTGAAGATCTTGCCAATGTGCCTGAAGGAGCCGACCTGGGATTGGGGTGTGGGAACCCACAGGCGATGGCCTCGCTTGTCCCGGGAGAAACGGTCCTCGACTTGGGCGCGGGCGCCGGTTTCGACAGTTTTCTGGCGGCCCGTCGCGTGGGGTCGAATGGTCGCGTCATTGGCGTGGACATGACGGCGGAAATGGTTGCCAAAGCGCGCAGAAATGCCGTCCGCGCAGGGTTTGACAACGTCGATTTCCGTCTTGGCGAGATTGAGCATCTGCCCGTAGCAGATTCGAGCGTCGACGTGATCATGTCGAACTGCGTGATCAATCTATCACCCGATAAGAAAGCAGTTTTCCGTGAGGCCTTTCGCGTCTTGAAGCCCGGTGGCCGGCTGGCGATCTCCGACGTTGTTGCGACCGCACCGCTGCCTGAAGCGCTGGCAAGTTCCATCGCGGCACTCGCGGGATGCATAGCAGGTGCGGCGCTGATTGATGAGCTTGAGGAAATGCTCGCGGCAGCCGGTTTCTCAGAGATAGCAATAGCCACCAATGAGAAAAGCGCAGACTTCATTCGAGACTGGCTGCCGGGCAGCGGCGCGGAAAACTACGTCGTCTCTGCAATCATTCAGGCCGTTAAGGCGCGATGTTCTGAGACAGCCAACTCGATTGGGGACAAACTGTGATGCTGTTCCCTAGGTAACAGCTTTTGGCGCATATTTGCGGAAGACATTTCCCCCTGGCCATGGCCCGGCGTGCGCACTGCTTTAGAGGCGGTGTCCCGTCACGAAGCATGTTCGCGAGGACCGGAAATGTTGAATCAAGCTCGTGTGATCACGTTGGTGCTCCTGTTTGCCGGGTTGGCCAGCCCAAGCTTTGCCGGCATGAAACGAGATATTGCAGACTGCAATACCTCCAGCCGCACGCGTGGTGCTGCAGCTTGTACGCGCGTAATGAACAGCGGGCGGCTGCCTCGGCGCCAATTTTACATTGGCTACTTCAATCGCGGCGCAGCCTACCGCAAAGGCGGGAACAACAAGCGTGCGCTTGCCGACTTCAACCGCGTTGTGAAATTGCGCCCGCGCTTTGCGAAGGCCTACTACCTGCGCGCCCTTACCCAGCACGATCTGGGTGCCTTGGATGAGGCGATTGCCGATATGGGCCGCTACATTGAGCTCAAGCCCAAGAACTGGTCGGCCTTTTACAGTCGCGCAGTCTTATTGCGCAAAAAGAACGATCCCGATCGCGCACTTGCCGATTTGGATATGGCAGCTTCCTTGAATCCCGACGCAACTGAGGTGGAGCTCATGCGCGCGCTGACGCGCTCCGACAAAGGTGAACATGCCGAGGCCAAAGCCGAGATCGACAAGCTCGTGGCGGCACGATCCAGGGATGCAACGACCTACTATGCCCGTGCCATCGTATCGTTTCGCCAGCGTCAGTTTGACGCCGCGACTACCGATCTCGATAAGGCGCTCGGGATCAAAAAGAACTTTGCCGCGGCTCATGCCTTGAAGGGCCGGGTGCTTGAGGAGCGCGGCAAAATCGCCGAAGCGAAGTCAAGCTTCAGGCAGGCGCTTGCTTCGCCGGCCGAACTTTTGGACGGCAAGCCCGCTCATGCGATCGCGCGCCAGCGCCTCGGAATGGCAAAGCGCGCCACATCAGATGAGGTTGCGCTGCAATCGATTCCTACTCAATTGGGCTGCCGGCGCTTCATCCCGGCGGTTGGCATGACGTTGCCATTCGACTGTACCAAGTGAGCGGGCAGGCTGGCCGCAATATACAACTCAGGGGCTGCCTCATGATATCGGCAACGCTGATCTTATTGGCGCTGTACGCCAAGATCGCAGGGAAGGGCTGGCGCGTGGCGCCGCCGCATGGCACATGGGCGGCGGCCCGGAACGTCTATGCGAACAGATCTCTTCGACTTCGAACTTCCAGAAGACAGGATCGCGCTCCACCCAGTGAGTCCGCGTGATGCTGCGCGTCTACTTGTGGTGCGGCCCCAGGGGCATCTCGAGGACCGAATTGTCAGAGAATTGCCTGAAGTTCTGCGCGCGGGCGATGCGCTCGTCTTCAACGATACGCGCGTGATTTCGGCCGCACTTGAAGGTGTGCGAACGCGGGGCGCGTTGCAAGCACACATCGCAGTGACACTCATCGAGCGCGTTAGTCCGAGTAGATGGCGTGCCTTGGCTCGGCCGGCCAAGCGGTTGAAGGAGGACGATCGGCTGTCCTTCGGACGTCTGGGCAATGCGTGCCTTGCCGGCGTGCTCGACGCCACTGTTACCGCTAAAGGCGATGAAGGCGAATTCGAGATAGCGTTCGATCTTGCAGGCGCGGACCTCGACTTAGCCATCGCCGCCGTAGGTGAAATGCCACTGCCGCCCTATATTTCCGGACGGCGGCACGCCGAAGATATCGACCGGACAGACTATCAAACCATCTACGCAGCACACGACGGAGCAGTTGCGGCGCCAACGGCGGGCTTACACTTCACGCCACAACTAATGGACGCCCTTGACGCCCGCGGCGTCTCTCGCCATTTCGTGACGCTGCATGTGGGCGCTGGCACGTTTCTTCCCGTGAAGGCGGACGACACGAGCGGGCACAAGATGCACGCTGAGCGGGGTGAGGTTTCAAGTGAGACGGCTGACGCGCTCAAGGCTGTACGTACCGGTGGTGGTCGCATCGTGGCCGTGGGGACGACGTCGCTACGATTGCTCGAAAGCGCGACGCGGGATGGCGAAATACAACCCTTCCACGGCAGCACTGATATATTCATCACGCCCGGCTATTGTTTCCGCGCCGTCGATGTTCTTATGACGAACTTCCACCTGCCGCGATCCACTTTGTTTATGCTGGTAGCGGCCTTCTGCGGGCTCGACGAAATGAAAGACGCCTACGCCCATGCGGTACGCGAAGGATATCGATTCTACTCTTATGGCGACGCTTGCTTGCTCTTTCCGGCGCAAAG